>NZ_JBXAJM010000028.1:27677-77785 GCF_058797315.1 Pseudomonas sp. GW823-FHT02F05
CCCCCCCCCCCCCCCCCCCCCCCCCCCCCCCCCCCCCCCCCCCCCCCCCCCCCCCCCGCTCCCACATTTTGATTTGTGTTCAGGCGTTGCCGGCCAGTTTCAATCGTGCTGCCTGGGTAAAGTCGAGCATGCGCTTGAGCGGTCGTACCGCCTGGGGAATCACCGCTGGTTCCACGAAGATCTCATTACTGCCCTCACGCAAACACTGCAACGTACGCTCCAGTGTGTTCATTGCCATCCACGGGCAGTGCGCGCAACTGCGACAGGCTGCACCGTTACCGGCGGTAGGCGCTTCGACAAAGACTTTGTCCGGGCACAACTGCTGCATCTTGTAGAAGATGCCGCGGTCGGTCGCGACGATAAAGGTCTTGTTCGGCAAGCGTTGCGCCGCAGCGATCAGTTGGCTGGTGGAACCCACCGCGTCAGCCAATTCGATCACCGAAGTCGGTGACTCCGGGTGCACCAGGATTGCCGCATCCGGGTACAGCGCCTTCATGTCTTCGAGCTGCTTGGACTTGAATTCTTCGTGGACGATGCAGGCACCGTCCCACAGCAGCATATCGGCACCGGTCTGGCGCTGGATGTAGGTGCCCAGGTGTTTGTCCGGACCCCAGATAATGGTCTCGCCGTTGTCCATCAGGCTTTCGACAATTTCCAGCGCGCAGCTGGAAGTCACCACCCAATCCGCCCGAGCTTTGACCGCCGCCGAGGTGTTGGCATAGACCACCACGGTGCGCTCGGGGTGCTGATCGCAGAACGCGGAAAACTCATCCACCGGGCAACCCAGGTCCAGGGAGCACGTGGCTTCCAGGGTAGGCATCAGGATGCGTTTTTCAGGCGTAAGGATCTTGGCGGTCTCGCCCATGAAGCGCACGCCAGCCACCAGTACGGTTTTGGCCGGGTGAGCGGCACCAAAGCGCGCCATCTCCAGGGAGTCGGAAACACAACCACCGGTTTCTTCGGCCAGAGCCTGAATCACCGGGTCGCAATAAAAGTGGGCAACCAGCACCGCGTCCTGAGCCTTGAGCTCGGCGGCGATGGCGGTTCGCAGGCTCGCCTCTTCGGCAGCGCTGAGGACCTTGGGCTGCTTGGCGTCGAGGTGAGCTTGAACCAGTAGGCGTTCGGAAATGTGCGTCATGTTCGCAAGACCTGCAGGCGCAGTAGCGCGAAAGTCGAGTGTACCACCGGCTCAGGAGCCCTTCGGGCGCCGCCGGACGAAGTGTTTTTGTTCATCAAGCACGGGGACAGCTTAAAGCTGCGCAAGGCTACAGAATATCCAATGGATTCAAAAGCCTAATCTGGCAACCGGGCAAGGTACTCAGTTCCTCGCCGCGGCACGCCGATTAGGTGAAGCCCAGACAACAATCAAAACCGCGCCGCCCCCTCCCGCCTCCTGAAAAATCAGGTTTTTTGGGCTGAGACGCCCATTCGCGCACTGAATTTGTGCATTTGAGCACTGCATCACACGATTTTTCTTACAGAATGTGCAATAAATCCTACGGCGATGTAACAAACCGTTCAGCACTCACTCAAGTGGGGCAAGTCTGCGCTGAGTTCAAGGTTTAGCTCGTGCGGTGTGGATCGTGTGTATTTCTACGTTAAGGATGTCGAGTGCCAAATCAGCTCTCAACCGGACACTTGAATTGTACCCGGAACCTGGGCATTGCCCTGCTCTGCCTGTGGGCGCTGCCCGTGGCTGGCGCCGAGGCGCCGCAGCCAGGCCAGGAAGCCCTGCGCTTGCAACAGCAACAGCAACGCGACCTGCAGCAATTACAATTGGAGCAGCGCCAACGCCAGATGCAACGTGGCAGTTTCGGTACGCCAGCGGCCACACCGGCCTTGCCAACAGACATCGCCAAGGACGAACGCTGCTGGCCCTTGAGCGGTACGCGCCTGGCCGGGGTCACGCTGTTCAGCCGTGCCGAGTTGGACAAACACATCGAGCCCTACGTGGCGCCTTGCATGGGCGTCACCCAGATCAACCGCCTGCTGGCCGAGATTACGCGGCTGTATGTCGAGGCCGGTTATATCGCCAGCCGCCCCTACCTGATCAGCGCGCCCGCCGCCGGGCAACCGCTGGATATTCACGTCGAAGAAGGCTACCTGGAGGCCATCGAACTGGCCGACCAGAGCCTGCCGGTGTCATTGGGTGGGGCATTCCCCGGGATGCTCGGCAAGCCACTGAACCTGCGAGATCTGGAACAGGGCCTGGACCAGCTCAACCGCCTGCGCTCGGTGGACCTCACGGCCGACATCGCCCCAGGCAGCACCGCGGGCGCGTCGCGCATCATCCTGCGCTCGCGCAGCAGTGCCTCGCGCTGGGCCCTGGGCCTGGGGGTGGATAACCTCGGCAGCGCCGGCACCGGGCGTGATCGCAATACGATCAACTTGAGCCTGGACAGCCCGCTGCAAATCAACGACTCGCTCAACCTGAGCTTCAGCGACACGCTCAACCATGGGCCGCGCTACAGCCGCAGCCACAGCCTGTTCTACTCGATCCCCTACGGTTACTGGACCTACAGCCTGTTCGCCAGCCATGCCGAATACCGCTCGCCGTTCAAACTCAGCCGCGCCACGTTTTACAACAGTGGCCGCACCGATCAGGTCAGCCTGCGTAGCGACCGTGTGTTGTGGCGCGACCAGGGCCACCAACTCAGCGCCAACCTGCAACTGGCCTACAAAGACGTCGACAGCTACCTACAGAAGGTACACCTGGACATCCAAAGCCCCACGCTGACCGTAGCCGAAGCGGGCATGAACCTGTTCTGGCTCAACAGCGCGGTGTGGAACCTGGACGTCAATTACGCCCAGGGCCTGACCTGGTTCGGCGCCGATCGCGATGCCGACCAGGTGCAGAAAAACCGGCCCAAGGCGCAGTTTCAAAAGTACCGCGCCAACCTCACCCAATGGCGCAACGGCCAATGGGCAGCGCAGCCATGGCAGTGGCAGAGCCAGTTGTCGGTGCAGTACAGCCCGGATGCGTTGCCCGCCATCGAACAGTTGCTGATCACCGACGACTCGGCCGTGCGCGGCTACCGCGAAAACAGTAGTTCCGGTGCCATTGGCGCGGTCTGGCGCAACACCTTGCGCCTGCCGCTCAACACTGACTTGCCGGTGAAGCTCACCCCGCGCCTGGGCCTGGACAACGGCTGGGTCAAGCACGAACACGGCGCCCAGAGCCAACGCCTGAGCGGCGCCAGCGCGGGGCTCAACCTGAGCTGGAAGAACGTACAGCTCGACATCGACTACCAACGCAACCTCAACACCCCCACAGGTTTTCGCCAGGAGCCGGAGGTCTGGCTGACGCGCCTTAGCTTGCAGATATGAGTGTGCACCGATGAGCCAATTACCTGTTTTTAGCCTGAGTCACCGCCGTACCTGACCACCCCAGCAGCGTTGCAACGAACAACGCGCGTCGTGGATCAGCCAACACAGAGCGAGATTATTTATGCCGACTACTCCACACAGCTTCCACCTTTCACCCCAGGGCAAACTGCGCTGGGCCATCGCTAGTCTCTTCCTGCTGCCGCAGCTCGCGCTCGCCGCAGGCTTGACCGTCGTCGAAGGCCCTGGCGGTACGCCGCAGCTGCAAAACCAGGGCGGCGTCCCCATCGTCAACATCGTCGCGCCGAACGCCGGTGGCCTGTCCCATAACCAGTTCCTGGATTACAACGTCGACCGCCAGGGCCTGGTGTTGAACAACGCCTTGCAGGCCGGCCAGTCCCAACTTGCCGGGCAATTGGCCGCCAACCCGCAGTTCCAGGGCCAGGCGGCGAGCGTGATCCTCAACGAAGTGATCAGCCGCAACGCCTCGACCCTCAACGGCGCCCAGGAGATTTTCGGCCAGGCGGCCGATTACGTGCTGGCCAACCCTAACGGCATTTCGGTGAATGGCGGCAGTTTCATCAACACGCCCAATGCCAACCTGGTGGTGGGCCGCCCTGAACTCAACGACGGCAAGCTGCAAGCCTTGAGCACCCGCGATGCCAACGGCCAACTGACAGTGCAAGGCCAGGGCCTGCACAACCGCGAAGGGTCCATCAACCTGATCGCGCCGCGCATCGACAGCGAAGGTCGCCTCAGTGCCCGCGATCAATTGAACCTCACCGTCGGCCGCAACCAGGTGGATTTCGCCAGCGGGCAGGTACGCCAGGTGGACCCGGCCAGCAAGACCCAGGACCAACGCATCGACGCGCGCCTGTTCGGCGCAATGCAGGCCGGGCGCATCAATATCATCAGCACCGCCGAAGGCGCCGGTGTACGCGTGGGCGGCGTGCAGGTGCAAGGCACTGACGGGGTGAAGATCAGTTCGGCCGGCGACCTTGATATCAGCGGCCAGGTGCGCGCCGACAGCCTCGACGCCACTCGCGCTGGCGTGCACAGCCGCCAGGGCGATATCGACTTGGACAGCGCCAAGGATTTGAGCCTGGCCGCCACCGACGTCAGCGGGCGCAACGTCAAACTCGACGCCAGCCGCAACCTGACCCTCAGCAGCCTGGAAAGCCGCAAGCTCCAGGAAAAGCGTGAACAGTGGAACAACAGCAACTTCCTGTTCACCTACGAAACCTACGACCGCACCACCACCGACAAAGACTCGCGCCAGCACGGCAACAAGGTTGTGGCGCAACAGGATGCGGCGCTGTCTTCCGGTGCCAACACCGAGATCAAAGCCAGCCATGTGGAAGCGGGCAACACTCTGCGCGTCGACAGCGGTGCCAACCTGCACGTTAACGCCGCCACCGAAACCCATGAAACCCGCGACCAGGGCAACCATCGCAAGCACCTGTGGAAAGCCAACTGGGATAAATCCAGCAGCGAACAACGCAGCATCACCAGCAGCCTCAAGGCCGGAAAGACACTGGAGCTGACCAGCCAACAGAAGCTGCAATTGCAAGGCGCCGAGCTGAAAACCCCCGGCGATATCCAACTGGCCGCCCGGCACGTGGAAATCGCCAGCGCCAGCCGTACCCAGAGCAGCAGCGACAATGCCTACTCCGGCGACCTCACCGGTGGCAGCTTCTTCGGCAAGCAAGGCGACGGTAACCAGGGCAAGACGTCGAACACTGGTAGCAAGGTCAACGCCGACGGCAAGCTGATCGTCAAGGCCGACGACGTGCGCATCAGCGGCAGCCAGGCCCGAGGCGGCAAACAGGCCAGCGTCATCAGTGACAAAGGCTCGCTGGTGATCGACGGCGTCCAGGACACCTCCCACGACAACCGCTACAGCAATGACAGCAAGTTCTTCGGTATCTCCAAGGACGAAAGCCGCAAGAACCTCAAGGACAGCACCGTGGTTGCCAGCAACCTGCGCTCGGACAGCAACCTCAAGCTGCAAAGTGCCAAGGACATCACCGTCAGTGGCTCCCAGGTGTCCGCCGCGGGTGAACTGCAAGCGGATGCCAAGGGCGATATCAAGGTCGTTGCCGCCGAGAACACCACCCACGAAACCACTCGCACCCATAGCCGTGGCTTCGATGGCTACGCCAAGGAAACCGAGGGTGTCAGCCGCCAGTACCGTGCGGGCCTGAGTTATGAAGACCAGCAGCAAACCCGCCAGACCGACACCACGCAACAACAGGCTTCCAGCCTTAAAGGCGCCAGTGTGGCGGTTAACGCCGCAGGCGATGTCAGCATCACCGGGTCCAACCTCCAGGCCACCGAAGGCGATGCGAGCCTGAGCGGCAAAAACGTCGAGCTGTTGGCCGCCCACGACAAGCGCACCGAAGCCGTCGACAAAACCGCCACCGGCGGCAGTTTCTACTACACCGGCGGCATTGATCGGGCAGGCAGTGGCGCTCAGTTCAGCCACCAAAGCAGCCAAGACACCGCTGAAAAAACCACTGCGCAAACCAGCACCGTGGCCGCGGCCGGCAAGCTGACCATCAACGCTGGCAACACCTTCACCA
The DNA here is from genome assembly GCF_058797315.1 of Pseudomonas sp. GW823-FHT02F05. Classification (NCBI taxonomy): domain Bacteria; kingdom Pseudomonadati; phylum Pseudomonadota; class Gammaproteobacteria; order Pseudomonadales; family Pseudomonadaceae; genus Pseudomonas; species Pseudomonas sp. GW823-FHT02F05. The sequence continues at coordinate 33,584 of NZ_JBXAJM010000028.1, forward strand.
GCGAGGGTGCACAGGCCAAGGCCGGCGCCGGGCTGCAGGTCAACGCTGGCCAGATCGACAACCAGGCCGCCCATTCCACCGAGACCAGCACCCACAAGGAAAACGGCTGGACCGCCGATGTCGGCGCCAATGTGGAATACAAAGGCATTACCCGCCCGATCGAAAAAGCCGTCGAGGGCGTGGCCCAGGCCAAGTTCCATCAGCCCGGTTTGCTGGATGCATTCGAGCAACCCAATGTCGGCCTGGATGTGGAAGTCGGGCACACGAACAAAACCGGCACAACGCAGGGCAGCACCGCAGTGGTCAGCCAGTTCAGTGGCGCCACGGTGCAGGTCAATGCGGCCGGCACCTTGCAGGACGAGGGCACCCAGTACCGCGCCACCGAGGGCGGGCTGAACATCAAGGCGGGCGAGCACGTTGCTACCGCAGCGGCCAACACCCACAGCAGCAGCGAGCAAGGCGTGGACGCCAAGGCTGGCGTGCGAGTCTATACCACCACCGGTGAAGACCTGAATGTGCGCGGCAGTGGCCTGGGCGGCAGCAGCGATGTGCGCGAGTCCAGCAGCACGGCGGTGGTCGGCAGCTATGTGGCCAGCCAAGGCGTGAGCATCGAAGCCAAGGGCGATGCTCGTTATGAAGGCAGCCAGTTCGACGGCGGCCAGGCCGGGGTCAACCTCAAGACCGACGGTGAGCTGGCGCTCAACCAGGCCACCAACACCCAGAGCAAAAACAGCAGCACGCTGCGCGGCAACGGCTCACTGACGGTGGGCACCGCGCCCGGCGCCAATGGCAGCAACGTCAACCTCGGTGCCGGCGTGCAGTTGGATAACAAGCGCCTGGACACCCAGGACAGCCAGGCCCAGGTCGCGACCATCCAGGGCAGCGGCCCCGTCAAGCTCAGCAGCGGCGCTGACATGACCCTGCAAGGCACGCAGATCGGCAGTACGGGCGCGAAGGCTGGCGATATCAGCCTCAATGCCGGCGGCAAGCTAAACCTGCAAGCCGCCACCGATAGCCACGTCAGCAACGGCAGCAACCTGGGCGGTGGCCTGACCCTCGGTGCCGGCAAGACCAGCAGCGCCGAAAGCAGCAGCAAGACCGGCAGCCTCAGCGCCAACTTCAACATTGGCAAAGTAGCGGAAAACGACCAGAGCGCCGTCGTCGGGCAGTTGCACAGCAGCGGCAAGGTCAGCCTCGCCAGCGGCGCTGATGCAACCGATGCCATCCACTTGCAGGGCACTCAGGTCAGCGCAGCCAGCGTTAGCCTGGATGCGCAAAACGGAGGCATCCTGCAAGAGTCTGCGCAATCGAACCAGGCCCGTGGCAACTGGGGCGTCACCCTGGGCGCAGGGGGCAGCGTCGGCCAAACCACCCTGGCCGACGCCGGTGAACATGAGACACCCAAGACCCAGCGCGGCATCAATGCGCGGGCCAAGGTCGATGTGGATTACTTGCAAGGCACCACGCAGCACAACAGCGTGATCACAGCGGGTGACGTCACCCTCAACAGTGCCGGCGATACCCATCTGGCCGGAGCGCGTATCGACGCCAACAAGGTACATGGCACGGTGGGCGGCGACCTCGTCGTCGAAAGCCGCAAGGACCAGGTCAACAGCACTCAGGTGAATGTCGACGCCAGGCTGGATGTCGAAAAAAACCAGCCGGGGGTGGTGGATAAGCTGGCCAAAGCCAGCGGCCCATTGAAGGACAAGGTACAAGCCAAGGCTGAAGGCGCGTTCGACAAGCATCGCGACAAGCTGGAGAACGTCGTCGACAAAGGCACCGGGCACCTGGCTTCGGCCAAGGACAGCGTGGTCAACAGCGTGGTCAATGCCAAGGAACGCTTGGGCGAAAAACTCACTCGCAGTGGCAGCTACGATGTGAACCCGGAACCCCGTGGCGCCTTCGGTACCCGCGTGGACAAGGCCAAGGCATACCTGGCAGACAAGACCGATGCCCTGGGCACGCGCTTGTCTGGCTTCAAGGATAAGGTCTGGCCAAAAACCAGCGACAGCTACACCGTCAGTGGCAAAGACACCACCGGCAGCAAGGTGGCCAATACCGCCGAAAGCGTGTTGTTCGGCGACAAGAGCGGCAACACCAGCTACACCCCGACTCTGTATCTGGATGTCAGCCATGTGGCCAAGGACAGCGTCACCCAGGCGTCAGGCATTCGCGCGAGCCACGGCGTCAACCTGCAGGTCAAGGGTGATACCCAGCTTACGGGCGCGCGGATCAGTTCGCCCAATGGCAAGGTTGAGCTGGGTGGCTCCAAGGTGACGGCAACCACACTGGCCGGCAGCGACTACCGCGCCGATGTCGGGCTGAACGTTTCGAAGTCACCGGTCAACCTGGCCCTGGGTGCCAAGGACGAACTGACCCAGAAACACGACGACGCCACACGCAATGACCAAGCCTTCAACCTGGGCCCGCTGCGCGCGGGTGGGCACAGTGAGAGCCAGGCCTTGCAGGCGGGGATTGATCAGGCCATCAACTAACGCTTAAAACAGCAGAACGCTTCTGTGGCGAGGGAGCTTGCTCCCGCTGGACTGCGCAGCAGTCCTATTCTCAGGGTCGCTTCGCGCCCCAACGGGAGCAAGCTCCCTCGCCACGGAATCAGCCACTGCCTGCTCTTCCTATGTCAGTTGAAGAGCGCCTGTACGTTCTTCATCGCGTCATCGGCAAAGCCTTGCAGGAAAGCTTCGAACGCCGGTACGTCTTCCTTGCCGCCCGTGTAGGGCTGGCCAATGATGGTCCAGGTCGCCAGGCTCTGGTTCGGGCCTTGTGGCACCACCTCCATCAGCGCCCACAGGTTACCGATGTTCAGCGAGGTGTAGATCAGCGACCAGGTCATGGTCATGGCTTGATCGTCATGGCTGTTGAGTTGCTCAATCACGACATTGCCGTCCTTGAACAGCTTCTTGCGTACCGAGCGCACGCCCTCGCCCGTCATCTCGATATGGGACAAGGCCGGAATAAACTTCGTGAAACCGGCGAAATCTCCGACGACATTCCACACACTGCGAGCATCGCCATTCACGCTGACGCTGGCGACGACAGGGTTGCCGACTGGATTACGGACCAGGGTATCGGGTTCAAAATGTTGCATGGGTAAGCTCCTTTTTTTTGCTCAGATGAAATCGATTTGCTTGAGGTAGTCACAGCCTTTTTGCAGCAACTCACTGTTCTTGGCTGGGTAGTCTTCGCCCATGCTCTGGATGCCTGAGAGTGCATTGCGGTACTCGATCATCGAGATATCGCCAATGTCTTCTTCAAACCCATTGAGGTAAAAACCGACCACGCCGAACAACGCGTTATCACTGTCGATGGCCGACAGGCGTTGCTGCCATTGTGTCACCGGGACCATCTGGAAATCGTGACCGGCCGTGCGGAACGCCTCCAGATAGTGAGCCCATGTCAAAGGCAGCGGGTTGTGCAAGTTGAACACCGCTTTGGTGCGGTTATGACGGCTGGCGTGAAACGCAATGAAGCGTGCGAGGAAGTCCACCGGCATCAGGTCGAAGTTGAGCGCCAGTTCGGGCACTTGCTTAAGCTGCAAGGAGCCTTTGAGCATCAGCATCAAACGGTTCTGATGAGGCTGGCACACACCGGTTCGCGTATTGAACGCGATGTTTCCAGGGCGATAGAGATTGACCCACACCCCCGACTCACTGGCGTTCCACAAGATGCGCTCAGCCACCCATTTGGAGAGGTTGTAACCATTGCGGATGTAGATGGGCGGCGTGAAGGCAGGCGGTTCTTCCAATACCCGGCCCTGCTCGTCCACCGTGCTGGAGGCCGACAGGGTGGAAATGAAGTTGAAAATTTTCTTGCTGCGCCCTTCACACAATTGCAGGCATTCCAGCACCGGCGTGACGTTGTCCTTGACCAGCGACTCGTAGTCGAGCACGTGGTTGACGTTGGCCGCGTTGTAGATCAACACGCCGTATTCACGATCCAGCCATTCATAGTCCTGCTCGGACAACCCCAGGCGCGGCTTGCTGATATCCGCCGCCAGGACCTTGACCCGGCTCAGGTCCAGATGTTCGAGGCGGTTCTGGATCAGCGCATCCTCGAAGCGCTCTTGCGCGCTCATGCCGCCGGACTCGCGCACCAGGCACGCCACTTCGGTGCTGCCCAGTTCCAGCAGGGCCTCGACGATATGCACACCCAGGAACCCGTTGGAACCGGTCACGATGACTTTATGTACGTTGCCCAATCGACTGATGGGCAGTACCTCCAGCTCAGGCCGGATCATGGCGTCTTGCAGCGCCTGCGGACTGACCGTAGCAGTGGCCTCGACGTCCTGGTCAATAAGGTTGGCGAGGTTGACCAAGGTGGGTTGCTCAATAAAACGGTTGATCGAGACTCCTTTGCCGAACGCCTCGCGAATCCCCATGAGCATCTGCGACAACAGGATCGAATGGCCACCCAGATTGAAGAAACTGTCATCTACGGAAATGTCCGGCCCAGGCAAGTCGAGCAGCCTGGACCACAGCTCCAGCAACTGCGCCTGGGTGGCGTTCTGGGGAGCCAGGCGCGGCCCTTGCGTCTTGTAGTTGACCGGCAGGTCTCTCAGGGCCTTGCGGTCGACCTTGCCATTGGCCGTGGCCGGCAACCGGTCCAGCAGGCAATAGGCGCTGGGGCGCATGTAGTCGGGCAAATGCTTGAGCGCATAGGCCTGCAACTGCTCGCTGGCCGCCTGGCCCTCGCCCTCTTGGGGCTGGGAGAAAAACGCCAGGATGCGGCGCTGGTGATCGATGACCACCGCCAGTTGCCGGAACAACTGGCTCGATTGCAGCAGGTGTTCGATCTCTTCCGGCTCCACCCGAAAACCGCGGATCTTCACCTGGTTATCCAGGCGCCCGATGATCTGGATGCCCTCCTCGGTCCAACGCGCCAGGTCACCGGTACGGTAGAGGCGCACCCACTGGCCATCGGGCAACTCGTGCAGCCGATAGCGTTCGGCCGTCATTTGCAAGGCGCCCAGGTAACCGGCGCCCACCCCTGGCCCGGCGATGTGGATTTCACCGCTGTCATTTTCGCCTACCGGTTGGCCGTGCTCATCCAGCAGGTAAATCGCGGTATTGGCAATCGGTACGCCCAGGTTGCGATTGTTGTCCCCCCGTTGGAAGGTACGGCAGGTGGCGAGCACCGTGGTCTCGGTGGGGCCATAGATGTTGTGCAGTGCACAATGGCCAACCAGTTGTTCGATCACGTGGGGTTCGCACACATCGCCGCCCGTCACCAAGTGCTGCATGCCGTACAGCGATTCAAGCTGGATGATGCTGAGCAAAGCCGGCGGCAAAAAGGCGTGGGTGACCTGCTCCTGTTGGATCAACTCAGCAAGCGCCACCGGGTCGCGGCGCTGGTCTTCGGTGGGCACGATCAACTCGCCACCCTGGATCAGCGTCGGGAAGATATCCAGCAGCGATGCATCGAAATTGATGGTCGAGAACTGCAGGGCGCGGCTATGGCGGTCCAGTTCCACGTAACGGGCATACCACGCACAGAAGTGGCTCAAGTTGTCGACTGTGAGCAACACGCCTTTGGGTTGGCCGGTGGTACCGGACGTGTAGATCGCCACACAGGGTGCCGAACCGTCCAGCGCTACGCGCAACAGGCTCTGATCCGGGGCCAGGGCGACACGGCTGTAGCCCTTGGCGCCGTGGTGGAAGAAGTCCAGATGGCCAATATCCAGGGTAGCCAGGCCCGGTAGCGGGTTGTCTGCCTCGGTGTCCTGGATCAGCAGGCTGGCACCGGCATGCTTGAGGATGGCCGCACGGCGTTCGACAGGATGGTTCGGGTCCAACGGCAGGTACACCGCACCGCAACCAATCACCGCCAGGATCGCTGCATAGAGCGCAGTGCCTTTGGGCAACGAGATGCCGACCACCGTCAACCCTGGGGTCGAGGTTTCAAGCAAGGGTTGCAAGCGTTCCTGGATCGCAACGCTATAAGCGTGCAGTTGCGCATAGGACATACCCCGCCCTTGCACTTTCAGGGCGTTGCGCTCGGCGTTGGCCAACAGGCTATCGGCCAAGCGCTGCACAAAGGGGCGCCTGGCCTCCTCCAGAATGCCGGTATTAGCGCTCGCATTGTGGCGATGACGCCAGGCCAGGCCATCCAACAGGGTCAGGCTCGACAAGCGATCAATCGCCTGCACCGGCTCACGGGGCGCCTCAAGATAGTCAGCACTGCGTGAGAAACGCCCGATGTGCACACTGGCCATCTCTACCACTTGCGCTATCGCTTCACGTGCCCGGTCGGCACCGTTGCCGGCGAGGGAGGCGCTGACTTCACGACGCCCCAGCAGCATCCAATCGCCATCGCCAGGACGCCACAGGCAGTCCACCCGCAGTGGCGCGAGAACATCACTGTCATCGTCAGCCTGCGCCCGCAAAGATAGGCGATGACACGACGGATAGTGCGGGAGTTGCGCCGTGCTAGCGTCGTCTATCAACACGTCCGGCGCCGATAACTGGCAAAGCTCAATGGCGTTATCGCTGGTCAACAAGCGGGCGGTGTGCCCCATCTGTTCCAACTCTTGCGTAAGGCAGGCGAGCGCATGGCTGCGCCCGCACAAAACGATATCAAGATGTCTCATCGAAGTTGTCCTCTAGCGCAGATAATCGGCGAGCGCTTCCTGCATGCAGGGAGCGTCGAGCAGGCCGCTGTGTTTGAAGAATCGGACGATGTTGCCTACCAGCGGGTGAGACGGCGTGATCGGAAAACTCATGCCTTCGACCTCTTCACGCAACGCCGCCTTGACGCTGGGGTTCACCGGCAGTTGCTCGATCAGCGCGAAATCAAACCCCTGCTGGATCTCGTTGGTCAGGTACTCTCCCAGGAACACCGGCATGATCGAGGCCAGCACACGTTTGTCCTCTTCGCTCGCGGTATTCCAGTAAATGCGCGTCAACTTGGCCCAAAAGCCCGAATGTCGACCCTCATCCGCCAAGTGGTCGGCCATCAACCCCTTGACCGATGCCTTGACCGAGTCGTCGCGGGCAAACGCGGCAACATCGTTGGTCAGGGTGTTTTCCGCAATGGCCACGCAGATCAGCTCGACAGCAGCCTTGAGGTGCGCGGGCGCCATGGCCAATGCCTTGGGGATTGAACGGCTGAGCTCGATTTCCGCTGGCAAGGTGATGGGTTCGATGCCCGTCAACTCGATGGTCTGTTGCATGTAGTCCATCGCCACTAGCGCGTGATAGTCCTCATCGACGACCACGGTCATCGCGTCGTAACGGCACGCAAACGGAAAGCGGATAGCGAAGTTATCTTTCGCAATGCTCCTGGCGGTCTTGTCGACAATTTCGGTTTCGAAAATCACCACATCATTAATGAACTTATACAAGCTCTGAACGAGAACAAAATGCTGTAAGTGACTACACTCCTGCATAAAGGTTGCGCTCATGACCAATGGTTGACGACTGGCCGGAAATATTAACTTTTCGTCATCTTCCAAGCGTCGTCTCGGGCGCGTCCGAATGGTCGCCCTTTCCTCCCACGACTCGGAAAACGATTGATATGCTTCAGCTCTCATGACTACTTCCTTTATTCATGATACTCAGTAGTAGTGCACTTCAAACAACAGGCATCCGTCTTTCGAATTAAACGGCCCGTGCTTCGTGTGTGCGGCCCTGAAGAAGTAACTACCGTCGCGGTAAGTTTTCTCCGGGCGCCCCTCACTGGCCTGCTCTGTCTGGTCGCCGTCAATCAAATACACTTCTTCGTGATAATCATGGGTATAGATTTCACGGGTGCCGCCCCCAGGGTGAAAACGTACCAGACGTGTACGCACTCCAGTTTTCGTAACAGGGTCCAATGTGTCTTTGAAGACGGTCAGCGTGATACCGCGTTCAGAGGTCACCTCAAACCATTGGGCCTGGTCGGCCTCGATCACTTCGAAGTTCATGCCACGCACTCACTGACCGTTTCGCCCATGGCCACGCGCAGGTTGTCCCACAACGCCAGGCGGCTTTGTACCGCCGCGATAGCCGATACGTAGACCTCTTCCTGACGCTGCGCATCGCCATTGACCAGGCGCGCCAACAGGCTTTCTGCCGCCGGGCCGTGGTCTTCCGAGTCGACTTCGATGTGGCGCTGCAGGTAATAGCGAAAGGTTGGCGCGTCGTCTGCGGTGATATCCCAATCGTCCAGAATGCGCTGGAACATCTGCGGGATGACACTTTCACGGCCATGCAAAAACGCAGCAGCCACACTGTGGGTGGAAGCGTTGATGGCGGTTTCGATGGTGTCAGTGACGAAAGCCGACGCTGCCAGGCCTGCACCGCAACGGCTCAAGGCCGTTTTCAGATCGACGCCTTCGCGTATCAGTTTGACAAAGTGTTCGATCTTGTCGGTGCTGGCGCTGACTTCGCGCATGGCATGCAGGTAGAGTTCGAAGTGGCTGTAGTGACCGCCTTGCAAGTTCTGGTCGGACTCTTCGCCCAGGATGATTTCGTTGATCAGGTGCGCGGCCGCCGGGTCCACGGGAGGCAGCCAAGGCAGGCGAGTACAGGTGAGGTCCTGTTGCAGGCGCTTGGCCAGGGACATGAAATCCCACACCGCAAACACATGGGTTTCCATAAAGGCGCGCAGGACCGGCAGCGAATTGATTTCAGCAAAGATCCGATGATTGCCCAGCTCTACTTTCTTGGCGTTCAACAGCGTCTTTTTATCTTCCATGTTGCGCTCCTTATCAGGCTTTAGTTAACGCTGACCACTCGAGAGATACCCGCTTACCTTTTTTCAGGCATAAGCAGGCCTGCCTCGCCGTTCTTGGCCAGTGCTAGAGTCTTATTCAATTAAGTTGTAGGGTTATGCTTCCGTGACCCAAAGGTCAGCCGTCGAAGCAAGACGAAACTTAGAGGAAGTTCATGATGATCAGCAAGTGTTTTTTGGAAAATTAATACAATTTATTTCCAAGTTGTAAAACCCACAACAACAGAAGCCCGACCGAAGTTAATAAAATCAACTTCGCCAGGCAATAGCTGGCTAACACCCCTCAAGGGAGTGCAAACAAACTGTATGGAATTGCTAAGTTAGCAATTAACTAGTCTATGAACGCGGCCATTCGCCTTTTTACCATTCAAGTTCCCTCTTACCGCTGATAAGCGCCCGCGTATTACCTGCGGGCAGTAATGAGTTCAGTTCTTTGCTGATTGGCGCAATGCCAGGGCCGCGACCCCGCACAAGATCAAAGCAATACAGGACACATAGAACGCATCGCTGTAGGCCATCAGGTACGCCTCACGACGCACGGTGTGGATCAAGCCCTCAAGGACCTGCTGTTGAGCGGGTAATAGCTGGTTGAAGATAAAAGCCTCGCTGTCGGCCATGCTGGCGCGCAGGCGCTCCTGAAAGGCCGGAGAAAACAGGGTGATCGACTCCCCTACCCGCTCAGAGTGAAAGCGCTCGCGCATGGCCACGATCTGCGTCAGGCCCGCCGTGCCCACGGCACCACCCAAGTTACGCAGCATGGAAAACAAGGCCGAGGCCGAGCCGGCTTCATCTTTGGCCAGGCCAGACACCGCCAGCACGGAAAGCGCCACCATGATCAGCGGCTGCCCGATGCCCCGTACCACGGTGGACGGAATAATCACGTTGGCGGCGCTGTCCACGTCCAGGTGCGCGCCGAGATAGCACCCCAGGGCCATGATGAAAAAGCCACTGGCAACCATCAGTTTCGGGTTGAGCCACTTCATCAAGCGCGGCATGAACGGCGCCAGTACCAGTTGCACCATGCCGTAGGCGATCAGGCTGATGCCAATCTCCCGGGCGTTGTAGCCCTGCAACTGAGACAGGTAATTGGGCACCAGGAACACCAGGCCGAAGGTGGCCGCGCCAAAGATGAACATCGCTGCGCTGGCCACGCCGAAGTTGTAGCTCTTGAGCAGGCGCAGGTTGATGAAGGAGCGACTGCCATACAACTGCGACAGCACGAAGTACACCAAGGCAACGCCGGCAATCAGTGACATCCATACAATGAAATCGGAGCCGAACCAGTCCTTGCGGCCACCTTCTTCCAGCACGATCTGCAAGCCACCCAGGCCGACGATCATGGCGATGATCCCGCCCCAGTCGCCGCGCTTGAGCAGGCTCAACTGCATGGGCTTGGCATCGATCGACCATGCCACCGCCAACAGCAAGAGAATGCCGGGGGCCAGTTGCAGGTAGAAGATCCAGCGCCAGGAATAGGCATCGGTCAGCCAGCCGCCAATGGACGGCCCGGCGGCCTGGGCGACGCTGTTGGACAACGCGAACAGCGCCATGCCCATCGCGATCTTGCTGGGCGGCAGTTCAGTGATGATCAGCTGGAATGACAAGGGAATCAGCACTGCGCCGGCAGCGCCCTGGATTACCCGAATGATGATCATCACTTCCAGGTTGGGCGCCCAGGAGCAGGCAATGGACGCCACCAAAAATACAAACGAGCCCACGAGCATCACACGTCGCAGAGAGAACACCTGCACCAACCAGGCGGTCAGCGGGATCATCACGATTTCCGCGACCAGGTAGGCGGTGGAAATCCACGAGCCTTCCTCGAACGTCGCGCCCAGGGAGCCTTCGATCTCCGGCAGCGCGGCGCTGGTCACGTGCACGTTCATGCCGGCCATGAAACAGCCGAACAGCCCCCCGATCACCGCCACCCAGGCGCGAAAGGAGACGCTCTTTTCAGCCGCTTCAGTCATGTGCAGCGCCCTGCTCAGCTGGGCGGGTGTCCACCGTGGTGATCACCGACATGCCCGGCAGGATGGGCCCGCCTTCGTCATGCTCATCAATGACGATCTTGACTGGAAAGCGTTGCACGATCTTGGTGAAGTTGCCGGTAGCGTTGTCCGACGGCAACAGTGCGAACACCGCCCCGGAGCCTGGCGAGAAGCTCACCACATGGCCTTTGAGCTTGCGCCCCGAATAACTGTCGACGCTGATATCCACCGGTTGGCCGGCACGCATATCGCGCAATTGAGTTTCTTTGTAGTTGGCCACGACGTAAGCCTGCTGCAAAGGCACCACCGCCAGCAGTGGCAACCCTGGCGCGACGTATTGGCGGGTACGGACTTTGCGCTGCCCCACCACGCCGTCGATGGGTGAGCGGATCAAGGTGTCCTCCAACGCATGCGTCGCCAGGTTCAACTGCGCCTCGGCCTGGCTGCGCCGGGCTATCTGCTGCTGGAGCGAAGCCTGGGCCAGTTGACGGCGGGTGGTGGCCACGGTCAAGCGGGTTTCCTGCTGGCGTTGCATCGCCTTGGCAATTTCCACCGCAGCATTGGCCTGGGTGTAACTGGCGGCGGCCGTTTCCAGACGCTGCGTGCTGGCAGCATGTTCGCGCACCAAGCCTTCGTAGCGACGCTGGTCAAGGCTTGCGCGGCGTAACTCAGCGGCCACACTGCGAGCATGGGCCTCAGCCTGGGCAACCCCGGCCTTTTGCTGGGCGATCAGGCTGTCAGTGACTGTCAAGTTGGCCTCTTGCGCTGCCACCGAGGCCTGGGTCTCGGCCAGTTCTGCGCGGGCTTGTGCCAAGCGGGCCTGGTAGTCACGGTCCTCGATGCGTACCAGCACATCCCCTGCCTTGACCGGCTGATCATCCTCTACCATCACCTCGGCCACGTAGCCTGAGACTTTCGGGCTGATGGGGATCCAGTCGGCCCGCACATAAGCATCATCGGTCTGCTCCAGATAGCGGCCGACGGTCATCCAGTACACGCCGAACACCACCGCCGCGATCAACAACCCGGCGCCGCCCAGCAGGATCAGGTTTCTTTTGCGCCGTTGCTTACGCGCATGCATAAGTTGCTCGAGCACATTCTCCTGCTCGTCCTGGACAGCAGTTTTTTCATCAACGGCGATATTCATGGCTGGGTACCGGAAGAAGGGATAGACGCGTGGGTGGGCGCAGCGGCCGGGGTATCGACGGCGCCGGACTGCCAACCGCCACCAAGGGCACGGAATAGGCCGATCTGGCGTTGCAGTAACTGGCCATCGGCGTCGGCGCGCGTGGCCTGCAAGCGGATCAGTTCACGCTCACTGTCCAGCACGTCGAGAAAGTCGATAGAACCGGCGTCGTAGTTGAATTGGGCCAACTTGTAGGCTTGGCGGCTGCTGTCCAGCGCCCGGCTCAAGGCCGCGTGGCGCTGCCGTTCGCCGTCGTACAACGCCAGGGCCTGGCGCACCTCCTTGAGGGCCTTGAGGACGCTGGCCTCGAACTGCGCGACCTCCACCTGCTCGAGTGCCCGTGCCTGCTTGACCCGCGCGCGGTTGGCCTGCCAATTAGGGAACTGCCAGGTAATCAGTGGGCCGATGCCGAACATCACCGCACTGCTGTCCCCCAGCTCATGGGGTTTGTTGGCCGAGGAGGACACTGAAGCGCCGAAGGTCACCTTGGGGTACAGGTCGGCCTGGACGATATCCACTTGCAGCGTGGCCGCCTGCAACGCGCGCTCGGCCTGACGTATGTCGGGGCGGCGCGCCAATAGTTGCCAGCCATCACCCACCGGCAACTCGGCATTGAGTTGGGGCACCACTTCACACGTTGCGGCGCCAGAGCCTTGGTCCAGTTCAGCGACGCCGGTCAGCATGGCCAATTCGTAGAGCGCGGCTTGTCGACGCGCCTCCAACATCGGCAGCAACGCCTGGGTTTCGCCTTGCAGGGCTTGCATGCGGCTGTATTCAAGGTCTGTCACCACACCGGCCTGGCGCTGGCGATCGGTCAACGCCAGGCTATGCCCGACCACGTCCAACGAATGGCGCTGTACCTTGGCACGCGCCCCCAGGGCGCAGGCATTCACATAGGCGCGAGTGGTTTGCGCCACGACCGTGATGCGCAGCAAGTCCTCGGCATCCTGCGCCGCTGCGGTTTGCACTTGGGCACGTTCAATGGTGCGCTGAACCTGGCCCCACACATCCACTTGATAAGCCAGCTCGAAGCCTGGGTTGAATGCCCATTCTGACGGCGCATGGCTATCGGTGGCCTTGGCCAGCGTCTGGTCATCGGTCGTCTTGCCATAAGCGGCCCCCAGCGACGCCTGGGTGGACGGCCAGCGCTCGGCATCGGCCTGCTGGATCCCGGCCAGCATCGCTTGCACATGGGCCTGGGCCGCCGCCAGGTCGCGGTTGTGCAGTAACGCCTGTTGCACCAGCGCATCGAGTTGCGGATCGTTATACAACTGCCACCAGCGCTCAGGTAACACTTGGTCCGAGACACCTTGGGGCAGGTGGCTCAGGGCATTGATGCGTTCCGGATGTGGCTGTGCCGGTGTATGGGCGACCCAGGACGAACAACCCGCCAACAACGCCACCGCCATGCCAAGCAGCGAAAGACGGTAATGCCGTGGGAAAAGAGAAGGCGAACCCATCGAAGAAATCCAGAATGCCAAGTAGAGACGCAGGGTAAGAGAGCAACCGGTTGCGCATCTCCCGAGTTCCAGACAACCATCGTTTCGATTGGGACAATGTGCCGGCGCGCCCTCTGCGCCGCAGGCTCCATACACCAGGCACAGGTAAACATGGCCCTGCCTGGAGGCGGGGCCATGTTCAAAAGGAGGTGGTGCTATCGCCAGTCAGATTCAGACCAAGCGACAGTTACTCGGGGTGTAGCCCATGGTGCGTTTGAACATCGCGGTAAATGCACTCGGACTCTGATAACCATGCTCCAATGCCACTTCAAGGATGGAGGCACCACTGGCCAGCCGCTGCATGCTGAGCAGCAGCCGCGTGCGCTTGCGCCACTCGCCGTAACTCATGCCCAACTCTTTCTGGAACAGCCGAGCCAAGGTGCGTGAACTCATATTGAGTTGCACCGCCCAACTCTCCAGTTTCGACTCCTGAGAAGGGTTGTCGATAAAGTCCGCACACAGAGACTTGAGCCTAGGCTCGTCCGGTATCGGCACGTGAGCCAGCACCCTTTGCGCACGGTCAAGTTCCGAGAAAATCAGCTCGACAATCTGTACATGCCGCAACGACGCCGGGTGGCTGTCAGGCTCATCGCCGGCGGCCACAATCAGCTCGCGCAGCAAGGGTGAAACCCTGATGACCTCGCACTCCTCCGTCAAACGACGGTGCGCTCCCGGTGAGATCAACAAAGTGCGCATGCGCACTTCGCCGGTCATGCGGATCTGATGTTCCAAACCTGAAGGCACCCACAGGGCATGCCCGGAAGGTACCACCCAGGTGGTCTCCTCCACCGACACAAGCATCACGCCGTTGATGGCGTAGACCAGTTGGCCTTCGTCATGTCGATGCGAGGCCACGATGTCACCGTGGCCATAATTACCGGCAAGTGCCGCCAATGCGGTATGCGCGTTCATCTCAGGACGGCACCGCAGCATTCACCACGCTGAGCAGGCCCAGGCGCGATGCACGATTGACCGCACTGGTGACCGCTTCGAGGGAAGCGAGCAGGCTACTGCCATCGCGAGCGGCGCCGAACAGCAACTGGTTGCCCACGCGAATTTCCACATAGGCCAACGCCTCAGCCTGGGCACCGTCACGGGTGGCATGTTCGTGGTAATCGGCGATATCAAAATGAATGCCACGCTGGGCAAACGCATCGACCAGCGCCGCAAGCGGGCCGTTGCCCTCGCCACTCAAGTCGATGCGCTGTGTACCTTGTTCAAGGGTGGCCTCCAGGTAAGTCACATCGCCCTCGCTCACCAGTTTGGGGGCTCGTAACGCGTAAGGCTTGCCCTGCTCCAGGTAATGCCGGGTGAAGCAGGCAAGGATCATCTCGCCACTGATTTCCTGGCCGGAGCCATCGGCTTCCTGTTGTACCAGGCTGCTGAACTCCATCTGCAAGCGACGCGGCATCACAATGCCGTGCTGCTCCAACAGATAGGCCACGCCCCCCTTGCCCGACTGGCTGTTCACGCGAATCACCGCTTCATAGCTACGGCCCATATCGGCAGGATCGATAGGCAGATACGGCACTTCCCACATGCCCTGCGGATTGGCCTGGCGCGCCGCAAAGCCTTTCTTGATCGCGTCCTGATGCGAGCCGGAGAACGCGGTAAACACCAACTCACCGGCGTAAGGGTGACGAGGATGGGTCGGCAACTGATTGCAGAACTCCACCTCACGCTGGACGTGCAGGATGTCGGAGAAATCCAACTGCGGATCGATGCCGCTGGTGTAGAGGTTCATCGCCAACGTGAGGATATCGACGTTGCCGGTACGCTCACCGTTACCGAACAACGTGCCCTCGACACGCTCGGCACCGGCCAGGCACGCCTGCTCCGCGGTGGAAACTCCAGTGCCCCGATCATTGTGCGGATGCACGCTGATGACCACACTGTCACGGCGACTGAAGTGCCGGCAGAACCATTCGATCTGGTCGGCGAAGACATTGGCGGTAGACACCTCCACGGTGGTGGGCAGATTCAGGATCATCTTGTTGCTCGGGGTCGGCCCGAACGTATCCGTCACCGCTTCACACACCTGCAATGCAAAATCCAGCTCGGTGAAGCAAAAGGTTTCCGGGGAGTACTGGAACGTCCACTGCGTATCGGGGTTCGCGTCCATGTGCTGCTTGATCTCTCGTGTTGCCTGGGTAGCAATCTCGATGCAGCCCGCCTTGTCCACATTGAAGACAACGTCCCGAAACACCGGCGCCGTCGCATTGTAAACATGCACGATGGCGCGAGGCGCGCCCTTCAACGCCTCAAACGTGCGTGCGATGAGGTGGCTGCGCGCCTGGGTCATGACCTGAATCGTCACATCATCAGGAATCGAACCGCTTTCAATCAGCTCACGGACATAGTCAAAGTCGGTCTGCGAAGCGGCAGGAAAGCCCACCTCGATCTGCTTGAAACCGACCTTCACCAGCAAATCGAAGAAACGCCGCTTGCGCTCGGCATTCATCGGCTCGATCAAAGCCTGGTTGCCATCACGCATATCCACACTGCACCAGGTGGGAGCAGCAGCCTGGACAGTGCTGGGCCATGTGCGATCCGGCAGGTTGACCGTGGTGAAGTGGCGATATTTGCGGGAAGGGTCCTTGAGCATCATGGCGTTTCTCCTTTTTCAGCAGTTTGTTTGTGTCAGACACACCACCGGCAATGCCGACTGATTGGATCCAATACTAAACGAACATAGTTTGATACAAATTGCGTTGTTGAGTTTGCGGAATGAAAAAATCCAAAGAAAAATCCAAAAAGCTCAAAAAAACCGAAAAAATATTGCGCAAAGAAATAAAAACAAACAATCAAAGACCGGAAGTCAGGAGTTACGGGCAAAATCAGTAAAAAAGAACCTATCGCTTGGATGAACGGGCTGAGGGAGCCAGGGAAAACATTTCTGACGGGCAAAAAAAACCCGAGAACCTTACCTGTGTAAGGCTCTCGGGTTTTCTGAACACACTTGATTGGATACCTGTAGGTTACGTTCAGGACGAGCAAAAAGCGACCAAAAAGGGGGTGACGACCAAAAAGGGGACAGATTTATTTACCACCATCCAACCTCGGCCGCCCTTGCCCTCGGCGCTCAATACGAACGCCTGCAATCCTCTCAACTTCTTCAATGAAACGAGCAGTTCCGGTAAGCTGCCCCCGTTGCAACGCCTCACGAATAATTTTCGTCTCATCACTCGAAACGGACTGCTTCACAAATAACTTATAATTTTCGCGGCGCTTCAGCGTTGTATCCCCCAATATGGAAAAACAAGCATCAACATCAAGCCAGTCACTATCAGGCACCCCCCCTGTGCGGGCACTGTAACTTGACCATGGATAATCCGCCGCGTCAGCTACCATGCATGCACGAACCGGATTTAATTCAATGTACCTGCAGCAAGCTAGCAAGTAAGCCTCCGTTTGCACCACGCTTGATTTATACCGTCCCTCCCATAATGTACCTGTCCGCCCTTCTAACCTGTTTCGATACCGAGTGGCCCGAGCCGCGAGCGCCTTCATTAACTGCCCTAGCCCTGCAACCGAGTTACCCGGAGAAACCAGTAAATGGACATGATTAGTCATCAAACAGTAGGCGTATATTTTTATGCCAAATGCGTCCTTAAGCTCTCGAAGGTCTCTCACGTAGCGCTGGTAGTCCTCCTCGGCAGCAAAGACCACCTGGCGGTTGTGACCACGCTGTACAACATGATGAGGATAGTTGGGCAAAACGACATGTCCCACTCTGGGCATAGGTAACCTCCTTCCTTAGAGAATTACAGCCTAGCAAATGGAAAAAAATAAATCTGTCCCCTTTTTTCTCAGTCCCCTTTTTTCTCAATGCGAGTGAGCTTTTGGCTTCGGCATCAGCAATGGCGAATGAACAGGCGTTTTCCTCAAACGGATCACAGCGACTTCAAACCTTCGGGTTGGCCCAGCTGATCGAAAGCGCGCACCTTCTAGTAAACGATGCTCTGAAAAAAACGAGTCCAGTAACCCTCTGATTTTTAATGGAGAAAAATAGATGAGGATAGGTTACGCAGTTTTATTCGAAATATCGTGTCCTACCCCATCTATCACTTATATTTAAACAATTGAATACTTACAAAAAAATGGTGCCTTATAGACATCCATTTTGGCTAACTATAAAGCTAGCAGGTACCAAAAAATAAAACCACGTTATTAAACAGCAAACCGCCAATAGAGCAATCAAATAAATCTGCCCCTTTTCCACTCCAACTAGACTGAAAATTTTTTTGAGTAACGCTCTTCTAATCTTTCAGCAGACCTTAGAACGCCATCCCATCATCAGGAAAGAAAGCAGAATAAACATCTGCTGCAATTTTCATCAGGGAAACGTAGTCAGGCACTGGGATACTTGAAGTTTCCACTTCGCCCAAAAAGAAACTAACCTTATTGAAACTTTCTGGATCGTCCCAGTCCTGATCAAGGGCGTAAAAAAAACCTTCACTCACAGAGAAGCCAAATCCCTGCGAAGCGTCATAGATGAACGCTGGAAAATTAGTCCTTCCCCTCGCCATAGAAGCCTCTATCAATTCGTAAAGATCTTCATAGTCCAGACCAGTTGAAGCAAATGACTCCTTGAACCTCTTAAGCCAAGCCAAGCTATCCATTAGTTTGTCCTCGGGGGCATAGTGATAAAGGAATTTGTTATTTCTCCTGTCTTGCTATTACGTGTCACTTGGAAGTGATAGCCATCAACTTTAATACTAGCTTCTCTCAACGCTGGGTTGGTTTTAAACAAAGACTCGGCTTGGACTGCCGCTCGACTAGACATATCAGCCACCCTGCTATCCGGCAGAACCTTTGGATCGTAAGTCGTTTTCGTGGATGTAGGCTTATACTCACCCATTTTGCCACCTGTCAGCGAAAACGCGTAACCAGAGGGCCTAACATTTCGCCAGTAAAGTACCGAGTTCCTAAGTCTTTAGCAGGCTCCATCCCTCCGTAATACTCCTTCATACGAACTCTATCAGAAATCTCTTTCAGATATTTCTGCAGTAGAAGCATAACTTTATCAACATCATTAAAAACAGAATCGTCAAAACACAGCTCTACGTCAACACCGCCCCCACATTTTACAACTCTAAGTAATACAAAAAAATCGGAGGAAGCAGATACAATATCAAAACCATACAACTTAGCAGACACACAAACATCACCTTCAAAACGACAAAGCTCCGCAACCATACTTTGATCAAGGCCCAAGCAACTCGCAATACCGAGCACTTCTGAAGCTGTCACATCGTCGACGCGCTCCGAATGACTCTCCAAATCCTTCAGAAGAATAATAATATCGTCTTCAACCACACCACCTAGAACAACCTCATATAACTCTTTCATAAATTAGTCGACAAACCCTTTAAATGCCCCATCTAAATTCAACCGTATGCCACGCCCGTCGCCAAGACGTTTCTCTATAAATGGAATTCCTTTTTCTGTTGTCACCGACTTAAACTCGCCGGGAGCACGTATTATTTCACGTAACTGCTTCATAGCCTGCTCGTTCCAAGTAGCCATAGACCCTGTAGTCTTACCCCAAATATCAGGATTTCTACCCGCGTGCTTCGATAGTGCATGACCGATAACGGTGGAACCTTTGTAAGGTAATTGAACGAAAAAAAATGGACAGATTTATTTTTTCAGAGACTCATCCGCTACGTCTCAAGATCTTCACAAAGCCCAAACCTCAAAAAACCTGCCCCCTTTTCTTGTCAAGTAAGTGACGCTCAAATTTGCCCCATTTTTTCTTCTAGCCTCACCCCGACTCAACAATGAAATCTTTCGCTAGAATCATCGCCTCAAAAAAACCAGAGAATGGAACTCTCAAAGTCGCGCTACTTAAGTCAGCAAAGATCTCCACCTCTAAAGCGTCCACCCCTTTATCCTGATTAACTTGAGCAATTGGTTCGCCTTTATATTGAATCTCCGCAGTCAGCCTTTTATAGCGATTATCACTAAAGCCCAGAACTTCAAAATCCGAATTACTTTCAAGTTTCATGGTTTCGCCTTAGGGTCCAAAAACCCAGAAAATGAGCCATCATTATTGTAGCGCAGACCTCTTCCATCGGGAGCCCGGACCTCTAGCCCACCGCGACTCAAATTTGAGAATGTTGAATTTGGATTCTTGAGAACGTCATCAATAATACCGAGTGCAGTTGCATTTTGCTTTTCAATTCCACCTGTGAGTTTTGGGAACGTTCCAGTAGCTCGCTGGCCAGAAGCATGCTTTGTGAGCGCCCTAGCAGCCTCTGTCAGACCTTCCTTATTGATAGGATTTGAAGCTGCGGCAGATAGATCATCGAAAGTGCGGCCGCCGAAATTTTGCAGGGCGGAAGGCAATCCTTTTGCACCTCCCATCACAAGCCGACCTAATACTGCCGCCAGCCCAGCACCTGTGAGTTCACCGGCCATAAAATAGCCCCAAGCCTTGACGAACTCGTTAGCCGGTTGAACCCCTTCAAAACCTTGTCCTTGGGCCAGCTCCAGCTGTGCTTGGGCAATTTGGTCGTTAGTGGCACCTTTTTCCAGCATGTCCTTTGCCAGAGTAGTCGCCGCTGATCCGTATTCACTTAAGCCTGGTGGCAGATGCTCCAGAAAATTGTATTGCGTCAGGTTTTGCGCAACCCAAGCCCCTTTCTCGATCTTGGCAGCGTCCGCATCTTTCTGCCCCGCAGCCGCCAACACACCCACGATCTGCGAACTCATCGTCAGCAACTCTTCGTTGCCGTTAACCAGCGTATTCAGATGAGTAACCAGCGCCTCATTCGCCCCCGCTGCCAACGCACCGGTTTTAAAATCGCCGCCCGTAGCCTCAGCCAGCAAACCACCTACCATCGCGTGAATCGCAATCTTGGGTGCCGACCCATCGGCAACTACACCTTGGGTGTAATTTCCCACCAGATTGAAACTAGCTGCCGCCAACGTATTGAACAGCGCACTTTTTAATGCATCGCTGGCGCTACCGCCCTGCCCGAGTGCCTTGCTCAGCAGCATGGATGTGCCGCTTTGCAACGTCTGGTTGGCGGCAAATTTACCGACACCGCTCCACGTATTCAGTAGACCTGGCGTCGTGACTTTCCCAGTGATTGTGTTTGTTTGAGTCCCCGTCCAATCACCAAAATATGCAGCGGTCATGCCAGCCGTGACGCCAGCAATCACATACCCCTTCATCGCATCCGAAGAAGTCACGTCCTTGAGTACCGCGCCCAAGTTGCCACGGTTGTTAACGACACTGACCGTAGCGTTGGTCGCTGCTCCTGCAGCCACTGCTCCAGCTCCAGCTGCCACGCCAACGCCCGCCCCTGCGCTGGCAGCCGCACCCGCAGCCAACGGCCCAACCACCGCCGCCATCACAATCGCAATAATGATCTGCGACGCAGGCCCCAACCCTGAGTTGCTGTACTTGAAGCTGTCATGAATCTCCTTGACCTGCCTCCAGTCCACATCCCCACGAGCCTCTGCATCCTTAATCCAGGCCAGTTGCGGATCGGCCTTGACCATCGCCTCAATCGATTGGCTGACGGTCTGTTGATTGACCTGATTGACGTCGATCTTCAGGCCTTCCACCGCCTTGATCGCGATGTTGCCCTCGGCAACCATCTGGGTCTGGCGCAGTGTTTCGTCGGTGTTGCCTTTGCCTTTGGAGGACACCCAGAAGGCATTGTTATTGCTCTTCTCATGACTCTCCTGATGCAGATCCTTCACCGCCTCAAACTCAACCGCCCCCCCACTGACAATCGCAATATCCCCACCACTCTCAAGCTTCGCCGCCTGATACTTCTGATCCCCACCACTCTCCAGCGTCAGATCACCCCCAGTCTTGATCTCGCTCCCGACACTCTTCACATCGGTCACTTCATCACGCTGAGTCTTCTTGCTGCCCCAATTGCCCTTCTTGCTCATGTCATACAGCGAGTAATGACTGTCCTGCGCCGCCAGCATTTGCAGTTCGTTATCCGCATGCACATAGGCTTCATTGCCTGCGCTGATCTTGCTGGCAACCAAAGTCAGGTCGGTGCCGGCGATGGCGATCAGGTCGCCGCCGGCTTTGAGTTCGGCGCTTTGTTGGGTGACGTCGTCCAGTTGAGTAGTGGTTTTGGTGCCGCCTTTTTTGCCTTTGGAGTAGTCGTGTTGTTCGTTGGCGGCGGCGGCCAGGGTCAGGTTTTCGCCGGCTTTGACGCTGAGGTCTTTGGCGGCGCTGACGGTGCTGGCGACCACGGCGATGTCGCGCCGGGCGTCGATGGCGAGGTTGCCGCCCACGTCCACGGCGGAGGTGTGTTGCAGGATGGTTTGCTCGGTGCCGCTGATGCGGCGGCGTTGGTAGGCGTAGTCGTCCTGTTCGGTCTGGCTGGCGATCAGTACGTCGCGCCCTGCGGTTAC
Organism: Pseudomonas sp. GW823-FHT02F05; assembly: GCF_058797315.1. Lineage (NCBI taxonomy): Bacteria > Pseudomonadati > Pseudomonadota > Gammaproteobacteria > Pseudomonadales > Pseudomonadaceae > Pseudomonas > Pseudomonas sp. GW823-FHT02F05. The sequence continues at coordinate 55,378 of NZ_JBXAJM010000028.1, forward strand.
GCTGGCGTTGCCACCGGCCTTGAGGTTGCTGCCGAGGTTGAGCACGTCGCGGCCGGCGTTCAGTTTGAGCGTGTCGGTGGCTTCGAAGCGGGAGGCTTCGCTGGCCACGTCGTTGCGCAGTTGGTAGCCCTAAAAAAAGGGGACAGATTTATTTTTCAGAAACTCATCCGCTACTTTTCAAAATCCTCACAAAACCAAACTTCAAAAATAAATCTGTCCCCTTTTCTTTGATCGCTAAAATAAATCTGTCCCCTTTTCTTATCAGGCCGCCCTTGTTATAAGTGCTCGCGCTCCAGGATGCATCTATTTGCCTTGGAGCTGGTAATGCCTTGACCGCATCATCTACAACAGCCCCAGTTGCTTTTGCACCTACTTATAGAGCTGGAATTGATTAGAGGATAATGCCAACTGTGAAACTGTTCGCCCCTGCTCGTCACAAAACTCTATTTCATACCCCTCAACTGGCTGACTATAGATCTCGATAATCGCGCCCTTCATACCTGCCCGCAACCCCTCCTCCGGAATATCCTCGATTAACACAACCACATCAAAAAGCGAATAAACCACCTTATACTCCTTACTTGACATAGAGGGTCGTCATCCTAGGTGTGGCAGAACCCGGATCATATATCCAGCCTGTACGGACAGTTGCCGTATTACCGTTTGGCCCAGTTATTGGCATATCTATAGTTATACGCTGACCAAATTTATCAGAAGCGCCTAACTTCGCAGGATACAGCGCTGCACCCTCCTGTACTTTTGTTATTAAACTGGCAGCATTCGTTTGATTGTAGCCCAAGGCCGACTCAAAGACCTTTGCTTTGTTACCGCCAACAGGGTGCGCTGTGTTCAATGCATAAGATGTCACTTTGCTCGGATCAATAACCGCTTTTTCTGCATTTACCAACCGGCCAGATGCTTGGGTCTGAATGACAGCCTCTGCGTGAGTATAATTTTTCCAGTTACCTGTCGGGCCTGCTAGAGGAGTCCGCGGCACGGTAGCAGCTACCTCGCCGGTTGCTTTTGCACCCGCCAACTCCACCTTAACAACCTTAGCAGTGACCTTTTCGACGAGCAAGGCCCCGCTTTTCAGCGCTCCCCCAACCCCCGTCCCAAGCGCCACCACGTCGCTTATCAGCTTCCCGGTTTCACGCCCTGCGTTAAACGATCCACCCGCCCCAGCTCTTTCATACTCTGCTTCCAGATTGTCAATTCGTGCGATGTAGGACTGCTTCATAGCGTCCGAAACATTACCCAGCACATCCCCGCTCTCAAGCACAGATCTCAACGCCCGATACGTCTCTATCGGGCTGACGGCAACTTCCAAGATGCCCTTGACCGTATCAAGTAGCCCTTCCGGCACCCCAACCACTGCCCCACCCGCAAAGCTGGCGTCCTGCCCGGCGTCGATCAATTCCCACTTCGTATTGATCCTGAGTGTTTCCAGTGAATCTTTGCTTTCTTCCAGCTCTTTCGCTCTCTGAGCCTTTTGATGATCGCCCAGATAGTTGTATTGCGTGGCATTCTTTGCCACCCACGCCCCAGTTTGCAGGCTCTGCGCATCCGCATTGCTCTGTACCGATGCCGCAAGCACACCAAGCAACTGCGAGTTCATGACCAGCAAACCTTTCTTCTGGTCATCGGGCATGTCCGCGTAGTTCTTGGCGAGGCTATCCAGCAATGCCTCATTCACACCCGCTGCCAGGGCCCCTGTGCGGAAATCTCCTCCAGAAGCCTCAGCTGCCAACCCGCCCATCAAGGCATGTAGCCCAATCTTGGTAATGCCACCTTCTGCAAACCGGTTCTTGGAAACATCCCCGACCAGGTTGAATCCATAAGCCGCAAATGCGTTAGCCAAACTACTCTGCAACGCGTCGCCAAGACGGGCTTCGCCCCCGAGCGCCCGATCTACCAATAGTGATGTTCCGTTTTGCAGTACTTGGTTGGCCGTGAACTGCCCCACACCTTGCCAAGTGCTCAACGGACTTACGGTGGCAACTGCACCTGAGTTGGGGAGTGCAGTGGAAGTACCTGTCTGAGTGCCGGTCCATTTGTCATAGACACCTGCAGTCAAGCCCGCAGTGACGCCGGACACCACGTAGCCTTTCATCGCGTCGCTGGAAGTGACATCCTTTAAGACGGTGCTCAGGTTTCCACGGTTATTGATGGCGCTGATCGCACCGTTACTCGCCATGCCAGCAAGCACGGTACTGCCCGCAGCATTGGCCCATCCGGCAGACGTGGCCGCAGTCCCAACAGCCGTGGCACTCGCCATCGATGTCCCCGAACCAGCTGCGGCAATTGCACCGCTGGCGGCTCCCATCGTGAAGTAGGTAACAATGATCGCGATGATGATCTGCGCGCCGGCGCCCAAGCCTGAATTGCTGTACTTGAAACTGTCGTGCAGCTCTTTAACCTGGCGCCAATCCACGTCTCCGCGCTGCTCGGCCTCTTTTAGCCAGGCCAGTTGCGGGTCGGCTTTGACCATCACATCAATCGTCTGACTAACCGTATTTTGATCGATCTGCTTGATGTCAATTTTCAAGCCATCGACGGCTTTAATCACGACGCTGCCTTCTGCAATCATCTGCGTCTGACGTAGCGTCTCGTCGGTATTCCCCTTGCCCTTGGAGCTGGTCCAGGCGAGGTCGCCCTTGCTCTTGGTGTGGCTCTCGTCATGCAGATCCTTCACTGCCTCAAACGTCACCGCCCCACCGCTGACAATCGCAATACCCCCACCACTCTCAAGCTTCGCCGCCTGATACTTCTGATCCCCACCGCTCTCCAGCGTCAGGTCTCCACCCGTCTTGACCTCACTCCCGGCATTCTTCACATCGGTCACTTCATCACGCTGAGTCTTCTTGCTGCCCCAACTACCCTTCTTGCTCATGTCATACAGCGAGTAGTGGCTGTCCTGCGCCGCCAGCATTTGCAGTTCGTTATCAGCGTGCACATAGGCTTCGTTGCCCGCGCTGATTTTGCTGGCGACTAGCGTGAGGTCGGTGCCGGCGATGGCGATCAGGTCGCCGCCGGCTTTGAGTTCGGCGCTTTGTTGGGTGACGTCGTCCAGTTGAGTAGTGGTTTTGGTGCCGCCTTTTTTGCCTTTGGAGTAGTCGTGTTGTTCGTTGGCGGCGGCGGCCAGGGTCAGGTTTTCGCCGGCTTTGACGCTGAGGTCTTTGGCGGCGCTGACGGTGCTGGCGACCACGGCGATGTCGCGCCGGGCGTCGATGGCGAGGTTGCCGCCCACGTCCACGGCGGAGGTGTGTTGCAGGATGGTTTGCTCGGTGCCGCTGATGCGGCGGCGTTGGTAGGCGTAGTCGTCCTGTTCGGTCTGGCTGGCGATCAGTACGTCGCGCCCTGCGGTTACGCTGGCGTTGCCACCGGCCTTGAGGTTGCTGCCGAGGTTGAGCACGTCGCGGCCGGCGTTCAGTTTGAGCGTGTCGGTGGCTTCGAAGCGGGAGGCTTCGCTGGCCACGTCGTTGCGCAGTTGGTAGCCCTGGCCTTCCTGTTTAAAGGTGGTGACGGTGCGCTCGTTGATGATGTCGCCGGTCACAGCAGTGGCGCTGATGTCGCGGCCATTGATGATGCCGCCACGGCTGTTGCGGATCGAGTCGGTGGCGAGCATTTCCAGGCGGTTGCCGGCTTGCATCAGGCCGCTGTTGTCGATGTTGCCGGCGACCATGCTGAGGTTGTTGGTGGCCCGCAGGGTGCCGCTGTTGTGCAGGTCGCCGCCGGTGACCAGGCTCACGTCCTGGCCCTGAATCAGCGCGCCGTTGGGGGCCAGGCGGTTGTTGGCCTGGGCCAGGTAGAGCACGGGGGTCAGGACTTTCTGGCCGTTGACCTCGGCTTCTTCCATCCACACGATGTCGTGGGTCAGCGCCGCCACTTGCTCAGCGGTAAGGGACACGCCCAGTTGCAGGTTGAGCGAGTCCTTGTAGGAGATGGCGTTGTCCATCAGGTAGCGGAACAACTGGTCATCACTGGCAAGGCCGTTGATGTAGCGTTGGCCGGTGCGGGCCACCACGGCTTCGCGGATCAGGCGTTGCTCGTACAGGCCATCGCCTAGGCGCTTCCAGCTGGCGTCGGGGTTGTAGCCGAGTTTGCCGAGCAGGTAGTCGGAGCTCATGAACTGCTTGAGGTCGGTGAGCGCCGGGTTGGTTTCGATCAGGTATTTGTGGCTGTTATCCGCCGGGGCGATGTCCGGCATTCCTTGAACGCGGGTGACGGAGGGCGCGCGGTTGTCCAAGGCCAGCGGGCCCTGGCCGTTGACTGCACCGCTGACGGGCTGGCCATCGAGGCTGAAACCGCGTTCTTGCACGGCGTTGTAGTCGAGGGTTTTCTCGCGCTCGGCGGCGCTGATTACACGTCCACTCACGCTGAAGTCACCGCTACCGGTAGCCGCGTTACCCGCTGCACCACCCTTCGCGGCCTGGCCGCTGAGACGGAACAGGCCGTTCTGGCTGGTCGGCAAACTGAAGCCGGGCAAGGTCACCGGGTTGACCTGGCGTTGGGCCAGATCTGGCGGTAGCTGTGCGGTGATCGCCGGCTTGACGGTGGAGGCAAATACCTCGGAATTGGTGTTGCGGTTGGCCGCCGGGGTGTCGATGTGGGTAGCGTTGGGGCGGATGACGCTGTTGTCGATCCTGGAGGTCGCATTGACCGTCACCGCACCTGCGGCCTGAATCACCGCCTGTGCAATCACGCTGCCGGTGATGGGCACTACATAGATACTGCTTTCATAGAAATTGCCAACGCCTGCCCTGACCTGGTCCATCGTCATCTGGCCCGGGCGGTAGTCGCCTGAGTTGGGATTGTTGTAGATGTTGAACTGGTTCTGGCGCTCCATGAAGGTGTTGTAGATGCCACGGTCGCGGGTATAGAGCCCGGAATTGAAGTGACGCTCTTCGCCGCCTGCCGCGCCGCGGTTGGTCAGCACATCGGTGTTGATCAGGATATTCCCGGCGGCGGATACCGAGCTGTAAAGGTTATCGAAGGTCTGGCTGCCCACAGTCAGGTCGCCACCGGCGTTGATGAACGCAGAGGCCGAGCTGCCGGTGATGACATCTTCGTATTTCTCCACCGAGTTGAAGTACAGCTCGCAGCCTTTGCCTTTGCAGTAGTCGTTCCAATAGATATTGAGGTTGCCCGACACCAGCTTCATTTCAGTGGTGAACTGGTCACGACGGTTGCTCAGGGTGTCTGCCAGCAAGCGCATGCCGGTGCCACTTTCCAGGCTGCCGGAGACGTTCTCGATCAGGCTGCTGCGCGCGCTCGCATCATCCCGGGCGATGTCCAGGGCGCCGAGGCTGTAGACGTCGCCATAGCGGTTGCTGAAATCATTGACGCGCAACGCCATGTCGTTGCCGCTGAAGAGCAAGCCCTTGTCATTGACCAGGTGCGTGGCGTTCAGCCGGACTTTTCCGGCGCCGCCCAGGGTGCCGTAGTTGTTCAGGGTGGTGGCATTGACTGTCAGGTCGCCGATGGCAGTCAGGCGCCCGTGGTTATTCAGGCTCGTGCTAGTGACCTGGTTGAGTGCGCCGCCGGCAATGCGGGCGTTCTCGCCCAGGTCCATGCTGGCGCTGGTGAGGCTCATGTTGCCCAGGCTGCTGACGCGGCCGTTGCCGCTGTAGCCACCGGTGAGCGTCACACTGAGGGTGCCATCACTGGCCAGAAGGCCGTCGTTGGTCCAGGTGTCGCCAATGCCGACCAGGCTTTGTGCACCGAGCAACTGGCCGCTGGCGGTCTGGGTGAACTGGCCGATGTCGAGGTTCAGGCGCCCGGCCTGGATCACGCTGCTGTTGGTCCAACTGGCAGCCTTGATGTCCAACTGGCCGTTGGTGACGAAGCTGCCGCCGGCCCGGGTGACTTGGTCGGAGGTCAGGTCGAACGTACCGGTGCCGGTGTGTACGATGCGCCCGCCGTTATTGTCCAGGCCGGCGGCTTGCAGGTTCAGGTGTTCGTTGGCGCTTTCAAGCACGCCGAAGCGGTTATCGAACAGGCCGGAAACATCGATGTCGGTCGTGCCCGTACGGCCCATGGCCCGCAGGTTACCGCCGACGTTGTTGATGGTTTGCGCAGCAAGGCGCAGGACGTCGTCGCTTTCAATCAGGCCATAGCCATTGCTCAGGGCGCCAGTGAGGCCAAAGTCGATATTGCGTGCACCGACCTTGCCGCCCTTACCGGCCGCCGTGCCCTGGTTATCGAAAGCCTGGGCAGTGACCTTGAGCAAGGTATCGGCGTAGACACCGCCGCCCTGGTTATTGAAGGTCGTGGTGACGATGCGGCTTTCACCGCCGAGTGCGGATAAATGCCCCATTTGGTTGAGCAGCCCGCCCTTGGCTTGGATATCCAGCGACTGCGCCTGAGTGATGCCGTTGCTGTTAGTGAACAACCCAGTGACCAGTTTGACCCAGCCCTTGCTGCTGTTGAGTACGCCACCGGCCGTGTTGGCTACACTGGCGGTTTCCAGGTCCAGGTTGCCACTGAGGCTGTCGACGCGGCCGCCCTGGTTACTCAGGGCGCCGCTGAGGCGCAGGCGGTTATCGGTCTGGCTTTGCAGCGTGCCTTGATCGTTGGTGAGGGCGCGGGCGGTAAGGTCGAGCTTGCCCTTCTGGCTGAACATCAGGCCGTCTTGCTGGTTTTGAACGTCACCGGCCAACAGCTTGATCACCAGGTCTTTCTGGCTGGCAAGCGTGCCTTTGGCGCTGTTATCCAGGTCGCCATTGGCGAGGGTCAGGTCAAGGCGATCCTGGCTGACCAGTTGGCCGCCTTGGTTGCCCAGGCTGGCGGCGTTCAGCAACAGGGCTGCGCCACTGGCCAGGCGCGCATTGTTGGCATTGATCAGCGCGCCACTGAGGGTGCCGTCCAAGGTGCCCTGGCTGATCAGTTGGCCAGCACTGTTGTCGAGACTCTCGCCGATAAAGGTGATGTTGGCGGCGTTGATACGCCCACCACGGTTGAGAATTTGACTCTGGGCATTATTGAAGCCCAGGTGTTGAGCTGCGGAAATCAGGCCGTTGTTGCTGTTATCCAGGCGACCGGCAACGTTGAGGTCGACATCGGCCTGGCCGGAGATGATCCCCTGATCATTGTTCAGGCTGCCCGCGATGAGCGTTTGTTTGCCCATGCTGACCAGGGCACCCGCCGCGTGGTTATCCAATACACCGGTGAGGTCAGTGTGCAGGGTGCCACTCTTGCTCGACAACGTGCCCTCGGCGCTGTTGTCGAGGCCATTGCCGACCACCGTCAGACCGTTCCAGCCGGAGATCAAGCCCTTGTTGGTGTTGACCACGGTATCCGCTTCAAGGCGCAATTGATCGGCACTGAGGATGACCCCGCGATCACCGTTATCGATGCGTTTGGCGGCGATGGTGAACGCCGTCTGGCTGGAGATTTCGCCTTGTTCTCGGTTGGTCAGGTTAGCCAGGCGCGCGAAGGTCAGCGGGCCTTTGGCGCTGATCAAGCCTGCGCTGTTTTCGAGATTTCCGCCTTGCAGATCGAGGCTCACAGCGCGTTCGCCGATCAAGCGGCCCTGGCGCTGGATCAGCTGTTGGACGATGAGTTTCAAGTCGCCCTTGGCTGAGATTTCGCCATCCAGGCTTGAGTCGACTGTTTGCCCGGTCAGAGTCAAATCAGCCTGGCTGTTGATCAACCCGGCAGTGTTATCGAGGTTGGCAGTGGTCAGGTTCAACGCCTGTTGACTGCCGATCACACCCGCGCGGTTATCCACATTGGCGGCGGTGACCGTCTGGCTACCATCGCTGACGATTCGCCCGCCCTGGTGATTGTCCAGCGCGCCGGTGTTGAGCGTCTGGAGCGTGCCGGCCGAAAGGCTGCCCTTGTCGCTGTTGTTCAAGGAGCCTGAGGTGGTCGTCAAAACCGTAGCGGCAAAGATCTGCCCCTGGTTATGGTTATCCAGCACGCCGGTGACCTTCAGGTCCAGCGCACCACGGCTGGCGAGCGCGCCACCGGCCTGGTTGTCCAGGCTGTCGGCTGCCACCTGCAGAACGCTCTTGGCGGACAGTACACCTTCCACACTGTTATCCAGCGCCTTGGCGATACGTACCTGCAGGCTGTCGCCACTGATGACTTTACCGCCGCGGTTATTCAGCGCATCGGCCATCAACAGGAATGATTGGGTGCTGGAGATTTCACCGCCCTGACTGTTGTCGACGGTGCCCAGGTTGTTCAGCAGCAGTTGGCCCGGTGTCGCGATCAGGCCGTGGTCACGGTTGATCAGTTGCCCATGGCTCAAGTCCAGGTCGATGCTGGTATTGCTGATCAGCTCGCCACGATCATGTTGGTCCAGCCCGGTCAGGGTTGCCTTGACCGTGGACTTGGCGAAGATCGAACCTTGTTGGCTGTTGTCCAGTCGCCCTGCGTTGAGGGTGATGCCAGCGTCACTGCTGATGCTGCCGCGCTGGCTGTTGTCCAGGCCGGCGCTGCGCACGTCCACCTGTTGCTTGGCGCTGATCACGCCGCCCTGGCTGTTGTTCAGCGCAGTGCTGACCAGCGTGGCGGTGCCATCGGCCAGCAGCTTGCCAGCCTGATTGTTCAGTTGGCCCTGGGTGGTGATCGACAGCGCATTGGCCGCAGAAAGAATACCGCCCCGGCTGTTATCCAGGGTGCCAGCCCTGACGGTCAGTCCGCCCTCGCTCAGCAGCGTGCCCTGCCCTTGGTTGAGCAAGCCTCCGGTCAGGCTAATGGTCAGGTCTTTTTGGCTGGTAACGCGGCCACCCAGGCTGTTATCCAGTTGGTCGCCATTCAATGCCAGGCTCTCACGCCCCGCCAGCAAGCCGTTGCTCTGGTTGAGCAGGCGCTGCACCGTGAGCGTCAGGCCGCTGTCGCCGATGACCTTGCCGGTGGTGTTGTTCAGTTGATCGGCGACCACCAGCACCCTGGCCTGGCTGGAGATCTCGCCTTGCTGATTGAGGATGGTCTGGCTGCGCAGGTCCACGCCCTTGGTGGCAGCGATAAGGCCGCCGTTGCGGTTATCCAGGGACGCGCCGGTCAGGTTCAGCGCACCGTCGCTGACGAGTTCGCCCGCTTGTTGATTGAGCACACCGACGGTTGCCTGCAGGTCGCCCTTGGCGCTGATACGACCGGCGCCGTTTTCGAGCTGGTTGGCGTTGAGGGTCAGCGCACCATCGCTGCCCAACTTGCCGCCATTGCTGTTGTTCAACTGGTTCAGTTGCACGTGCGCGGCGGCCTTGGTGCTGATCACGCCCGCTTGGCTGTTATCCAGATCGCCGCCGGTGAGGGTCAGCGCGCCGTCGGCAATGACCACGCCACCCTGGTTGATCAGGCTGTCGCCGTGCAACGCCAGGGTGGTTTTGCTGGACACCAGGCCGCCCTGGCTGTTGTTCAACTGCCCTGCGGTTATTTGTTGAGCCCCCTGGCTGACGAGGTTGCCTTCATTGCGATTGTCCAGCAGCCCGGCGACGGTCAGGTTCATCACGCCTTGGGCGGCGATGGAACCTTTGTCGCGGTTATCCAGGCTGGCCGCCTGTACTGTCAGGCTGGACGCAGAGAAAATCCCCAGGCGGTTATCGATGGCACCGCTGGCGGTTACGTTGAGGTTGCTGCCCAGCAATTTTCCTGAACGGTTATCCAGGTTCGTGGCAATCACGGTTGTCTGGCTGGCAGAGATTTCACCCGCCTGGTTACTCAGTTGCCCTGCGGTTACACGGGCCTGCGCCTGGCTGGCGACCAGGCCGTTATCGTTAGTCAGTTGGCCGGCGTTGAGCGTCAGGTTCTTGAGGCCGATCACGCGACCGTTCTGGTTATCCAGCGCAGCGGTCACCGTAACGTCGGTGCTGTTTTCACTGTGCAGCAGACCGTTGGTGCGGTTATCCAGACCGGTGGCCGTGACCTTGAGCGAGTCCGTACCCAGTACACGACCGCCACGGTTGTCGAGTTGACCGGCGTTAATCACGGCGGTGGTACCGCTCAGAGTGCCGCCTTGATTGTTCAAGGTTTGGTTGGCCGTGGCGGTAAGGGTTCGGCTGGCAACCACGCTGCCGCTATTGCTCAGGTTTGCCGCGCGCAGACTGACATCGCCACCAGCATTGCGGCTTTCATCGGCGTTGACACCGGCTTCGATGATGCCGCTGTTGACCAGCGCCCCACCGCTGGTCACGGTGATGCTGTCGCGGGCCGCCAGGCTTTTCTGGTTGCTCAGGCCTGTCGTAGTTTGTACATCGACTCGCGTGCCGGCATACACCGCACCCGCAGCGTCCAATTGACCGGCCTTGATCACCACCGCTTCGCTGGCTTTGGCATTAGCCAAACTCAGTCGTCCATTGGCATCGAGCTGAATATCACCGCCACTGGCCATTAACGTACCGTCGAGCTTCACGCCCACCCCGGCCTCGGTGCCCACCAGTTTGATCGCCCCGGCATACATCCCACCCAACGCCGTCGAATCAATCGCCAGCTCGGGCTTAGCGCTGCCGTCGTCGGCGCGGGCAGTGGCTTGCAGGCTTTTAGCATCGACGTCATTGCGCCCGGCAACCACACTTAAGTTGCGCGCATTGATCTGTGCGTTAATCCTGGCCGAGCGGGTGATGATTTCAAAGCGGTCGACGTTATCGGCGTTCAAGCCCTGGCCGTCGATGGTCACGACGCCGCCATCAACCTGGTAACGTTGCAGTTGCCCGCTTGCGTCGAGTATCGGTTTGCCGGTGGTCAGGGTGACGTTGGGGGTGTTGATGAAGCCGCAGCCACTGCAAGTAATGCCATAGGGGTTGGCGACGATGACCTTGGCCGACTGGCCCGCCACTTCGGTGTAGCCGCGCAGTTGGCTGGGACTGCCGCCGTTGACTTCGTTGAGGATGATGTTGGCGGCGCGGCCTTGCAGGTTCGGGTTGCCGAGGATGATGCCGCCCAGTTGCGTCGATTGGGTACGGTCGGTGGCGTTGTTGAGTATCACGCCGTTGGCGCCGACGTTGTAGTCCTTGAACTGGTTGTGGGACAGGCCACTGCCATTGGGGGCGGCGATGTTTACCACCGGCACGCCATTGCCCGCCTGGCCGACCGTGGTGCCCGGCGCGCTGACCACGATGCCTTCGGCCTGGGCCAGCAGCGGTTGCCAGAACAGCGCGTTGGCCAGGATCAGCGCCACGCCACGTTTGGGCAGGCCCAGGAACGCGTCACGGCTTTTCAGGGCAGCAGAAGGCTGGCGAACCAGGAAGGCAAATTGGCGAACATCCATTTCAAATTCTCGTTGCAACTGGGCGTTGAATTACAGGAAGAAATCCATGCGGAAGTAGATCGGTGCTTCGCGCTCAAGCAGCGCGGCCGGTCGTTCCAGCGAGTGGGCAAAGGTCACGCTGGTGCTCACGTGTTGGCCGCGGGCGAACAGCTCAAGGGAGTTGCTCGAGACGCGGCCGTGCACTTCGCCGTTGTAGCGACCATTGCGGATCACGCCCTGGTCGTAGCCCACGCTGGCACCGTACTCGCCGAACACCGGGCGCAGCCAACCGAGGGTCACCGGGCGGCTCCAGCGCAGGTCATTGCGCCAGTAACCGCCGCTGTCGCCGGTCAGTTGCTGATCCTTGTAGCCGCGTACCGACGCCGAGCCACCGAGGCTCATGCGCTGGGGGCTGAACAGCACGTCTTCGCTGCGTTGGCCGGTGGCCAGGCTGGTGAAACTGAACGACTCGCCCCACAGCGTGAAGGGTTGCAGGTAGCTGACGGTGGCGGTGTACTTGCGGTAGCGCGCATCCGGCACGCCAGGCAGGGGGTTATGATTGCCTTGGGCGTCGAAGGCGCCGGTGCCGTTTTGCATGCCCACATCGACGTTGACGAACGCACTGCCGATACGACGACCATGGTTGATGCCCAACTGCAGTTCACTGAGGCGGTTGCTGCTCTCTTTGAGGCGGCTGCTATCGATGTAGTTGTTGGTTCGCAGGTGGGACAAGCCGACGTTGAGCGACGTCTTGCTCACGGCATCACGGTGGATCACCCGCTCAGCGCGTAACTGATGGTTTTCACTGTCACCGGTTTGCTTGAAGTCGAAACCGTCGCCCTGGACGACCGAACGGTAATCGCTCTGGTTGTAGCTGTAGCTGAAGTTCCACCAGCCCCAGGGCACGTTGTAGTAGAGCATCGCATTCTTGGAGGTTTTCTGATGGTCGCTGACCGCGTCATGGCCGCCACGCAGAATCAGCTGATCGGCCAGGCCCAGCGGGCTGTCCCACTCAAAGCCGGTGCCCCACTGCTGTTCGCCGGTGCTTTTCTGGCCATCGTTGTTACGTGAAAGGCTGGCGCGCCATGGCTTTTGCGGGTTGTTTTTGACCAATACCGAGCTGCCGCCCACGGCCTCGCCCGGGGTCAGCTCCATTTGGGCTTGATTGGACGGCAAGCGATTGAGTTGGTCGACGGCCTGCTCGATTTCTCGCAGGTTCAATATCTCGCCGCTTTTGCCGGGAAAGGCCATGGCCAGCTCGCGGTCCGTCAACTTGCTGTTGTCGGCGCCCTTCAAGCCTTCGAGTTTGCCCTCCACCACCAGCACTTGCAGATGCCCCTTGGACATGTCCTGTTGCGGCAAGTAGGCGCGACTCGTCATCAGGCCTTTGTCGATGTAGAAGTCGGTGAGGTCTTTGAGCAGGGCGTTGAGTTGTGAGACGCCCAGGCATTGACCGGTGTACGGTTTGAGCAGACGCTCGCGTTCAGGGGCAGGCAGGTGGTCGGCCCCCTGGAGTTCAATGGTTTGGATCGGGAAGCAACGGCTGTCCACCGGGGCTGCTGGCGCTTCGGGCCTGGCCTCTTTGCCGGGCAGTTCCTTGAGTTGTTCAAGGCGGCGTTGCTGATCTTCCAACAGGCGGTTTTGCCGGTCGCGGATCAGGTCCTGATCACCCGGAAGGGTTGCCGCCATCACGCTGGGGGAGGCGAGGCAGACAAGCAGGGCAATGCTCAGTGAATACCGAGTCCGTGGCGGTTGGGAATTCATGTTCGATCCATCGAATTTACGAAGGGTGGCAAACTAACATCGACCGCCTTTCTCGCCAATAATCTGACCCACCTTTAGGTAACGCCCTAAAAAAACTGTAACTAGCTGACTAATAAAGAAAATAATCGAATAAGAATGGATATTGCTTGAAGTTATTGGTTGTTTTCCGACCAGCGGTATCAGATTTGATACACATCGAGCACCCACACGAACGCCCGGACTATTGGGTCAGCACCGGTCCGCATATGAATATTTGAATTTAAGGAATTTTTGGACGACAACGGAAATTTGCGCAGACGTTGACCCAACGTCGACTCGGACAGGCCAAATCACAGGCAAAAAAAAACCCGGAAATCCTCACTTGCGTGGGCCTTCCGGATTTTCTAAACCGCCAAAAATGGTGGGTCGTGTGGGATTCGAACCTACGACCAATTGGTTAAAAGCCAACTGCTCTACCAACTGAGCTAACGACCCGCTGTGTGGTGGCGCGTATAATACTGATTTCTAAGGATTATTCAACACCTTATTTTAAATAAATCAGAAAAAACGCATTTGAACGGTAATTCGGTGGGTAGAACGCCTAAAGCAGCAGCCGAATCAGCGCCCCGGCTCGTCGTTCCACAGGTACTTATGCAGCTGCAATTGCAGGCGTACCGGCAGGTTGTCCGCCACTACCCAATCCGCCAGGTCACGGGCATTCAGGTCGTGATGGCTTGGCGAGAACAGCACCTCGCCCGCACGACGCTCCAGGCCATACTGGATCAGCTTGGAGGTGGCCCAGTCATAATCGTCACGTGAACAGATGACGAACTTGACCTGATCGTTGGCCGTCAGCAAGTCCATGTTCTCGTAGCGGTTGCGGTGGGCTTCCTTGGAATCCGGGGTCTTGAGGTCAACCACTCGGCTGACGCGCGGGTCGACCGCAGAGATGTCCAGGGCGCCACTGGTTTCCAGCGAGACCTCGTAACCGGCATCACACAGCTGTTTGAGCAACGGAATGGCGTTGGGTTGCGCCAGAGGCTCACCGCCCGTCACGCAGACGTAGCGCGGCCGGTAACCGGCAACCTGTTCCAGGATGTCGTCGAGGGTGCGCACAGTGCCGCCGCTGAAGGCGTAGGCGCTGTCACAGTATTGGCAACGCAACGGGCAGCCGGTGAGCCGTACAAATACGGTGGGCAGGCCAGCAGTGCGCGTTTCACCCTGCAACGAGTAAAAGACTTCGGTAATACGTAGTGTGTCTTGCATAGTCGCCACGGGCGTAACAGCTAAACAGGCTGTCCGCCTCAGTCAGGCACTTCAAGGGATTGCGCCAACGCGTCAACCCCAGGAAGCGTGTTTCATAAAAGGGCGTGGATTCTAACGAAAAAACCCGCGACAAGCGCGGGTTTCTTCTGAACGGGCTGCATTGCTTACAAGCGTTGCAGGTCCCGCTGGGCCAACTGCGCCGCGGAAGTACCCGGATACTGGGCAACCACCTGCTGCAGAATACCTTTGACCTTGTCGGTGTGACCCAGGCGGCGTTCTACGTCAGCGAGTTTGTACAGCGAATCCGGAACCTTGGCATGCTTGGGGTACAGCTGGCTGACCTTGGCAAAAGCCTGGCCCGCCGCCTGCAAATCACCCTTTGCCAGGTTGACCTCACCCAACCAGTACTGGGCGTTGCCCGCGTACTGGCTGTTGGGGTATTTGCGCAGGAAAGCGGTAAAAGCCTGGCTGGCCTTATCGAAATCCTTGGCCTTGATCAGGTCGAAGGCTGCATCGTAATACAGTTTTTCCTTCGCCGGATCACCCGGTTCACTGCTGGCGGCAGGGGCAGCCGCGGCGGCCCCCGCTGCTGCGCCACCGGCAGCGGCACTGGGTGCGCCACCGGTAGAAGAATTATCAGGAGTAGCGGCAGGTGCAACACCGGCTCCAATACGACGGTCAAGATCCTGGTAACGCTCCAGGCCTTCTTGCTTCAGCTGGTTCACTTGGTTCTGCAGAACTTCAATGGCGCCTTGTTGCTGGGCCAACTGATCCTGCATGCGTTGCAGCTGGTTGAACAGTTCGCCCTGTGCCGAGGGAGCGGACGTAGCCGCTCCCCCCGCATAGGCGCCGTTCGTGCCATAACCCGCTGGCGGATAACTGCTCCCGCTATTGTTATAGCCTGAGTTGCTATCCGTTACAGGAACCGCAGCCCACACCGCAAGCGGTGCGAAGCTGAGAGCCAATACAGTTAGAGCACGACGGCACGTTCGCATGACGAATTACTTACGCAGTTCGACGCGACGGTTCTGAGCCCACGACTGTTCGTCGTTGCCAGTTGCAACTGGACGCTCTTTACCGTAGGAAACCAGTTCCAGTTGGCCTGGAGCAACACCTTGCAGTACCAGGTAGCGCTGAACGGCTTTCGCACGACGCTCGCCCAGTGCCATGTTGTACTCACGAGTACCACGGGCGTCAGTGTTACCTTCCAGAACAACGCGAGCGCCGTTAGCTTTCAGGTCCTTGGCGTGAACGTCCAGAGCGCGCATGGCTTCTGGCTTCAGGTCCGAACTGTCGTATTCGAAGTAGAAAGTGGTGATAGCGCGCAGAGCAGCTTCTTCGCTCAGGGAGCCGTCGACCGCACCAGTGTTGGCGCCGTAACCAGCGTTTGGATCAACAGCTGCGCCTTCACCGGCATTGTCGCCGCCTTTAGAGGAGCAACCAACGGCTACGGACAGAGCCAGAGCCAGAGCAGCAAACTTACCAAACTTCAGCATTTCCATCGTGAAACTCCTAATGAACCCCAGTGTGTTAAGTACTTCTTTTTGTAGCGCCGCGTCAGTTCAGGTAAGGGGACCAGGATGGTTCTCTGACTTCGCCTTGTGCGGTAGGAAGTGGGAGCCTTACGCGTCCGTTGATGGACACGAGCATCAAGACTCCCCGGCCCTGCTGGCGGGTGGCGTAGATTACCATGGTGCCGTTGGGCGCAACAGTGGCTGACTCATCAAGGTTGGTATCTGTAAGGATTTTTACGGTTCCGCGCTGCAAATCCTGGGCCGCAACCCGGAAATTAGTGAAACCATCCTGACGGTGAATCATCACCAACGTCTTTTCATCGGCCGAAAGCTTGGGGTTGGCGTTGTAGTTACCAATAAAGGTCACACGTTCCGCACCGCCGCCGTTCACATTTGCCTTGTAGACCTGAGGCTTGCCGCCACGGTCAGAGGTGAAGTAGATGGTCGAGCCATCCTTGCCCCAGAACGGTTCGGTGTTGATGCCCGGGCCGCTGGTCACACGCGAGAGTTGACGCGAGGCCATGTTCATCACGTAGATATCCGGGTTGCCGTCCTTGGACAGCACGAAAGCCAGGCGCGAAC
Organism: Pseudomonas sp. GW823-FHT02F05; assembly: GCF_058797315.1. NCBI lineage: Bacteria > Pseudomonadati > Pseudomonadota > Gammaproteobacteria > Pseudomonadales > Pseudomonadaceae > Pseudomonas > Pseudomonas sp. GW823-FHT02F05. The sequence goes on from NZ_JBXAJM010000028.1 coordinate 71,674, forward strand.
CGTCCGGCGACCAGGCTGGCGCACCGTTGAGGCCTTCGAAGTTGGTGATCTGCTCACGACGGCCAGTATCGATGTGCTGCACAAAGATACGCGGGCGACGCTGTTCGAACGATACGTAGGCAATACGCTTGCCGTCCGGCGCGAAGCGCGGCGACAGGATTGGCTCACGGGACTGCAGCAAGGTCACTGCACGAGCACCGTCGTAGTCCGAACGCTGCAGGGTGTAGCGGGTATTGTCTACAGAGAAACGCTCAGCCGTGACATACAGTAGGCGCGTCGAGAACGCCCCCTTGATACCGGTGAGTTTTTCAAACGACTGGTCCGAGATGTAGTGAGCCATGTCGCGCAGTTGTTCGGCGGTACCCGATACGCTGCCGGTCAAGACCTGCTGCTCGGTGGCCACGTTGAACAACGTGTACTGGATCTGCAGGCGACCGCCGGCCGGCGTGATGCTGCCGACCATCAGGTACTGGGCACCCACCGCCTTCCAGTCACGGAAGATGACTTCGCTGGCCTGGGTTGGCTGGCTGATCATGTTGCCTTTTGGAATCGGCGCGTAGTAACCGGAGTTACGCAGGTCGTCGCTGACGATCTGGGCCATGTCGTCCGGCAGCACGCTGCCGCCCTGCCAACCGAACGGCACGACTGCAATCGGGGTGGCCCGATCACTGCCGCTGGTTACCAGGATGTTCTTTTCATCCGCCGCCGCTATCCCTGCCATACAGCAAATAACGACAAGCATTCCTCGAAGAAGGTTTCTCACAAGGCTAGATCCTCAGGTGTGAATGTCATCTTGAATGAACGATAGGGAGCGAAGTCACTTGGTTTCATTCCCTGCATCTCGGTCAACCGGCCAATATTCTTGACCGCGGCAACCGCCGAACTGTCGAACGAACCGTCACCACTGGACTTGGCCACGCTGACCGAAGTCACCGTACCGTCCGGCAACATGCCGATCTGCAGCACTACTGTCATGCCTTTACGTGCCGAAGGTGGACGTGTCCAACCTTCCGCTGCCCGCGCCCGAATCAGGTCGTCGAAACTGCCCGCGACTTCATCGCCACGCTCATCGGCCAAGGCTTGCTGACGCTGCGGCGTGTCGGAAAGCAAATCTGCCAGGGCCTGGGCCTTTTTCTCTTCGGCGGATTTGCGTGCTGCTTCCTGGGCCTTTTTCTTGGAGGCGTCGGCGGCAGCTTTCTTCTTCGCTTCGTCGGCGACTTTCTTCTTCGCCTCGTCTGCTTCAGCTTTTTTCTTGGCGTCTTCGGCGGCTTTCTTTTTCGCGTCTTCGACTATCTTTTTCTTGGCTTCTTCAGCGGCCTTTTTCTTGGCCTCTTCTTCGGCAGCCTTCTTGGCTTCTTCTTCCGATTTCTTCTTGGCTATATCAGCCAATTGTTTCTCTTCGGCCTTTTTCGCTTCGGCAGCTTTCTCGGCTTTCTTGGCTTCATCAGCCTTTTTAGCCTCGTCGGCCTTCTTGGCTTCGTCAGCCTTTTTCGATTCCTCGGCCTTTTGAGCCGCCTCTTCTTTCTTTTGTTCCGCAGCAGCCTTCACCGCTTCCTGCTCGACCTTCTTCTGTTCCATCTGCTCGACTTCAGTCTGGCGCGCGGCCGACTTCTGGGCCTCACCCGCAATCTTCTGATTGGTCTGGGTGGTGGCCTGACTTTTCGATTTCAGCTGATACAGGGTCGCCTGCACGATCGGCTTGGCTGGCGGCAGGTCCGGGGTCATGGCAAAGCTGACGAACAGCATGCCGAACACCAGGACGTGCAGGGCAATTGCCCACACGCCAGGCCAGAAGTAGCTTTCCGAGGCGGACGGCTCTCGCTGTTGCTGCATCAGGGCGCCTCGGTAATCAAGCCAACGTTACCGACGCCGGCCTTCTGCAGCCCGCCCATGGCGCCCATGACGGAGCCGTAGTCGACCGATTTGTCACCCCGGATAAACACCTGGGTGTGCTTGCCGCCTTCGTTGCCGGAGCGAATGATCTTGGTCACCGCATCGGTCATTGCAGGCAAGGTCAGGGCCTTGTCCTGCTGCTTTTGCGTGTCGACTTCGCTGCCAAGGTTCCAGTAATAGGTCTTGTCAGCCTTGATCGAAATGGTCAGGACCTGAGTGTTGTTGTCCTGCGGCAAGGCTTCACTGGAAACCTTGGGCAGATCAACTTTCACGCCCTGGTTGAGCATCGGCGCGGTCACCATGAAGATCACCAGCAGCACCAGCATCACGTCGATGTAGGGCACTACGTTCATCTCGGCGACCGGCTTGCGCTTTTTGCGAGCTCGAGCGATTAAAGCCATTGGGAATTACCTGCTTATTCTTCGCTGGTGTGCACTTTACGGTGCAGGATCGCCTGGAATTCATCGGCGAAGGTGTAGTAACGGCCGATCAAGGTTTCGCTGGTTGCGGCAAAACGGTTGTAGGCGATTACTGCGGGGATAGCGGCGAACAGGCCGATCGCGGTGGCGATCAGTGCTTCGGCAATACCCGGGGCCACGGTGGCCAGTGTGGCTTGCTGCGCCTGGGCCAGGCCACGGAAGGAGTTCATGATGCCCCATACGGTACCGAACAGGCCGATGTACGGGCTGACAGAACCCACGGTGGCAAGGAACGGCAGGCCCTGCTCAAGTTTCTCTTCTTCGCGGGAGATGGCCACGCGCATGGCACGGGCCACACCTTCCATCACCGCTTCAGGATCGACACCCGGCTGTTGGCGCAAGCGCGAGAACTCCTTGAAACCGGCACGGAAGATCTGCTCGACGCCCGAATCCGGGTCCGGGTTGCTGCCGGCCTGGCGGTACAGTTTGGACAGGTCGATACCCGACCAGAAGCGCTCTTCAAAGCTCTCCAGGGCACGTCGACCGGCGCGCAACATGTTGCTGCGCTGAAAAATCATGACCCAAGAGGTAACCGATGCGGCTACCAGGGTCAGCATGACCAGTTGAACCACGACACTGGCATTGCTGACCAGGCTCCACATGGAGGAATGGTCGACGACGGTAGGTTCCACGCTAAATCTCCTGCTTTGATTGTTGACCCGCGCCGCTCACGGCGGCAAAGGCCGCGCGTAGAGTTTCGGGAATGGCCCGAGGTTTCAAGCTGTTGGTGCGCACACACGCCACCAGGAACTGCCCCTCACAGAGCAGCGTTGCATCCGTGGCCCGCCTGACCTGCTGTTTGAAACGCAGGCTGGCACGGTTCAATTCGATGACTTCAGCACTGACCAGCAACTCATCGTCCAGTCGCGCCGGCGCGTAATACCGCGCCTCGCTGGAATGCACGACGAATAACAGGTCCTCGCCTACCAGCTCGGACTGGGCAAAACCCAACTCCCGCAGCCGCTCGGTTCGAGCCCGTTCCATGAATTTCAGGTAATTGACGTAATAAACGATGCCGCCGGCATCGGTGTCCTCGTAATAAACGCGACAGCGATGTGCGAACGACTGATCCCCGTTTTGCGCGCGCATACTCTAGTGCTTACTCCTCAGGTTGCCAATTGGCTGGGCAACTGTTTTTTCATTCCTGAACGCTTTCAAATGACGACGCCAGACACTGGGACAGCACAAAGCTCGGATAAATCACCCCACATGACAAATACCCTGTAGGAGCGAGCTTGCTCGCGAAGAACCTGAGCACGCCGCGTATAACCAGACATACCGCGTTATCGTTGGCGTTTTTCGCGAGCAAGCTCGCTCCTGCAATTTTTTAATCGTCCACTGCATCGAGGAATTCGTCTACCACGGGCATCTCTCCCAATCGTGACGGAATGTTTAGCCCGAAGTGCAAATAGGCATGACGCGTCACCACCCTGCCCCGCGGGGTTCGCATGATGTAGCCCTGCTGAATCAGGTACGGTTCCAGCACATCCTCAATGGTATGGCGCTCCTCACTGATGGCTGCGGCCAGGCTGTCCACGCCGACCGGGCCACCGTCGAATTTCTCGATCATGGTCAAAAGTAGGCGTCGATCTTGGTGATCAAAACCATGTTCGTCCACATCCAGCAGGTTCAAGGCCAGGTCCGCCACGGCCTTGGTGATGTGGCCCTTGGCACGCACCTCGGCAAAGTCTCGCACGCGGCGCAGCAAACGGTTGGCAATTCGTGGCGTACCGCGAGCGCGTCGAGCGATTTCAAAGGCGCCTTCCGGGTCCAGGGGCAAGCCGAGGATACTCGCCGACCGGCTGACAATGGTCGCCAGATCGGCGGTGCTATAGAACTCTAGACGTTGAACAATGCCGAAACGGTCTCGCAGCGGGTTGGTCAACATGCCCGCGCGGGTGGTCGCGCCCACCAGGGTAAAGGGCGGCAGGTCGAGTTTGATCGAACGGGCCGCCGGGCCTTCGCCGATCATGATGTCGAGCTGGAAGTCTTCCATGGCTGGGTACAGCACTTCTTCGACAATCGGCGACAAGCGATGGATTTCGTCGATAAACAGCACGTCATGGGGTTCAAGATTGGTCAGCAACGCGGCCAAGTCGCCAGGACGCTCAAGCACCGGGCCGGAGGTGGACTTGATCGACACGCCCATTTCCTGGGCGATGATATTGGCCAGAGTGGTCTTGCCCAAACCCGGCGGGCCGAAGATCAGGGTGTGGTCCAGGGACTCACTGCGCCCGCGAGCGGCCTGGATAAACAGCTCCATCTGCTCGCGCACGGTGGGCTGGCCGATGTATTCGGCCAGGCTCAACGGGCGGATGGCCCGGTCCTGGACTTCTTCACGGTCACGCGGGCCGGTGGCCGCGATCAGACGATCGGCTTCAATCACTTAAATCATTCCCTTCAGGGCACGGCGAATCATGTCTTCAGCGCTCAGGTTCTTGTCCTTGATGGCCGATACGGCCTTGCTGGCTTCCTGAGGCTTGTAGCCCAGGGAGATCAGCGCATTGACGGCATCGCTTTCCGCGCTGGCGACCTGGGCCGCCGGCATATCCGGCTGGTTCGGTACCAGGGCGAACATGCTCGGCACCACCTCCCAGGCTTTGAAGCGGTCCTTGAGCTCGACCAACAAGCGCTCGGCGGTCTTCTTGCCCACCCCCGGCACCTTGGTCAGGGCCGAGGTATCCTGGGCCGATACAGCCCGGACCAATTCATCCACTTCCAGGCTCGACATTAAGGCCAGGGCCAATTTGGGCCCCACGCCATTGAGACGAATCAGCTCGCGGAAGAAATCGCGGTCACGCTTGCCGATGAAACCATAGAGTAGTTGCGCGTCTTCGCGCACCACTAAATGAGTGTGCAAGGTTATCGGCTCGCCGACCGACGGCAGGCGATACAGGGTGGTCATGGGCACTTCCAGCTCATAACCCAACCCATTCACATCCAGAATCAGGTGCGGCGGCTGTTTCTCAGCCAGGGTGCCGCGCAAGCGTCCAATCACGGTTCAGATCCTTAAAGCTTGGGGGTCAGATCGGAGCCTGACCGCAAAAATAACGATTGCGCTGATGCTATCAGAGACGCAGCCGCCCGCCACGACTACGTGCTGCGCCCAAGCCGTGAGGCAACAGGCTGGAGCGGGTATGGGCATGGCAAATGGCGATGGCCAGGGCATCCGAGGCGTCGATCTGCGGCCTTGAAGTGAGCTTGAGCATGTGCATGACCATCATTTGCACCTGCTCCTTGTTGGCGCCACCGGTGCCGACCACGGCCTGCTTGACCTGGGTCGCGGTGTATTCAGCGATCTCCATACCCTCCTCGGCACCTGCCACGATGGCAGCGCCCCGGGCCTGCCCGAGCTTCAACGCCGAGTCGGCATTCTTGGCCATGAAGACTTTCTCTATGCCCATGGTGACCGGGCCGTAGGTCTGGATGACTTCACGTACGCCGCGATAGACGATCTGCAGCCGCTCGGCCAATTCCCCTGCGCCAGTGCGGATGCAGCCCGAGGCGACGTACACACAGCCGCGTGGGGTCTGCTGCACCACGCCAAAACCGGTGATGCGCGAACCGGGGTCGATACCTAGGATTAAAGTCATAACGCCTGCGGGTTGGATTTACAACGGTATGTGCCAGGCACACATTTGTGTAACAGCATAGAAGCCCTGTGGGGGGGGGGGGGGGGGGGGGGGGGGGGGGGGGGGGGGGGGGGGGGGGGGGGGGGGGGGGGGGGGGGGGGAGGGGGG
>NZ_JBXAJM010000029.1:0-65452 GCF_058797315.1 Pseudomonas sp. GW823-FHT02F05
CTCCCCCCCCCCCCCCCCCCCCCCCCCCCCCCCCCCCCCCCCCCCCCCCCCCCCCCCCCCCCCCCCCAGCTCCCACATTAATTCTGCATCGGTCTTAACCGTCTTCGCCTCGCCCTCGCCCCTATCCCCCGTTATACTTGCCGGCTTTCCTGAATAAATGCCAACTAGGGTCCCGCCGCGCATGGATAAGACCTACCAGCCCCACGCTATCGAAACTTCCTGGTACAACACCTGGGAGTCCGAGAACTATTTCGCCCCACAAGGTGCGGGCGACTCGTACACCATCATGATTCCGCCACCGAACGTCACTGGCAGCCTGCACATGGGCCATGGCTTCAACAATGCGATCATGGATGCGTTGATCCGCTTCCGCCGCATGCAGGGTCGTGACACCCTGTGGCAACCGGGCACCGACCACGCCGGTATCGCCACCCAGATGCTGGTGGAACGCCAACTGGAAGCCACCGGCCAGAACCGTCACGACCTGGGTCGCGAGAAATTCCTGGAGAAAGTCTGGGAATGGAAAGACCAGTCCGGCGGCAATATCAGCCGTCAGATCCGTCGCCTGGGTTCGTCCGTAGACTGGAGCCGCGAGCGCTTCACCATGGACGACGGCCTGTCCGAAGCCGTTAAGGAAGCTTTCGTGCGCCTGCATGAAGACGGCCTGATCTACCGCGGCAAGCGCCTGGTCAACTGGGACACCAAGTTGCACACGGCCATTTCCGACCTTGAAGTGGAAAACCACGACGAAAAAGGCTTCCTGTGGAACCTCAAGTACCCGCTGGCCGACGGCGCCAAGACCGCTGAAGGTAATGATTACCTGATCGTCGCCACCACCCGACCGGAAACCATGCTCGGCGATGCCGCCGTCGCCGTTAACCCGAACGACGAGCGCTACCAGGCGCTGATCGGCAAATTCGTCGAACTGCCACTGGTTGGCCGCCGTATCCCGATCATCGCGGATGACTACTGCGACCCTGAGTTCGGCACCGGCTGCGTGAAAATCACCCCGGCCCACGATTTCAACGACTACGAAGTCGGCAAGCGCCATAACCTGCCGCTTCTGAACATCTTCGACAAGAATGCCGCCGTATTGCCGGCCTGCCAGGTGTTCAACCTGGACGGCACGCTCAACGACAGCATTGACGGCAAGATCCCGGCCGAATATGCAGGCCTGGACCGTTTTGAAGCGCGCAAACAGATCGTTGCCGCCTTCGACGCTGCCGGGTTGCTGGTCAGCGTTGACGACCACGGCCTGAAAGTGCCGAAGGGCGACCGCTCCGGCACCGTGATCGAACCGTGGCTGACCGACCAGTGGTACGTGTCCACCAAGCCGCTGGCAGAACCTGCGATTGCCGCCGTGGAAGATGGCCGCATCCAGTTCGTGCCTAAACAGTACGAAAACATGTACTTCTCGTGGATGCGCGACATCCAGGACTGGTGCATCAGCCGTCAGCTGTGGTGGGGCCACCGTATTCCGGCCTGGTACGACGAATCGGGCAAGGTCTATGTAGGCCGCGACGAAGCCGAAGTGCGTGCCAAGCACAACCTCGGCGCGGACATCGCGCTACAACAGGACAACGACGTACTGGACACCTGGTTCAGTTCGGGCCTGTGGACCTTCTCCACCCTGGGCTGGCCGCAGCAGACCGAGTTCCTGAAGAAATTCCACTCCACCGACGTGCTGGTCACCGGCTTCGACATCATTTTCTTCTGGGTTGCCCGGATGATCATGCTCACCATGCACCTGGTGAAGAACGAAGACGGTACCCCGCAGGTACCGTTCAAGACCGTGTACGTACACGGCCTGGTACGCGACGGCCAGGGCCAGAAGATGTCCAAGTCCAAGGGCAACGTCCTGGACCCGCTGGACATCATCGACGGCATCGACCTGGAAACCCTGGTGCAGAAACGCACCTCGGGCCTGATGCAGCCGAAACTGGCGAAAAAGATCGAGAAGCAGACCCGCGACGAATTCGCCGACGGCATCGCCAGCTACGGCACCGACGCCCTGCGCTTCACCTTCTGCTCGCTGGCCTCCACCGGTCGCGACATCAAGTTCGACATGGGCCGCGTCGAAGGCTATCGCAACTTCTGCAACAAGATCTGGAACGCGGCGCGCTACGTGCTGGACAAAGGCGAAGACTGCGGCCAGAACGGCGAAGCCTATGAGCTGAGCCTGGCGGATCGCTGGATCATCTCACAGTTGCAGCGCACCGAAGCCGAAGTGACCCGCCAGCTCGACCAGTTCCGTTTCGACCTGGCCGCACAGGCCCTGTACGAGTTCATCTGGAACCAGTATTGCGACTGGTACCTGGAACTGTCCAAGCCGGTACTGTGGGACGAAAACGCGCCGGTCGAACGCCAGCGCGGCACCCGTCGCACCCTGGTGCGCGTGCTGGAAGTGGCGTTGCGCCTGGCGCACCCGTTCATGCCGTTCATCACCGAAGAAATCTGGCAGCGCCTGGCGCCGCTGGCCGGTATCGAAGGCAAGACCATCATGCTGCAACCTTGGCCGGTGGCCAACGAAGCGCGCATCGATGAGGCCGCCGAAAGCGATATCGAATGGCTCAAGACTCTGATGCTCGGCACACGTAACATCCGCGCCGAGATGAACATCGGTCCGGGCAAGCCGCTGGCCGTGTTCGTCAAGAACGCCAGTGCCGAAGACCAGCGTCGCCTCAGCGAGAACGATGCGCTGCTCAAGAAGCTGGCCAAGCTGGAGTCGATCACCGTATTGGCTGCCGATGCCGAAGCACCGTTGTCTGCCACCGCGTTGGTGGGTGATATGGAAGTGCTGGTGCCGATGGCCGGCCTGATCGACAAGGGCGCGGAACTGGCCCGCCTCGACAAGGAAATTGCGCGTCTGCAAGGCGAAGTGCAGCGAGTGGGCGGCAAGCTGTCCAACGCGGCGTTCGTTGACAAGGCGCCGGCTGAAGTGATCGAGAAAGAACGCGCCAAGTTGGCCGAGGCTGAACAGGCCTTGGGCAAGCTGGCGGAGCAACATGCGCGGATTTCCAGCCTGTAAGGGGAAACCGTGTAGAGAAAGAGGCCTTCGGGCCTCTTTTTTTTGTCCAGGAAAACGACACCATTTCCCAATCAAAACCCTATCCCTGTGGGAGCTGGCTTGCCTGCGATACTGACGACTCGGTGTATCAGGCAGACCGAGGTGATGCTATCGCAGGCAAGCCAGCTCCCACATTTGACCGAGTTGTGTTCAGGAATGTGTGACAATGCCCACCACATTGAGCCAACACCAGAATCATCATGACCGCCCCCACTACGCCCAAACCACCGCGCAAGAAGCCTAAAACCGCCGCCACGGCCAAACCCGTCGCGCCGCGCAAAGAGGCCACCCTGCACCCGCGCAACCGCCACACGGGCCGTTACGACTTCCCGGCGCTGATCAAAACCACGCCGGAACTGGCGCAGTTCGTGATCATCAACCCCTACGGCAAAGAGAGCATCGACTTCGCCAGCCCGGATGCGGTGCGGGTGTTCAACCGGGCACTGCTCAAGTCGTTCTATGGCATCCAGCATTGGGACATCCCTGCCGACTACCTGTGCCCGCCGGTGCCGGGGCGTGCCGACTACGTGCACTTCCTCGCCGACCTGCTGGCCAGCGTCAACGACGGCAAGATCCCGCGGGGCTCGATCGTCAAGGTGCTGGACATCGGTATGGGCGCCAACTGCGTGTACCCGCTGATTGGCTATATGGAGTACCGCTGGAACTTCCTGGGCTCGGAGGTCGACCCGATCGCCGTGTCCGCCGCCAAGGCCATCGTGCAGTCCAACGACCTGAGCAAGGTCATCCAGCTGCGCCAGCAACCCAACCCCAAGCAGATCCTGTTGGGCCTGCTGGAGCCGGGTGAGCGCTTTGACCTTACGATGTGCAACCCGCCGTTCCATGCATCCATGGACGAAGCCACCAAAGGCAGCGAGCGTAAATGGCGCGCCTTGGGCAAGGCCGACCCGAAACGCAAGTTGCCGGTGCTCAACTTCGGTGGTCAATCGGCCGAACTGTGGTGTGAAGGTGGCGAAGCGCGATTTGTGACGCAACTGATCGCCGAGAGCGCGCATTTTGCGCATAAAGTGCTGTGGTTCAGCACCCTGGTGTCCAAAGCGTCCAACCTGCCGGCGATCGAAACCGCGCTGAAAAAAGCCGGCGTGCTGGAAAGCCAGGTGGTGGAGATGTCCCAGGGGCAGAAGCAGAGCCGCTTTGTGGCCTGGACATTCCAGACCAAGAACGAGCAGCAGATCTGGCGCCAGCGCTGGGTTCGATAAGAATCATTGTGGCGAGGGAGCTTGCTCCCGCTGGAGTGCGCAGCGCTCCCAGGATTTTGGGGCCGCTGCGCTGCCCAGCGGGAGCAAGCTCCCTCGCCACAATAACCGCGCTCTACAATAAAATCGCAGGCAATAAAAAACCGTGCCCGGATCACTCCGAAGCACGGTTTTTTTGCTGCGTCTTACTTGTTAACAGCGTCGGTCAGGCCTTTAGCCACAACCAGCTTGATAACTTTCTTGGCAGCGATTTCGATGGCAGCGCCAGTCGAAGGGTTACGGCCAGTACGGGCAGGACGCTCGGTCACTTTCAGTTTGCCAACGCCTGGCAGAGTGATTTCGCCGCCATTTTCCAGCTGATCAGCAACAACTTGGCTCAGTTGGTCCAGCAGAGCGCGCACGGTAGTTTTCGGTGCGTCTACTGCTTCAGCCAGGTCAGCGATCAGTTGGTCTTTAGTAATAGCCATTGTGGTGTTCCTTCCCTATCAAATTCATATGGATTGCAGAGTGCAGTGTCAGCCGTCGAGCCCGACCGTCATGGCCTGGCATCCCCGGCCATAACCACGGAGATCGGGGTTATAGATGCTTGAAACGGGGATTGGTTCGACCTGACAAATGCTGAATGCACGCTTAACGCCGAGACTTGGCGTAAGACGGGGCAAAACTAGCACAGAGACGGGGAAATATCCGCCTCAACATACCCATTTGGTCAGCTTTATCGCTCTAAACCGTGAAAAAAAGGCATATGGCCAGTGGGAGGGCGTGCAAAATGCCGTTCGGGGCACGTCTTGACCAATGGGTGCGGTACACTGGGCGACTTTTCGGGGAGGCCGACCGCTCCCCTTCAACCAGCCGAGAAGCCTATGCCGATCCGTCATTGCATCGTCCACCTGATCGACAAAAAACCCGACGGCACACCCGCAGTTCTTCACGCCCGCGACTCGGAGCTGTCCGAGTCCGCCGCCATCGAGAACATGCTTGCCGACCTCAACGAGAGCTACAACGCCAAACAAGGCAAGGCCTGGGGTTTCTTCCATGCCGAGTCCGGCGCGCACCCGTTCAGCGGTTGGTTGAAAGAATACTTTGACGGTGGCCAGGACTTCACCACCTTCAGCCGCACGGCGGTAGAGCACCTGCAAAAGCTGATGGAGGAATCCAACCTCTCCACCGGCGGCCATGTGCTGTTTGCCCATTACCAGCAAGGCATGACCGACTACCTGGCTATCGCCCTGCTGCACCACAGCGAAGGCGTGGCGGTGACCGACGAGCTGGACGTGACGCCCTCGCGTCACCTGGACCTGGGCCAACTGCACCTGGCGGCGCGTATCAACGTCTCCGAGTGGCAGAACAACAAGCAGTCCAAGCAGTACATCTCCTTCATCAAAGGCAAGAACGGCAAGAAGGTCTCGGAGTACTTCCGCGACTTCATCGGCTGCCAGGAAGGCGTGGATGGCCCGGGCGAAACCCGCACCCTGCTCAAGGCGTTCAGTGACTTCGTTGAAAGCGAAGACCTGCCCGACGAGTCCGCCCGCGAGAAAACCAAGACCCTGGTGGACTACGCCAGCAGCCAGGCCAAGCTCGGCGAACCCATGGGCCTGGAAGAGCTCTCCGGGCTGATCGATGAGGAGCGGCCAAAAGCCTTCTACGACCATATCCGCAACAAGGATTACGGCCTGTCGCCGGAGATTCCGGCCGACAAACGCACCCTCAACCAGTTCCGCCGCTTCACCGGGCGCGCCGAGGGCCTGTCCATCAGCTTTGAAGCGCACCTGCTGGGCGACAAGATCGAGTACGACGAAGCCGCCGGCACCTTGATCATCAAGGGCCTGCCGACCCAACTGACCGACCAGCTCAAGCGCCGTAACTGATGCTGGGCGGGGTGCTCAAGAAAGTCCTGCTGGTGTTGCTGGTGGTGGTTGCGATCCAGAACTGGGGCAAGGTGGAGCGGCTGTTCAAGCCGTCCCAGGTGGCGCCCGAGCACGTACGTGCCTCTGCGCGGGTGGTGCTCTATGCCACCGAGTGGTGTGGGTACTGCAAGCAGATCCGGCGTTTTCTGGACCAGAAGGGTATCCCGTACCAAGCCGTCGATATCGAAAAGGATGCCAAGGCGCGCAAGGCGTATGAGGCGCTGGGCGGTGGCGGGATTCCGTTTGTGGACGTGAACGGCACCTTGATTCGCGACTACAACCCCGAAGCAATCATGGCCGCCCTGAAGTAACACCCAATCAAATGTAGGAGCTGGCTTGCCTGCGATGGCGGTGTAACAGGTTCAATACCTGTGACTGACACACCGCTATCGCAGGCAAGCCAGCTCCCACACAAGTCTGCTCTGCGCATCGAGCTCTGGGGTGTGATTTAAAATTGGCCTCCAGCGACACCATCGCCGAGCGTGTCGAGCTGAGGTATTTCTTGCCTGACAGATTCAGCAGCGAAAACCCCAACGCAGCCCTAGCGCAGCACAATCATGCGGCCCAACAGGCTGTGCTGTTCAAAACCCAGCACCGCTTGCAAGGCGTTCAAGACCGCTACAGGGTCCTGGCTCGGAAAGCTGCCGCTGACGCGTTTGGCGGCCATGTCCTCGTTAAGCAGAAGAATTCGACCGGGGTAATAACGCCTCAGGTCCTCGACCACATCGGCCAGGGGGGCCTTGTAGTAGTTGAGCCAACCCTCGCGCCAGGCCAGGCGTGAGGCGCTGTCGACCCCATGCAAAGGGTCGGCAATACCATCGGCGTAGGCCACTTGCTGGCCTGCTGTCAGCACCTGTTGCTGGCCCTGTTTGGAGGGCGTCACGCCCACACGGCCGGACAGCACAGTGACCTCGGCGCCGTCAGGTTGCAGGCGCACTTCAAACTGAGTTCCCAGTACTCGCGTTTCACCGCCGCTCGCCTCCACCACGAAGGGTTGGCCGGTGTGGGTCACGCTGAAAAAACCTGCACCACGGCGCAATTGGATGTGCCGTTCGCCCTGGCTGAAATCCACGGCGATGGCGCTGTCGGCGTCGAGGGTGACCTTGGATTGATCGGCCAGGGTGAAGGTCTTCACCTCCCCCGGCGCCGTCACATAATCGGCGCCCCACTCATCGACCCAGCGTGACGGCTGCCAACCGACGCCCATCGACACCATCAGCAGCAAGCAGGCGGCGACGGCCAAGGCACCAGACCAACGCGCTACCCGGGAGCGTTTGGAGGCGTTGATCGTGTTGAGGTAGCCCTGCAACGCGAGCGCGTCCTCGTCGGCCAGCTGGCGCGCCGGTACTTCGCTTAATTCCCAGAGCACCTGGGCTTGGGAGTATGCCTCGACGTGTGCGGGATCTGCGCGTAACCAGCGGCTGAACGTGGCCTGGTCGCCGCTGCTGGGCTGGTCATGCAGCAGGCACAACCAATCGAGCGCGGCCTGTTCCTGGGCGGGCGTGGGCGTGACGTTCACGGGGCGTTCCCTGGCGTGCGTGGAGGCGATGGTTCGCGAAGGCTGGCCTTGCAGGCTTCGAGGGCGCGCATCATATGTTTTTCCACGGCGCTTTGGGACAGGCCCATGGCCTTGGCAATTTCGGCGTACTTGCGGCCATGGATGCGGTTAAGCAGAAAAATCTGGCGAGTGCGTTCGGGCAAGCTGCGCAAGGCGGCTTCCACATGACGCAGATCATTGCCCGCCTCCAGCGCCGCCTGGGGTTCGCAGCCTTGGTGGTCGGATTGTTCCGGTAGCCAGCCTTCGCTGCTGCGCGCCCGTGCGCTTTCGCTGCGCAGGTGGTCGATGGCGATGTTGCCGGCGCAGCGCAGCAGGTAGGTGCTCAGCTCTTCGACCTGCACCAGCGGGCGACGCCAGAAGCGCAGGAACAGATCCTGCACCAGGTCGGCTGCCGTGGCGCGGCAACCCACACGGCGGCTGACCAACGCCTCCATTTGCGAGCGCTGGGACAAAAACACCTGCAGGAAATGCGCGCGTCCACCCGCTGCATCCGGGTGCGGAGTGTCCTGAGAAGATTGCGGTGGTTGGGTCCTCATGGCCGGCTCAAGAGAGGGCGAACGCCGCAACAGGGCTGGCCAGAAGAGCGAGCCCCGCGAGGATCAAGGCCAGCCTCGGCCGATACGGCAACAGCAACACCAGTAGCAAGGCGCTGAGCATCAACACCGCGCACCACTCCACCAGGCCCTGACTCCAACCGGCGCCCAGCACCGATGGCCAGATCGACACGCCCAGCAGCAACCAACCGCCCACCCGCAACCCCAAGCGCCGAATGGGCGTGGGTTTGCTGTGCAGCAGTTCGCCGTGGTGACGGTCGGTGGACAAGCACAGTGCCATGAACCCGGCGTAGCACATCAATAGCGCCAGAAGCATCAGTTGGCCTGCTGCTTGAGTGTTAACCCGCGGGCACGCTCGGCCTTGGGTAGCGGCGCGCTGCGGTGGTGCATCGTCCAGGCTGCCCAGGCGAGGAACACGCCACTCGCCAGGCAGGTGAGGTCGAAGCCGGCCATGGCCCAGTCGCCACTTGGCACGGAGACGCCCAAGTGGTGCGAGGTGGTGATGGCGTTAAGCAATGGAATGGCGGCAAACAATAGCGCGCCGAGGCTCAGTTGCTCGACCCAGCCCTGGCGACCGCGCCGCAGCAAGGCGTGCAACAGGCTCAGGCCCCAGGCGATAAAGAACGCCTGCACTTCCCAGTCCGAACGCTCGGTGAAGCTCACCGGCAACAGGCGGTTGGTCCAGAAAAACGCTGCAATGGCGATCATCAATCCGGGCATGCTGGCGATATTCAGTACCTCCACCAAACGCAGTTCAAAGGGCATCACCGAGGCCTTGGCGTGTTTGAGCTGGCGTTTGCCCAGCCAGATCACCAAGCCTGTGCCGATCATCGCCGTGCCCGCCAGGCCGCAGATAAAGTACAGCCAGCGCAGCACCGGGCCGGCGAAATGGCCCATGTGCAAACCGTAGAAACTGCCACCAACGACCGCTGGCAACGATGGCTCGGCACTGGCCCGCAACAGCTCGCCAGTGGTGCCGCTAAACGACAACGTACTGCCCGACGCATGCACTACGCTGTCGGAGCCGGCGCGGAACACATTGACCGAGGCGTTGACATCGCCAGGGTTGTTGACCGCCACACGCCCTACATGACCACCTGCCCACTGCTCCCGCGCCTGCTGGTACATCGGCATCAACGGCAGCAGTTTGCCCGGCTGGCCGAGGGCCGGCGCATTGTCAGTAGCGGGGAACAGCTCACTGAAAAACGCCCGGCTGTCGTCACCGTAGGACGCCACGATGGGCGCGGGCATGACCATGCTCATGAAAATCACCAGGCTGCTGTAGGTGATCATCAGGTGAAACGGCAGCACCAGCACACCCACCGCGTTATGCCCGTCCAGCCAGGAGCGCTGGCCTTTGCGCGGGCGGAAGGTGAAGAAGTCCTTGAAGATTTTCTTGTGGGTGATGATGCCCGTGATCAGCGCGACGAACATCACCATGGCAGCGATGGTCGACAGCCAGCGGCCCCACGGGTAAGGCATTTGCAGTTGGAAGTGGAAGCGATAGAAGAACTCACCGCCCTTGCTTTCCCGGGCCTGCACCGGTTGGCCGGTGACGGGGTCGAGGACTTTCTGGATGAAAGTGCCGCGCTTGCCGGGCTCGACCTTGTCTTGCCACATCACCGACAAGCCGGGGTCGCGGCGGTTCGGCAAGGTAATGAACCAGCGTGCGGCGGTAGGCGCCTGCTGTTGCAGATAGTTTTGCGCGACGGCGAGGCTGCGCTCATCGTCCAGGGGATGGGCCTGCACTTCGGGCTGCATCCAGTGGGTTATTTCATCTTTGAAATAGGCCAGGGTGCCGGTCAGGAAAATCGCGAACAGCAGCCAGCCGAAGATCAAGCCTGCCCAGGTGTGCAGCCAGGCCATGGCCTGGCGAAAGCCCTCTTTCATGTGCGAGCCATCCAAAAACCGATGCCGGCCAGGGTGGCCAAGAGTGCGCTCGGCACCATCACCCCTGCCCAGGCGCGCCATGCCGTGCGGCAGGCAAAACACCAGAGCACCGCCAGCAGGTAGAACACAAAGGAACTCATCATGCCGGTGACCACCGCATCGGCACGGGAGGTGGGCAGCCAGAGCGCCAGGCAAATGGCGGCCAGGGAAGCCATCAGGTAACCGCCAATCACCGCCGCCAGCACGCGCGAGGTGACGGCGAGGCGGTAGGACACGGGCAATGAGGTTTTGCTTTTCATGCGGCAGGCGCCTGGTTCATCAGCGCGCAATATTAATGATAAATATTCTCATAAGCAAAAGAGAACGGATGAATCACCTGCCTTGGCCGATTGCCGAACCTTGTCATGCGCCCTACAATGCGAACAATTCTTGTTCTCTAAAGCATGTCGAATGCTTGTGGAGTGATCGCGTTGCAGCCGTCCAACCCCGTCGAAGTGTTGTACAACGACCATCACCACTGGCTCACCGGCTGGTTGCGACGCAAGCTCGGCTGCCCGGAAAACGCCGCCGACCTGGCTCAGGACACCTTTATCCGCGTGCTCAGTGCCCGGGAAGCGCCAACGCTGATCGAGCCGCGCGCCTTCCTCACCACCGTGGCCAAGCGTGTGCTGTTCAACTTCTACCGCCGCCAGGACCTGGAGCGCGCCTACCTCGAGGCCTTGGCGCAGATGCCCGAACACGTGGCGCCGTCGGAAGAAGACCGCGCAATCATCCTGCAGACCCTGCTGGAACTGGACCAACTGCTCGACGGCTTGCCCAAGCAGGTCAAACGCGCCTTCCTGCTGGCCCAACTCGACGGCCTGACCTACGCGCAAATCGGCGCGCAACTGGGCATCTCCATCGCCACGGTCAAACGCCACCTGACCAAAGCGGCCATGCGCTGCTACTTCGCCCTATGAATGTCTCCAGCCAAGTCGCCGAACAAGCCGTGCACTGGTTGCTGGAAATGCAGCAAGGCACGCTCAACCCACGCCAGCAGGCGGCCTGGCAGCAATGGTTGAATGCCCACAGCGAACACCAACGCGCGTGGGAGCAGATCCAGCGCGTCAACCAACGCCTGCGCGGCGTGCCCTCGCCCCTGGCCCACGCGGCGTTGAACGCGCCCACCTCCACCAGCCGGCGTCAGGCGCTTAAATTGCTGTTGATTCTGGGTGCCGGTTCGGCCGCCGCCTGGAGCCTGCGCCAGCAACATATTCTGCCGCCGCTGACGGCTGACTATCGCAGCCCGGTGGGCCAGCGCCGCACAGTACAGCTGGCCGACGGCAGCCAGTTGCAGCTCAACA
Organism: Pseudomonas sp. GW823-FHT02F05; assembly: GCF_058797315.1. Classification (NCBI taxonomy): domain Bacteria; kingdom Pseudomonadati; phylum Pseudomonadota; class Gammaproteobacteria; order Pseudomonadales; family Pseudomonadaceae; genus Pseudomonas; species Pseudomonas sp. GW823-FHT02F05. Next base: position 11,534 of record NZ_JBXAJM010000029.1, read on the forward strand.
CCGGCAGCGCGGTGGATGTGCATTTCGACGGCCAACAGCGCCTGGTGCGCCTGCTTGAAGGTGAAATCCTGCTCACCGCCCGTGCAGGCCAGGCGCCGTTGCACGTGCTGACCGGCCAGGGCCTGCTCAGCAGCCAGGCGGCGCGCTTGACTGTGCGCCAGTTCAACGACCACACCCAACTGGCGGTACTGGCCGGTCAGGTCGAGGTGATGCCCAACCGCTACAACGGCCTGCCGCTTAGTGTCGACGCCGCGCACCAAGTCAATTTCACCCGCAAAGGCTGGGACACCCCGCGCCCCACCGACGCCAACAGCGGCGCCTGGGCCGACGGCATGCTGGTGGCCGCACACATGCGCCTGGAAGACTTCCTCAATGAATTGGGACGCTACCGTCGCGGCCAGCTCCATTGCGATCCACAAGTCGCCAACCTGCTGCTGTCCGGCAGTTACCCACTGGATGACAGCGAACGCATCCTCGACCTGCTGGAGATCAGCCTGCCGGTGAAAGTACGGCGCTTTACCCGTTATTGGGTGACCGTGCAGGCACGTGCGTGATGCATAGCGCTTTTTGTAGGAGCGAGCTTGCTCGCGAAAAACCTCAACCCACCGCGTTAAACCAGACAACCCGCGTGATCGTTGACGACCTTCGCGAGCAAGCTCGCTCCTACAGTGGGCGGTGAGCTCGAAATATTTTTTGCAGCTGTGAGCCGTTTTCCGCACCTGGCGTGACAGAGAAGGAAAGCCACCTTGATCCTTCCTTCTCAGGACCGCCCTTCATGCCCCAGCACCCGACGCTTCTCGCCCGTACACTGCGCCAACTCCTGCTCGGCGCAAGCCTCAGCCTGACCGCACTGCCGGCGGTGATGGCAGCCGACGCCAAGGCGTACCACATTGCACCGACCACCCTGGAAGCGGCCCTGAATCAATTCGGTCGTGAAGCCGGCGTACTGGTGTCCTTCGGCTCCGCAGTGACAGTCGGTATGCAAAGCCCAGGGCTGTCGGGCAATTACAGCGCTGCCGGTGGCTTGCAAAAACTACTGGAAGGCACCGGCCTGCAAGCCCGCGCCGAGGGTGATAACGCCTACAGCCTGCAACCAGCCGGCGCCCCCGCCACCCTGGAGTTGCAGACCTCCAACGTGGTCGGCGACTGGCTCGGTGACGCGGCGCAAACCAACGTGTTCGAACACCCCGGCGCCCGAGATGTGATCCGCCGCGAAGAATTCGAACGCCAGGGCGCCACCCAGGCCCGCGATGTGCTCAACCGCATCCCTGGCGTCAACGCCCCGGACAACAACGGCACCGGTAGCCACGACATGGCGCTGAACTTCGGCATTCGCGGGCTCAACCCGCGCCTGGCGTCGCGCTCCACCGTGCTGATGGATGGCATCCCGGTGCCCTTCGCGCCTTACGGCCAGCCGCAACTCTCCTTCGCGCCGATCAGCATGGGCAATATGGACGCGGTGGATGTAGTACGTGGCGGCGGTGCGGTGCGCTATGGCCCGCAAAACGTCGGTGGCATCGTCAACTTCGTCACCCGTGCCATCCCGGATGCGCCGACGGTCAAGGGTGGTTTGCAGACCGAGACCAGCCCCTCCTCCAGCCACGACGGCTTCAAGACCACCGGCAACTTGCTGGCTGGCGGCACCGCCGACAATGGGTTGGGTGGCGCGCTGCTGTACTCCGGCACCCGCGGCGGCGACTGGCGCGAAAACAGCAACACGCGCATCGACGACCTGATCCTCAAGGGCAAATACCAGTTGGACGACGCCAATAGCTTCAACGCCATGGCGCAGTACTACGAAGGCCAGGCCGACATGCCGGGCGGTTTGAACGTCAAGGACTACAAGGCTGATCCGTACCAGTCCACCCGCCCGTATGACAAGTTCTGGGGCCGCCGCACGATGTTCAACGTCGGCTACCGCTACGAGCAGGACCGCCGCGAATTCACGGTCAACAGTTTCTTCACCAAGACCCTGCGCAGCGGCTACCTGGACCAAGGCAGCTTCCTGTCGCTGTCGCCACGGGAATATTGGGTACGTGGCCTGGAAACGCGCTTCGCCCAGGGCTTCGACCTCGGCCCCACCAGCCACGAAGTGGGTGTTGGCTACCGCTACATCAATGAAGCCGGCCACGAGCTGCGCTACCGCACGCCGATTGCCGTCAACCAGCAAATCCCCACCACCAACAGCCGCAACGACCGCGACACGCGCGGCGGCACCGAAGCCAATGCGTTCTTCATCGACGACCGCATCGACATCGGCAAGTGGACCATCACCCCAGGCATTCGCTACGAGATGATCGAGTCCCAGCAGACTAACAACCTGAGCAACGTCAAATACAAGGGCGACTACAACACCGCACTGCCAGCGCTGAACGTGCTCTATCACCTCACCGATGATTGGAACCTCTACGCCAACACCGAAGGCTCGTTCGGCAGCGTGCAGTACAGCCAGATGCCCAACCGTGTGAACAGTGGCGAAGTGAAACCGGAAAAAGCCCGCACCTGGGAACTCGGCACGCGCTACGACAACGGCAGCTTGCGCGCAGAAATCGGCGCATTCCTGATCAACTTCGACAACCAGTACGACAGCAACCAGACCAACGACACCGTGATCGCCCGCGGTGAAACTCGCCACCAAGGCATCGAGTCGAGCATCAACTACGCCCTCGACGGCCTGAGCCCCGCACTGGCCGGCTTCGATGTGTACGCCACCTACGCCTATGTGGATGCGACCATCCGCGAAGACGGCCCCAACAAAGGCAACCGCGTGCCCTTCTCCTCCAAGCACAAAGGCACCCTCGGCGTGGGTTACACCGAAGGCCCTTGGAAGCTGAATGTGGACAGCAGTTACCAGAGCAGCCAGTTCGCCGACAACGCCAACACCCAGGCCGAAAGCGCCGACGGTGCCAATGGGCGCATCCCCGGCTACATGCTGTTCAGCAGCCGCGCAGCCTACGATTTCGGCCCGCAGTTGTCGGACTTGAATGTGGCGGTGGGGGTGAAGAACATCTTCAACAAGCAGTACTACACCCGCTCGTTCGATGACAACAACAAGGGCAAGTACGTGGGTGAGCCGCGTACGGTGTATGTACAAACCTCTATCGCGTTCTAACTGTATTTTGTAGGAGCGAGCTTGCTCGCGAAAAACTCACAGGCGCCGCGTTCATTCAGCAAACACGCGTTATCGTTGACGTTTTTCGCGAGCAAGCTCGCTCCTACAGATGGTTTTCAGTATGTTCAGGATCTAACTGCCCGCCAGGCAACTCGGGGTGGCCGCCACCAACGCGTCAATGGCACACCGCGTCTTGGCCGGCATATGCGCCGCCGTCGGCCAGATCACATGGATCGGCGCAGGTTGCTCACGGTAGCTGGGCAGCACGGCCTGCAACTGCCCGCGCAGCGCATAGTGGGCAATCAACCAACTCGGCAACCAGGCCAGGCCTACGCCCGCGATGGCGGCATCGGCTACCGCCTGGAGGTCGTCCACGATCAAGGGCGAAGCCAGGCGCGAGCGCTGCGCGGTGTTGCTGCGGTAGGCAATGCCACGATGAGCGGCCAGGTCTTCGATACTGCCAATAGCACCCTTGCGCTGCAAATACGCCGGCGACGCTGCCAGCCCCATGACCTGCTGACCCAGGCGCCGTGCGCTCAGGCGGTCGGTGTCGGGCAACGGGCCGATGCGCACGGCCATATCGAAGCCCTCCTGCACCAAGTCGATCATGCGGTCGGAAAAACAAAGGTCGATTTCCAGTTCCGGATAACGATCCAGCAAGGCCCACAACGCTGGCGCGGCATAGTGATGCCCAAACGCCAGGGGCACACTCACTCGCAAACGCCCGCGAGGTTGCTGGCGGCCGCTTTCCAACACGGACTCGGCGGCCTCCAGCTCTGCCAATGCGCGCAGGCAATGCTCGTAGTACGCCTGGCCATCCTCAGTCAACCGCTGGCGCCGGGTGGAACGCTGTAACAGGCAAGTGCCCAAACGCGCTTCCAGACGCGCCAGGCCCTTGCCCACCGCTGAACGCGTGAGGTTCAGGCGCTCGGCGGCTTCGGTGAGGTTGCCGCTTTCAACAATCTGCAGAAAGAGTTCGACACCATCAAAACGTGGGGTAGCCATGCTTAATTGTCGCCTTGTATTCCCTTGTCTACGGAAAAGTTATCGCCAATAAAGAACCTGATTCCCGAGAGAATAGCCCCTCCCGCTTTCGAAAGGAATGTCGTATGTCCCGCGCCGCCGCACTATCGGCCCTCACTCCCCCGCGCACCGCCAGGAACGGCCTGGCCCTCACCGCCGTCTGCCTGGTGGCCCTGATGTTCGGCCTGGAAATCTCCAGCGTGCCGGTCATCCTGCCGACGCTGGAACAGGAACTGGGCACGGGCTTTCAAGACGCCCAATGGATCATGAATGCCTACACCCTGGCCTGCACCAGCGTGCTGATGGCGGCGGGGACCTTGGCGGATCGCTTCGGTCGTCGGCGTGTGCTGGTGGTGTGTCTGTGGGTATTCGCCCTGGCCTCGCTGGCCTGTGGCTTGGCCAACGATGCGCCGACACTGATCGCGGCGCGTTTCGTCCAGGGCATTGGCGCCGGGGCCATGATGATTTGCCAATTTGCGATCTTGTCCCATCAGTTCCGCGAACCGGCGGCGCGTGCGCGGGCCTTTGCGATATGGGGCGTGATCGCTGGCGTGGGCCTGGGTTTCGGACCGATGGTGGGAGCCATGATCCTGGCCGTGGCGGACTGGCGCTGGGTGTTCCTGGTGCATGTACCGCTGACCCTGTTCACCTTGGCGTTGTTGCATATCAGCGTGCAGGAGTCCTGCGACCCGGCCAACCATCGCCTCGACATCGCCGGCATGCTGACCATGACACTCACGGTGTTTGCGCTGGTTTATTTCATCACCCAGGGCAGCGAAATCGGCTTTGGCGCGCCGGCGATGCTCGGCTGGGCTGGTTTGTCGGTCTTCGGGCTGCTGCTGTTTATCTTGATTGAGCGGCGCAGCGCCCATCCGATGTTCGACTTCTCGGTGTTCCGCATCCAACGTTTCAATGGCGCGTTGATGGGCTCGATCGGCATGAACTTCAGCTTCTGGCCGTTCATGATTTACCTGCCGTTGTACTTCCAGGCGGGCCTGGGTTACGACACGCTGACCACAGGCGCCGCCTTGCTCGCCTACACCTTGCCGACTTTGCTGGTACCGCCGCTGGCCGAACGCCTGGCCCTACGCTTTGGCGCCGAACGCATCATTCCCCTGGGCCTGGGGGTAATGGGCGCAGGGTTCATGGGAATGGCCGCCGTTAATTACGCCGAACAACCCAGCGTGGCGCTGGTGCTGCTCAGTTGCGTGATCGCCGGTATCGGACTGGCGTTGACCAATTCGCCGACCACCAACACCACCACCGGCTCCGTCTCGAATGACCGCGCAGGCATGGCCTCGGGCATCGACTTCAGCGCACGGCTGATCACCCTGGCGATCAATATCGCGCTGATGGGCCTTGTGTTGTTGTTAGGGATCAGCCACAACCTGGCCCATGTGCTGCCTGACAGCACGGCAATGGAGTGGGCAAGCCTCAGCCAGCATATTGCCGCCGGCAAGTTGGATGCGCCGGGGCTGACCATTCTGGATGCGCAAACAGCACTGCGCAGCGGCGCCGGCTGGGCCATGCTGTTTGCGGGGTTGGGCGCCTGCGGGCTGGCGATGCTGAGTCGGCATTTCTTCCGGCGTGAGCGCTGAACGAAAAACGGGCCTGCATGTGCAGGCCCGTTTTCATTGGGGAATGAAAAAACAATCAGCCGTTAATGGCAGCGTTTTCGTTTTCCAGGAATTCCTCTTCCAAAGCGTCTTCGTTCACTTTGTTGATTGGCTGGTTTTTACCGACAGCGCGCGGCTTGCCTTGCAGTTTGCCAAACAGATGTTCCAGTGCGTGGTCGAGCTTGACTGCGGCGCCATCGATCGCTTGCTCCAGCGTATCGGCTTTATGGCACACGGAAACTGGTTGATGGCCCTTTGGCCGTGCTTCCAGACGGCAACTCAAATCGTGGGGGCCGGGCTTGTCGCCGTTCTCGTCCCGCAGGTAGACCTCTACACGGGTCAGGTCTTCTTCGTAGCGTTCGAGCGTGCTCTCAATGGTAGTACGTACCCACTCCTCCAGTCGGATGCTGCTTTCAATATGGTTATCGCTATTGACTTGGATTTGCATAGTTCTTCCCTTATTTCAGCTAGCTCGCCAGAGGTCACAAACTGCAACACCGGGGTGGTGAAACCATGACCTCTTGATTACACAATTGAGCACCTGCTGAAACATTTCAACCCCTTTGCAAAGATAAATCCTACATTACAAATTAACCCTGACGACGAGCAAAAACGCTGGTAGGGTGGGGAGTTAGTTACAACTTCTTACGTTCTGTTTTCCTCACAATTGCCCCTCTCCCAACGGGTGCAAGCTGCGAAAAATCCCCGCTTCCTCCACCAGCCAGTCATGCACCGCACGCACGCCCGGATGGTTCAACGCGCCCGGCGCATACAGCAGCACGTAGCGTTTATGGTTGGGCACGGCCAGGCCGAACGGCACGATCAAGGTGCCGCGCTCCAGCTCATCGTTCAGCAAGGTGCGCCGCGCAATCGCCACGCCCATGCCGGCGATGGCGGCTTCGATAGTCAGGTGATTGCGGTTGAAGGTGTGCCCGCGCCGTACGTCGGCACCGTGGTAGCCGATGGCATTGAGGTAAAACTCCCATTCGGCATATTCATAACTCCCACGCCAGGCCGTGATGTCGTGCAGCAGCGGGAAATGGGCCAGATCCGCCGGGCCATGCAAGGGTGGGCGGCCACGCAACAGGCTGGGGGCGCACACCGGGAATATCTGTTCGTCCAACAGGGCTGTGGATAACAAGCCAGGGTAGCTGCCGTCGTTGAGGTCGATGGCCAGGTCGAAGTCGCCTTCATGCAGGGCGATGCTGCTGTCTTCGGCGACCATGCGCAGTTGAATGTCCGGAAAGCGCTGCTGAAAACGTGGCAGACGCGGGGTCAGCCACTTGCCCAGAAATGAGGGGATAGAACGCAGGCGCAAGGTGCCGCTGATCATCCCGGCGTCCAGGCGCTGCAGTTCGGCATCAATGCTGCCATAAGCCTCACCCACCACGGCCGCCAGGCGCTGCCCCTCGGCGCTGAGTTCAACGCCTCGCGCACGCCGATGAAACAGTCGAAAGCCCAGGCGCTCTTCTAGCTGGCGAATTTGTTGGCTCACCGCTCCCGGCGTGATGTGCAGTTCCTCGGCGCAGCGGGTGAACGATAGATGCCGCGCAGCGCAGGAAAACACATGCAGCCAGACATAGGTCTGGCCATGGAGGGGGCGAGTCATAGCGTTTAGTCCTGCTAAAGGGTGTCTTAGGATAATTCGTTGGTCAGTACCGATCCAGAGGCTCAGTATCGCGCCAATTCCGCCTGCTCTACAAAACATGGCAGCGATTTCTACTCCATTGCTTGTAAGGCTTTAGCATGGCTATCAGTGTTTTCGATCTATTCAAGGTGGGCATCGGCCCTTCCAGCTCCCACACCGTTGGCCCGATGCGCGCTGCCGCGACATTCGCCCAAGCCCTGACCGACCTGCATTTGCTCAGCCAAACCCGTCGCGTCGAAGTGCGCCTGTATGGCTCGCTGTCCGCTACCGGTGTCGGCCATGCCACCGACCGCGCCTGTGTCATGGGCTTGATGGGTGAATGGCCAGATCGCGTCGACCCCACCTCGATCAATGCGCGTATCCAGCAACTGCGCGAGTCCGGCCAATTGCTGCTGGCGGGCTCTCAGGCAATTGCTTTCAACTGGCACACCGACTTGCTGCTGCTGGACGAAAGCCTGCCGTACCACCCCAACGCCATGTCCTTGCACGCCTATGGCGACAGCGGCCTGCTGAGCGAACAAACCTATTACTCGGTGGGCGGTGGTTTCATCATCGAAGCCGCCGAAGCTGCATCAGGCATTGCGCCGACCAGCGACGTGCAATTGCCATACGACTTTTCCAGCGCCGTAGAACTGCTGGCCTTGTGCAACAAGCACGGCCTGCGGGTATCCGAGCTGATGATGGCCAACGAACGGGCGTGGCGCAGCGATGAAGATATCCGCAGCGGCCTGCTGCATATCTGGTCGGTGATGCGCGAGTGCGTGGAACAGGGCCTGCGCGATGAAGGCATCCTGCCCGGTGGCCTGGATGTGCCCCGTCGCGCCGCGAAGTTGCATCGCAACCTGTTGGAAATCGGTAAGCCCAACGTGATCACCTCGACCTTGTCGGCGATGGAATGGGTCAACCTGTTCGCCCTCGCCGTCAACGAAGAAAACGCCGCTGGCGGGCGCATGGTCACCGCCCCGACCAATGGCGCGGCCGGAATTATCCCGGCAGTGCTGCATTACTACATGAAATTCAACGCCGACGCGTCTGACGACGACGTGGTCAATTTCTTCCTGGCCGCCGCTGCCGTCGGCATCCTCTGCAAGAAAAACGCCTCCATCTCCGGCGCCGAAGTTGGCTGCCAGGGCGAAGTGGGCTCGGCCTGTGCCATGGCCGCCGCAGGCCTGGCCGATATCCTCGGTGCCACCCCGGAGCAACTGGAAAACGCTGCCGAAATCGGCCTGGAACACAACCTCGGCCTGACCTGCGACCCGGTCGGTGGCCTGGTGCAGGTGCCGTGCATCGAGCGCAATGCCATTGCGGCGGTCAAGGCGATCAACGCCACGCAGATGGCCCTGCGCGGCGACGGCAAACACTTCATCTCCCTCGACCGGGTCATCCGCACCATGCGCGATACCGGCGCCGACATGCATGACAAATACAAAGAAACTTCACGGGGCGGCCTGGCGGTCAGCTGGGTGGAGTGCTGATCGGAGCACTGCTACCCGCCCCAACGTGAGCCCGCGCAAAAATAATAACGAGGCAATACCGATGACTGATGTACGTACACCTGCTGCCGAAAATCCCGATGTCAGAGAAAACACAGTAACCACCGGTTGGACCAAACACGACACCACCTGGATGCTCGGCCTCTACGGCACCGCCATCGGCGCGGGCACCCTGTTCCTGCCGATCAATGCCGGCGTCGGTGGTTTCTGGCCGCTGATCGTGCTGGCGCTGCTGGCCTTTCCGATGACCTTCTTCGCCCACCGTGGACTGACGCGCTTTGTGGTGTCGGGCAAATCCGGCGACATCACCGAAGTGGTCGAGGAACACTTTGGTGTCGGCGCCGGCAAGCTGATCACCCTGCTGTATTTCTTTGCGATCTTCCCGATCCTGCTGGTGTACAGCGTGGCGCTGACCAACACCCTGGGCAGTTTCATGGAGCACCAATTGCACATGGCGCCGCCGCCACGGGCGATTCTGTCGCTGGTGCTGATCCTCGCCCTGATGGCCATCGTGCGGTGTGGCCAGGGCGTGATCGTCAAGGCCATGAGCGTGCTGGTGTACCCCTTCGTTGCCGCCTTGCTGCTGCTGGCATTCAGCCTGATTCCCAACTGGAACGGCGCGTTCTTCGCCTCGGCCAGCGCAGGCATGCCGCTGCCGCTGTTCTTCAAAACGCTGTGGCTGGCGATCCCGGTGATGGTGTTCTCGTTCAACCATTCGCCGATCATCTCCGCCTTTGCCGTGGACCAGAAGCGCGTCTACGGCGCCCAGGCCGAGCGCAAAAGCAGCGGCATCCTGGCCACCGCCCACGGCATGATGGTGCTGACCGTGATGTTCTTCTGCTTCAGCTGCGTGCTGGCGCTGTCACCGGCTGACCTGGCCGCTGCCAAGGCGCAGAACATTTCGATCCTGTCGTACCTGGCCAACCACTTCCAGACGCCGGTGATTGCCTACGCCGCACCGTTGATCGCGCTGGTGGCGATTACCAAGTCCTTCCTGGGTCACTACATTGGTGCCAGCGAAGGCTTCCAGGGGCTGATCGTCAAATCCCTGCGTGGGCGCAACCGTTCGATGTCGTCCAAATGGCTGGAACGCTGCACCGCGTTGTTCATGGTGCTGACCTGCTGGGCCGTGGCCACCTTCAACCCGAGCATCCTGGGCATGATCGAAACCATGGGCGGGCCGATCATCGCGTGCCTGCTGTTCCTGATGCCGATGTACGCCATCCGCCGAGTGCCATCTTTGCGCCAGTATTCAGGCCAGGCATCGAATGTATTTGTGGTGGTGATCGGGCTGATTGCGCTGTCTGCGATCGTTTTTTCCGTGATGCCCTGAATTAGCTCACTGATCTCCAAAAACAGCACAAAAAATGTGGGAGCGGGCTTGCTCGCGATTGCGGTCCTTCAGCCAAGTACTTGTTGGCTGAAGGACCGCAATCGCGGGCAAGCCCGCTCCCACATTTGAATATCTATGTCGGGTAAATCGCTGTACGGCACGTCCTTTGCTGTAGAACTTTTGAGGAAAACGGAATTTGGCCAGTGGTCAGGCAATGCGAACTAATCCCGACACCGGCCGTCAATGACTGCATGTTCTTATCAGGCGGTAACGCACCATGGACAATCCTTTTCAGATCATCACCGACACGTTCAGCCCCCAATACCGCGTCAACCTGAGCATCCAACGGCTGGACGGCAGCATCATGCTCACCCTGTCTGACGAGACTGGCGTGGTGGCCAAGCGCATGATCAGCGCCGAACAACGCAACGACCCGCAGCGCCTCAGGCGCCTGGTGCAAAGCATCCAGTTCGGCATCGCCATCGAACAGGGCCACAGCGCCGTGGAAATCCTGGAGCTGATGACGGACGGCGACAGCCACAAACTCCTGCAGCGACCGCCCGCCCGTACCCTGCCCTTCAGCGTCGGGCTTTAAAGCTCGCCTTTCTCGGTCTCAAGGCTCGCTTCGCCCTTGCGACGCGGGCTTTCGACCTTCACCGAAGGGAAGGCCGACGACGCATAGCGCACCACCAGGATCGCAAACGCCAACAGCAAAATACCGCCGCACAGGTAGATGATGCCCAGGTCCGGCGGGTTGTGGTGGGACACGTTGGAGATCAGCAAACGCGTGAGCGCGGTGATTGCCACGTAGATCAGAAAGCGCACCGGCATGTGGTTGGTCTTGAAGTAAATCCCGACCATCGCGCCCAATTCCAGGTAGATGAACAACAGCAAGATGTCATCGATCTTGATGTGCCCGTTCTCCAGCATCCCCAGAAATTCCATCACCGCCGCCCAGGCGGTCACCGCACCAATGGCGAACAGCGCCAGGTAATGGAACGACTCGACAAACAGATTACCCAGCGACTCGGCCAGCCCGTGTACTTGCTGACGCAGCCTTTCGGCCCAATTGATTTTCACGATGATGCTTCCTTAGGTCGGCTCGACCGGATAATGCGGGGTGGACGTGACGGTTGTTCTGCATGCAGAAAAAAGGCCAGCACTGCCATGAGATGATGGCTCGGTGGCATGAGGCACAGAAATCCGAGCCCTCGCCACAGCCCGATCGTTCCCACGCTCCGCGTGGGAACGCCGCCTGGGACGCTCCGCGTCCCTCAGACCTGCTCGTGGGTGACGCGGAGCGTCACGGGATGCATCCTCACGCGGAGCGTGGGAACGATCGACCATCAACCTCAGCGTGCCGTGCGAAATTTCCGGTTCAGCCCCCCTATTTCCCAACTACATTAAAAACCTACTACCCAAACCCCGACGTTTGGCTTATCCTTTTCGCTGTATATAAATACAGTAGTCGCAAAAGACAACTATCGTGAAGGCATGTGAGGTGGTGAATGGCCGTCGAAGTGGTATACCGCAGCAGCCGAGATCTGGAGCGTTTGTTCATGGATAAAGCCGAAGCTGACCGTCATGACAAGATGCTTGAACTCGCTGAGTTGCTGGCAGAGGTGTTGCAAAAAGCCGTGCCGTCGTTGAGCGAGCAGCAGGTGGAAGAAGCCGGGATCTACATGGCGAAGAACCGCGATGTCTTTGCCAAGGCGTTCAAGAGCCAACCGGACGCATTGTCCGAGTTGCTGAACCCGGCGGCGGAGTAAAGCCCGAATTGAACAGGCCCTGAATCATGGATTCAGGGCCTTTTTAATGCCTGCCCTATTTGTACAGCAGGCGTTCGGCCAGCTCATCGGCCACCCGTGCGGGGGAGCGTTTTTCGGCTTGGGCGTGGGCAAAGATTTCGGTCAGGCGGCTGCCGATGTTCGACAGGTGCGCGGTGATGCCTGGCAGGTCGGTACCGGCGTGTTTGAGGGCGACGTAGATCAGCCCGCCAGAGTTGATCACATAGTCCGGTGCGTAGAGGATGCCGCGGCCTTCCAATTGGTCGGCGATGTCCAGGTTGGTCAGTTGAGCGCTGGCCGAACCCGCCACGGCGGCGCAACGCAACTGGCCGACGCTGTTACGGTTGAATACGGCGCCCACGCCGCACGGTGCGAGGATGTCGCAGGGCGTGCTGAGCAAGGCGTCGTTGGCAATCGGGTGGGCACCCAGTTGCTCCATGGCCAGTTGCACCTTGCCGTGGTCGATGTCGCTGACCAGCAGCTCGGCACCGGCGGCGTGCAATTGTTCGGCCAGGGCATAACCGACATTCCCCAGGCCTTGCACCGCGACGCGCAGGCCCTCGAGGTTGTCGCTGCCCAGGCGCGCCATGGCGGTAGTGCGGATACCGGCAAACACCCCCATGGCAGCATGAGGTGCAGGGTCTCCGGCGGCGGTGGTGCTGGTGACAAAGCGAGTGTTCTGGGCAATGCAGTCCATGTCGGCGACCGAGGTACCGCTGTCGATCGAGGTGATGAAGCGGCCGTCGAGTTTTTCCACACAACGGCCAAACGCCTCGAACAGCGCCGCACGGCTTTCCACGTGCACGGGGCGGATGATCACCGCCGTGCCGCCGCCCACCGGCAGTCCGGCCAGCGCGGCTTTGTAGCTCATACCTTGGGCCAGCCGCGCAGCATCGGCCACGGCGGTTTCATCATTAGGGTAAGCCAGGTAGCGACAGCCACCCAACGCTGGGCCCAGGCGACTGTTGTGGATGGCGATGATCGCCTTCAAGCCGGTCACCGGATCAACGCTCAGGTGCAGCGATTCAAGGCGGGTGCTGTGCATGAGCGCAAACATCAATGGGCTCCCGAATCACTTCTGGTAGTGGGCCAAGTATAGGCTTGCGGCAGAAAACTGCTGGATTGCGCTGGAATAAGCCGCGCGTTTTCGTGGGATCTACGACATAAGAGCGTGGGATATCTCTCAAGATGCTGGACGAAAATTCGCAGCAAGGCTAAAACGGGGGCATATGCCGGAGAACTCAATGAATCCCCGCACCGCCTTTTTCGCCTGCCTGGACCGTTCACCCCCCGCGCTGTTTGAGGCCGCGCTGTGGATTGCTGCCGAGCATGACGCCAGCGTGCAGCCGGCGTTGATCCTGCACGACCTTGGCGCGCTACAACAACAGGTCAGCCTGGGCATGCCCCTGCTACCGGCGGATGAACTCGGCCAGCCGCTGCTGCGGCGCATGAATGACCTGGGGTTTGCCCAGGATGACCACACGCCGTTGCGCCCCGCCGCCGCGCTGCTGGACAAAGTGCTGCAACGCAAACGCGGGCAACCCTTGGCCATGGGCCTGATCGCACTGGAGATGGCACGGCGCCTGGATATCCCCCTGGTCGGCGTGAACTTCCCTGGGCACTTCCTGCTGCGGGTACCGGGAGCCGACCACCTGTTGGACCCTTGCGGCGGCCGGCGCCTGTACCCCAACGACTGTCGCGAGTTGCTGGCGCGCCAGTACGGGGCGAAGCTGAAATTGCAGGCCGATCACCTGCTGACCGCCGGGCCACGGGCCATCCTGCAACGGCTGTCGCGCAACCTGCGCCAACTCTACCTTGCCAACGACGAGCCACTGGCCGCCCTGGTGGACGCCGAGCGCGTACTGGAACTGGGCAACGCCAGCGCCTCCGACTACCTGGCGCGGGCCAGCCTGTATCAACGCCTGGACTGCCCCAGCGCCGAACGCTTCGACCTGGAACACGCCCTGCTGCTCAGCGACGACCCGATCCAGCGCCTGCGCCTGACCGAGCGGCTGGGGCATCTGCCGCCCAACTCAGTGGTGCATTGACCCAACTCCCAACTGTAGGAGCGAGCTTGCTCGCGAAAAAACCCAGGACACCCCGTTTAACCAGGATGCCCGCGTTATCGTTAACGTTTTTCGCGAGCAAGCTCGCTCCTACAGTTAGCGATTGAGAATATCGCCAGGCAATGGCGTGTTCGGTGTAGTGGGTCCCGGCGAGCGCACCTGAATAATCAACAACGCTGCAATCACCGCCGGAATCGCGCAGAAGAAGAAAATCTGCTCGACCGGTATATGCATCGCCAACAACAGGCTGCCAAACAGCGGCCCCAGAATTGACCCGAACCGCCCCACACCCAACGCCCAACCCGTGCCGGTGGCGCGCACGTGCGCCGGGTAGAAGTTGCTCGCGAAGGCATTGAGGGTCAGTTGCCCGCCGATGATGCAGAACCCTGCTGCAAACACGCAGGCCACCAGGTAGCGTGGGTTGTCGTGGTTCAAGCCCAGCAGAATGGTGCACAGCGCTGCCGCCGCCAGCACGCCGGACAGTAACCGCACTTTGCTTTTCAGACGGTCGGCAAACCAGGCCATGAGGATGGCGCCCAAGGTGCCAGCGAACAGGAACATGGAGGTGACCAGGTTGGCTTCGTTCAATGCCAGGCCGCTTTCGAGCAATAGCGACGGCAACCAACTGATCATGAAATACAGCAGGATCAGGCTGACAAAGAAAGTCGCCCAGATCAGCAGCGTCGGGCGCGCGTAGCCGTTGCGAAACAGCTCCACCACCGTCAGTTTGCTGCCCTGCTCCTGCAAGTTTTCAGCTTCGGTCGCCGGTGGCGGTTGCCAATCGGGCAGCATCCGCGCCGTGACTTTGCGCAAACGCAGATACGGCGGTGCATCGCGCAACAGGCGTGGCAAGGATTCGGGCAACAGCCACACCAGGAACGGGAACAGCAGCAGCGGCGTCACACCACCCGCCAGGAACACAGCCTGCCAACCAAAACCATCGATAAACCCGGCCGCCACAAAGCCGCCTGCTGCGCCGCCGAACGAGAAGCCGCAGGCCGCCAGGGTCACCATCAAGGTGCGCATCCGCGGCGGCGAGTATTCAGACATCAATGCCATGGCACTGGGCATCGCGCCGCCCATGCCAATGCCGCAGATAAACCGCGCCGCCATCAACGTGGTCAGGGAATTGGCGAACACCATCAATACCGTGAGGCTGGCGTAGATCAGCACGCACGCCAGCAGAATACGTCGCACGCCAAACCGATCCGCCAGCGGTGTCACCAGCAGCGAGCCCAGGGTGAGGCCCAGCAAGTTGGCGCTGAACACGGGGCCAAACGCGGACTTTTCCAGGCCCCAATCCTGGGCCAGCGCCGGCACTACATAGCCCAGCACCTGAGCGTCATAGCCATCGGTGACCAGTAGCAGTGCCAGCAGCAGGAGAATCAACCATTGGTAGCGCGACACCGGACGGGCGTCGAGTGCCGCACGAAAGCTGGCAATCTGATTGTGCATCGCAAGGTACCTGTTTTTTTATGATTGTTCCCACGCTCTGCGTGGGAATACAGCCCTGGACGCTCCGCGTCCGTTTTTAGAGCCGTGACGCAGAGCGCCACATGAGGCGTTCCCACGCTGAGCGTAGGAACGATCATTACAGGGGGTTCAGGGGGTGTCAGGTTGATTGGCGGGGTGGGCCTGCATGAAGGCTGGATGTTGGGCCGCCAACGCCGCCACCCGCCCAATGCGTGGGTATGCCGCCAAGGGCACCTTGAAGCGCTCGGCCGCATACAACTGCGGGATAAGAAACGCATCGGCCAAGCCCGGCTGCTCACCAAAGCAAAACCCGGTGTCGCCAATCAACTGCTCCACAGCGCCCAGGCCCTGGCTGATCCAGTGCCCGATCCACTCCAGCAATTGCGCCTCATCGTGCCCCCACTTGCGCAGCAAGTTCTGGGTGCTGGAGTTATGCAACGGGTGGATATCACAGGCGATGATCGACGCCACCGCCCGCTCATGAGCCCTGGCGAGCAAATCCCTGGAGAACATCGGCACCTGTGGATAACGCTCTTCCAGGTACTCGATGATCGCCTGTGACTGAATCAACAACGCCCCTTCATCGGTACGCAACGCCGGCACGCGCCCTTGGGGGTTGATCGCCAGGTATTCAGGCCGGCGGTTGGCGCCGCCTGCCGGCACCAGCAGGTTGACCGGCAGCGCGGTGAAATCCAGGCCTTTGAGGGCCAGGGCAATACGTACTCGATACGACGCGGTAGAACGGTAGTAAGTATAGAGTTCCATGGCCCTGCCCTCTCAGCGCGCCGCGACCACGGTACCGCGGCATTCGCCGAAGCCGATGGAGGCAAAGCCCTCGCGGCTGCAACGGGCACGCAGAATGATTTCGTCGCCGTCTTCAAGGAATTTACGTACCTCGCCGGAGGCCAATTCAATCGGCTTCTTGCCGCCTTCGGTAATTTCCAACAGGCTGCCGAACTGCCCCGGCTGCGGGCCAGACAACGTGCCCGAACCAAACAGGTCACCCGCCTGCAACTGGCAGCCATTGACGCTGTGGTGCGCCACCATTTGCGCCACGGTCCAGTACATGTGCTCGGTGTTGCTCAGGGTCAGGCGATGGGCGGGCAGGTTTTGCTCACGCATCGAGGCCGTGGTGAGCAGCACTTCCAGTTCGATATCAAAGGCGCCCGCGTTCTGATCGCGCTTATCCAGCAGGTATGGCAGCGGTTGCGGATCACCTTCAGGGCGCGGTGGCTGGGCTTTGCGGAAAGGCTCCAAGGCTTCGGCAGTCACCACCCACGGCGAGACGCTGGTGATAAAGCTTTTCGACAAGAACGGCCCCAGCGGCTGGTACTCCCAGGCCTGGATATCCCGCGCCGACCAGTCGTTGAGCAGGCAGAAACCGGCGATATGCTCGGCGGCATCACCAATGGCAATCGCATCGCCCATGGCATTGCCCTGGCCGATCCAGATGCCCAGCTCCAACTCATAGTCCAGGCGCGCGCATGGGCCAAAGGTCGGCGCGGACTGACCGGCTGGCAAGGCCTGGCCCTTAGGGCGTCGCACCTCTGTACCCGAGGGACGAATGGTCGAGGCACGGCCGTGGTAACCAATCGGCACGTACTTGTAGTTCGGCAACAGCGGGTTATCGGGGCGGAACAATTTGCCGACGTTTTGCGCGTGCTCGATGCCGACGTAGAAGTCGGTGTAGTCATTGATCTTGGCCGGCAGGTGCATCTGGCAATCGGCGGCACGGTGCAGCACTTGCGCCTCGCGGGTTTGCAGCTTGCTGCCTTCGGCCAGCAGTTCCAGCAGGCGCTGGCGCAGGGCAACGCGAGGCCCACGGCCCAGTTCGAAAAACGCGTTCAACTGCCCGCCCGCAGTGGCTTCGACGGCGCGCCGGGCGTCACCGTCAAACTCATCCAGCGCGGCGTGCAGGTCGAGGATCATGTCGCCAATCGCCACGCCACTGCGCGGGGCCGAGCCGTTGATACTGAACACGCCCAGGGGCAGGTTTTGCAGGGGGAAATCCGCGTGACCATTGGCCGAGGCCACCCAGCTGCGGGTCTGCGTTGGTTGAGTCATGGGTTATCTCCGGTTCGGGTTGAAGGTGGCGGGCAGCGAGGCCCAGCACGCGTCGTAAGCAGGTTGCAGTTGGGGGCACTCCAGGGCGAACTGGGTCGGACGCAGCACTTGGCTGGTCTCGAACATGAAGGCCATGGTGTTATCGATCTTGTGCGGCGCCAGGTCCACGTTGATGGCCTTGGTGCAAGTTTCGCCATCCGGGCCGTGGGCGCTCATACAACTGTGCAGCGACGCGCCGCCCGGCAGGAAGCCTTCGGCCTTGGCATCGTAGGCGCCCTGGATCAGGCCCATGTATTCGTTCATGAGGTTGCGATGGAACCACGGCGGCCGGAAGGTGTTCTCGGCCACCATCCAGCGCGGCGGGAAGATCACGAAGTCGAGGTTGGCCAGGCCGTGCACGCTGGTGGGCGAGGTCAGCACGGTGAAGATCGACGGATCCGGATGGTCAAAACTCACCGTGCCAATGGTGTTGAAGCGACGCAGGTCGTATTTGTACGGCACGTTATTACCGTGCCAGGCGACCACGTTGAGCGGTGAGTGATCCAGCTCGCAGGCCCACAGTTCGCCGAGGAATTTCTGTACCAGCGTGGTCGGTTGCTTGAGGTCTTCGTAACGGGCGACGGGCGTGAGGAAATCGCGCGGGTTAGCCAGGCCGTTGCTGCCAATCGGCCCCAGGTCAGGCAGGCGCAGCGGGGCGCCATGGTTTTCAGCGACGTAGCCGCGGGCTTGCGCGTCCAGCAGTTCGACACGGAACTTGAGGCCACGGGGCAGCACCACGATTTCCAGCGGCTCGACATCCAGCACGCCCAGTTCGGTGGCGATGCGCAAGCGGCCCTGCTCCGGTACGATCAGCAACTCGCCGTCGGCGTTGAAGAACACGCGCTCCATGGAACGATTGGCGCGGTAGTTATAAATGCTGATGCCCGAAGGTTTTTCCGACCCCGAGTTGGCAACCATGCCGACCAGTCCATCGATAAAGTCCGTGGGTTCACTCGGAATATCCAGCGGGTTCCAGCGCAGGCGGTTGGGCGTCACCGCCCCCAGCGGGCCACCGGCCAATTGCCGCGCAAGTTTGACGAACGCCGGGTGATTGGCGGACGGCTGGATGCGGTACAGCCAGGTGCGCCGGGCTTCGCTACGCGCCATGGTGAAGGCAGTGCCGGAAAACAGTTCGGTGTAGAGCCCGTAGGGGGCTTTTTGCGGCGAGTTCTGGCCGACCGGCAGCGCGCCAGGCAAGGCTTCGCTGGCGAATTCGTTGCCGAAACCCGAAAGGTATTCGAGGTCCATGGATCTTCCTCTGTACAGAAGTTGTTTTTATCGTAATCCAGTTACGCATAACGTAATTTGATCACTGTCGACCGTCAAGCTATAAAGACGCCCATTCATCTCTCGGATTCTCGCCCTTCCATGGAAAAGCCCCGCGACACCGGTAAACAGAAAGTCCGCTCGGCGGAAGTCGGCACCGATATTCTCAAGGCCCTGGCCGAACTGTCCCCGGCCACCTCGCTGTCACGCCTGGCAGAGCATGTGCAGATGCCAGCGAGCAAGGTCCACCGCTATTTGCAGGCGCTGATCGCCTCGGGTTTTGCCGAACAGAACAGCGCCACCAACCATTACGGCCTGGGCCGCGAAGCGTTGCGCGTGGGGCTGGCGGCGCTGGGCAGCATGGATGTGTTGAAAGTCGGCGCCATGCCCTTGGCCGAACTGCGCGATGAGTTGAATGAAACCTGCTTTCTGGCGGTGTGGGGCAACCAGGGCGCGACCGTGGTGCAGATTGAGCCAGCCGTGCGCGCCGTCACCGTGGTGACGCAGTTGGGCTCAGTGCTGCCGCTGCTCAGCTCGTCCACCGGACTGGTGTTCAGCGCCTACTTGCCGTCGCGGGAAACCGTGGAGTTGCGCGAACGCGAGGTTCAAGCCGGCACCGCTCACACCTTGGCGGACGATCAAGCCTATGCCAGCGTGTGCGAGCAAATCCGCAGCCGCGGCCTGCATTTTGTACATGGCCTGCTGATGCCCGGCGTGGATGCGTTGTCGGCGCCGGTGTTCAATGCGGTCGGGCAAGTCGCGGCGGTGATGACCGTGGTCGGCCCAACCTCGCTGTTCCATGCCGATGAAGATGGCCCGGCGGCGCAGCATCTGCTGGCGGCGACCCGGGCCGTGAGTTGGCGGATGGGCTATCAGCCCTGAATCAATCGTCGCTGCGCGCCAGCGCCACGGCCACGCGATCCTCCAACGCCTTGACCTGCGCGCCGGCCACCACGTAGTTGTTGGTCAGCATCGAGAACACCAGCTTGCGCCCGCCGGCATCGGTGATGTACCCACTCAATGACGACACGCCGCCCATGGAGCCGGTCTTGGCGTGCAGGTTGTTTTGCGCCTGTGTGTCGCGCAAGCGATAGCGCAGGCTGCCGCCGGTCATGCGGTCGGTGTTGCCGGCAATCGGCAGCGCGTTGTACCAGGCGTCAAACCACGGCTGTTTGCTGGCGGCCAGCAGCAGGTCGGTGAGGGTTTGCGACGACACCAGGTTGCGCCGCGACAGGCCTGAGCCGTCGACCTGACTGAATGTGACGGTTTCCAGCCCCTGGCGCTTGAGGAACCCGGCCACCGCCACAGCGCCCGCCGCTGCCGTGCCGCTATTGGCCGTCTTGCGCCCCATGGCCTTGAGCAAGGCTTCAGACATATTGTTGTTCGAAAGCTTGAGCAGCGGTGTGATCAACGCCTGTAACGGCGCCGATTGGTGCTCGGCCAGCACCGTTACCGCCGTCGGGCTTGCCCCGCCCATCACCCGACGCCCCAGTACGGTGATGCCCTGTTGCGCCAAGGCTTGTTCAAACAGATTCGCGACCAGTTGCGTTGGCTCCCAGACGCTGACCAATTGCTGGCTCTGCTTTCCCGGCGCTACTGCGCCGCTGAGTTGCAACAGGTTAGTGCCGTGACGGCGATTGATTCCATAGCTGTTGCCCGGTCCGCTCATGGCATGGTTGCTCAGTTGCAGGTAATCAGTAGGCGGGAAAATATCGACACTCACCGGCGAGCCGTTCCGCAATGGCGCCTTGGCCGTAACCAGTACGCTGCCCGCATCAAAATCCGCATTGGGCGCCACGGTCAGCGCCGAAATCTGCGCGCCGTAGTAGGTGGTTTCATCGTCATGGGACCAATCCACCCCCAATCGCTCGGCATCGAACCAGGTGTCATCGAACACCAGATCACCCTGCACCTGGCGCACGCCTTGGCTGGCCAATTGCGCGGCCAGCGCCTGGTAGTCGGCAAACTGAATGCTCGGGTCGCCCAGGCCACGCAGGTAAAGATTGCCGGTCAGGCGGTCGCCCTGGCGTATGCCATTGCTCAGCAGTTGGGTGGCAAAGCGGTATTGCGGTCCCAGTACATCCATCGCTGCGGCAGTGGTCAGCAATTTGAGATTGGACGCTGGCACCAGCCGGGTACGAGGGTTGTGCTGATAGAGCGTGGCGCCACTGCGGGCATCGCGCACCATCAGCGAGACGGTAGCGCCGTGCAGCGCCGGGTCGCTTAACAACTTATCCAGGGTTGCCGGGGTGGAAGTCGGTGAAACGCTGGCGCAGCCGCCCAACAAGAAGCTTAAGCCGACCAGCAGAGTGCCGGTGTGTATCCATTTTCCAAAGTGCATCAGTGTGCCGTTCCCGCAAAATCAACAATAACGGCAACGCTAACACTGTAGGAGCGAGCTTGCTCGCGAAGAACGCGCAGTCACCGCGCTGAACCAGGCAGCCCGCGTGAGCGTTGACGTTTTTCGCGAGCAAGCTCGCTCCTACAAAGGGATGGCGTTAGAAGGTAAGCGTGCTGGACACCGACACCTGCCGCGCATCGCCCATGGACACAAACTGCGTATTCACCGAGGACGTGTAGTAGGTACGGTCGAACAGGTTTTTCACGTTGAGCTGGAACTTGACCTTCTGCCCCTCAAGCCTGGTGTCATAGCTGGCGAACACATCGGCCACGGTGTAGCTGGGCAGTTCGAAACTGTTGGCCGCGTCCCCTGCCCGCTCGCCGACATAACGCGCCCCGGCGCCGACGCGCAGTTGATCACCGCCCAGGATGCTGCCGAAGTCGTACACCGCTGACAGCGAGCCGGTGCTTTTTGCCACGTTCTGCAGGCGGTTGCCTTTGAGCTTGGGGTCTTCGGTGACCTCGGCATCGGTGTAGGCATAGCTGCCGATCAGGCTCCACTTATCCGTCAGCTGGCCGCTGGCATCCAACTCCAGACCACGGGAGCGCACTTTGCCGGCCACGCTGTACTCCGAGGTCAGGCCCTCGCCTACCTGCACCAACACGTTGCGTTTATCGATGGTGAACAACGCTGCGCTGGCGGTGATACGCCCCGGCAGGTCGAACTTGGTACCCAGCTCCCAGGCTTTGGATTCCTCCGGCTGCAAACTGCCATTCAACACGGTTTTATTGGCCAGTGGCGCGATGGTGGAGTTGGGTTTGAACGACTCGGTGTAGCTGCCGTAGAACGACAATTCGTCACTGTAGCGATACACCAACCCGGCCCGAGGCACCCACTTCTGGCCATTGCCGTCGGTGTTGGCGGTGAACGGCACGCCTTTGCCGGCGTATTGGTCGTACATCTGGTAGCGCGCACCGCCGACCAGAATCCATTGATCGTTGAGGTGGATGGCATCCTGGAAGAACAGCGAATCGCTGCGCAAAAGATCGGTCTGGTTGCTGTCCGGCGCGCTGACTTTGGAACCGGCGACTTCGTTGCCGTATACCGGATTGGTGTAATCAAAGCTGCCCCGCGGTGCCTGGCGGATCAGGTCGGCGCGGTAGATCTTGCGGTACTCATCGTCCAGGCCGAACACCAGGTCGTGCTGCATACCCGCGACATCTACCTTGCCTTCGAGGCTGGCGGTGGCGAAGCGGTCGGTGGTCAGCGCGCCCTGGGTGCCGTCCATGCTGCGGGTCAGGGTACCGTTGGTGTTGACCTTGACCACGCGCACCTGGCTGGCGTCGTAGGTCTCGCGGTTCCAGCTGTAACCGAAGTGGGCTTTCCAGTCGTCGTTGAGATCATGATCGACAGTCAGGCGGTACAGATCGGAGCGCCCTTCCATATTGTTGAACGGTTCATCCAGACGGCGGGTGGCGGGGATGTTCAACGGATGGTTGGTCTTGGGGTCGATGGCGGTGCCACGGTCGAACGGCGCGAGAAATTCGCGGTGCTCATAGGCCAGCAGCACTTGGGTGGTGTCGCCATACCAGGCCAGGGACGGCGCCACCAGGGTTTCGCGGTGGGTGCCGTAGTTGCGCCAGTAATCTTCGTCTTCATGGTCGAGGATCAGGCGATAAGCCAGGCCGCTGTCACCCAGGGGCCCGGTGGTGTCGAGGTTGCCGCCGCTGCCGTTCTTGCCGCTGCCGAAGGTCGAACCGCGTGCGGTCAGGGAGGTGGACTGCACCAGCTCAGGCTTTTTGCTGACGATATTGACTACACCGCCTGGGTCCTGGATGCCATACAACAGCGACGACGGGCCCTTGAGCACTTCGACGCGCTCGGCTGTCGCGTTCAAGGCACGGCCCTGCACCATTGGCATACCGTCCTTCATGATCGAGCCGTTACGGTTGTCGCCAAAGCCGCGCAACATCACCGCGTCCTGGGTGCTGCCGAGGGTGTTTGTCTGGGTGATACCGCTGATATTGCCCAGCGCGTCATCCAGGTTGCGCGGTTGCTGGTCGCGCAGCACTTGAGCAGGCACTACGTTGACGGTTTGTGGGGTTTCCAACAGCAACCCATGGGAGCGCATTACCGAGCTGGTCGGCGGCGGTTGGTAGCTGGTGCTGTCCTGGGCGAGGTTGGCGCCGCTGATGGTGGTAGCGCCGAGGTTGACGGCGCCGTCGGTTGGCACCGGCTCCAGCGCCAGGGTGCGGGCATCGATCTGGCGGAACGTGAAGCCGGATCGGCTCAGCAGGCGTTGCAGCGCCTGGCTCGCCGTCATCGGCCCACTGACCGCCGGGGCATTTAGACCGTAGGGCGCTTCATCGGTATAGATCACGCTGATGCCGGTGACCCGGCTGAACTCGCTCAGGGCCTGGGGCAGTGGTTTGGCTGCCAGGGCAAAATTGAACTGGGCGCTGTGCTGCTCCTGCGCACGCGCAACGCTCAAGGGCAGCAACGCCAGCCCCGACACTGCCAAGACCGAAGCTCCCAGCCACTGTTTTACCCAACCGCCCGCCGTCGACTTCATGCTCTGAGAACCCGTGTTGAAAACGCTGTTAATGCGAATAGATCGCAGTTTCAAGCACTACACGGATGGGGCGCAGGTTTACCTCACATGGGTTCGCAACTATTTTTGTGTATGCCGCCCTCGAGGCCACTCGCGGCCAGGCACTCCTTGGCACTCTTCTTCAATTTCTTGATCAAGCGCTCCTGACGCAGCGCCTCGCCCTTGCTCGCACATTGCTCGGTATAGACCAAGGCCACGGCAGGGCTGGACAGAAAAAACCGTGCGCCCTTGCCGCTTTGGTGCGAGGCAAACCGGCGCACGGGGTCATTGCTGATACCGCAGTACAGCGAGCCATTGGCGGCACGCACCAGGTAGACGAACCAGGGTTTGGGTTCAGAGGGATCAGTCACAAGTCGATGTCGGCAAACCAGAAGAGCGCCAAGCTTATCAACGCCCGGCCTGAAATGCCTTCAAGCCTTTGAGCGCCTGGGCACGTACCGCGTTTTTCAGCGCGGGCGACCAACCCAGCAACAGGCCCTTGAGGCCCAACGCCTGGCGCGACCAACGCCACAGGTCGAAGTGGTCGTGGTGTTCACAGATCTTGCCGTCACGGAACACGAACCGCGCACCGATATCGTTGACCACGGTATTGCCGGTGGCGCTGAACAAATACGTCGCCACCCAATGGGCACTGCCGGTGCTGTCATCGCTGCGCACATGGTCGAACGTCAGGGAAAAATCCTTGGCCCGCGTGGTAAGCATGCGCCACATATCACCGGCATCCCGCCCGCGCAGTTCGCCGAAAGCCGGGTCGCTGAAGACCACATCGTCGGTGTAGCAAGCGGCCATGGCCTCGGCGTCAAGGCGCTGAAAGGCCTCATAGAAGCGATGGATCAGAGCATCGTGGGCAGCACTCATGGGCAGGTTCCGCAGCAATTATTGTCAGGCCTGCACGATAATCCGCACAGGCCGCGAAGACCATGGGCATTCATGACAAAAATAGCGCTGCCGTCGATCTGGATCTCTTCAGCGGTCGGCAGTGCGGACTTGAACACTAGCCGCGCGGCCTTGACGGCTATCAATGCAGGCGCGTTGCAACTGACCTCCGTCAGGGTTGCATCACTTACGGTCGATCAACCAGCGGTTACGCGGGCACAAGCAAGTACATCGCACAATGGGTATTTCGTCTCAACTAATTTGACCGGAAATTCAAACAACCCTCAACTAATGCCAGCAGGCGCTAACAACAAGTTAGAGCACTTAGCGCACCAGCCCCATACAACTAATACGAATCCTGCACTTGGCCTTTAGTTAAACCACTGTCATAAAACTGCAACTTTCTAAGGCACCATTCCCGATGCACGCGCATAGGCGAACAGTTCAACATCGGTAGAGATACTCAGCCGCTGCATCGCTGTACTTTTCTGTTTGCTGATAGTGGAAATACTCCGGTGGACCTTGGCCGCGATCTGGCTGACCGTCATGCCGCTGGCCAACATACGCACCACCTCGCTCTCCTTGCCGGACAACTGCGGCTCATGGGACTGATTGCCTGTCCCCGCCTCCACCAGTTGCACCCGCAGACATTCACTGGCGAAGGTCTGGCCCGCGCACACGGCTTTGATCGCCAGGGGCAACTCCTTGGCAGAGGCACTTTTGGCGACCACTGCCTTGGCACCATGGGCGAAGGAGGCACGCAGGGTGGCAACGTTGGCGAACATCGTCACCAGGATCACTGGCACGTTCGGGTACTGACGACGCAACAGGCTCAACAGGCTGTAGCCATCAGCTTGCTGACCGCCCGGCATGGCAAAATCGGTGACCAGCACATCACATGCCGTAGTACTCAACACCCCGAGTAATTGATCGGGGCCGTCGGCTTCGCCGACCACCTTGCACTTGCCATTCGCCTCAATCACGACTCTCTGCCCGACTCGAACAATAGGGTGATCGTCAGCAATAATTACACGAAGCATAGATACCTACGAATGGTGGCAACTTGAATCCGCGCAAAATACCTCTGTCAGCGCTCATCAACAACTACTAACAAAGACCCACTTGCAGCCGAAGCCAATGTTTAGTAGCGGCTATTTTTTGGACTACAACATAATAGGAAACCACCTACAGCAAAAACTAGACTTCCAAATAACTTAAACCCTCTGTAAACACCTTTCACAGAGTGGACAGATAATCCAGATAGGTGCGCAAGCGTGCCTGGAACGATGTCAACTCCGCCTGGTGCGCAGACACGCCATCGCGCTGAACCTGCTCGATCAACCTCACGGCACAGGACTCAAGCCCTGTTCCTCCTATAAATACCAGGCTACCCGTCAATCGATGGAGGCGTTCGGCGGTCAATGATGCGTTCAATGCGGCACAGGCACGGCCCAACAGGTCGTGATCTTGCCAAGCCTCGACCAGCAGATTTTCCAACAGTTGATTGACCACCTGTTCACTGCCAAACGTCGCGACCAGGCTCGCGCGGGCGGGCCACCCCATAACCCGCGCAACAGGCTCCTCACCGATGGGCACGTGATCGGCATCCGGGAGCCATCGCGCCAGAACGGCACGTAATTGTTCCAGGGTCAGAGGCTTGAGCAGCCAGGCATCCATGCCCGCGTCGCGGCAGCGCTGGGGGCTGTCGTTTTGCAGGTCGGCGGTCAACGCGATGATCGGCACTCGCCTCAAGCCGACGTGGTGCTCATATTGGCGAATGGCGCGGGCCATGCTGTAACCGTCCATGACGGGCATCTGGCAATCAGTGATCACCAGGTCAAAGGGCCGACGAGCATAAGCCACTCGCCCGAGATACCCGTCGGTGACCAGCTCATGGTCCAACCCGAGTTTTCGCAGCAAGCAACCCAGCAATAGACGGTGGGCTGAATGATCCTCCGCCACCAGGACATGCAACTGCCGCCAGTGAGGCGGGGGAGTAACAGGCGATCTCGATTTGCGGCTCGCGCCTGCGGTTGAACCTGACAGCGAACCCATCAGTACCTCTTCGTAGCTATTGATACGGCAGCAACCTTCGGCACTGGCGCAATAGCCATAGAGGCCTACTTAGGCAGCAACGATCGCCACATTCCTTTGAATGCTATCGACGAAAAACCAATAACCTTTTGAATGGCTTAAAGCCGATACAACAACTACGAAAAAACGCGAACTCACCCTATTCGATCCACCCTGCCAATGTCGTATTAGTTGTATTTCCCCCGCGCACGCTCCTCGCTAAATTGTGCCCCACCCCAAAAGAGGGACGGCTTGCCACTCCCCGGCAGCCGCAAAAAATATCGAGACCGTCGCACCGACAACCACCCGCCGACACCAGCGCGGGCGTTGCGTTGCACGCACCTCTATCTGCCAGCCTGCAATGGAAAAAACAGAAAAATGAAGAGCCCTGTAGCCCTATTGAGCAGTGTCCTGCTGCTCGCCATGAGTTCATCGGTATTCGCAGCCAGCAGCGTGGAACTGGCCGTCAAAGGGCTGATCACACCCAGCGCCTGTGCACCTAGCCTTTCAAGCGGCGGGATTGTCGACCACGGAAAAATTTCGGCCAAGGATTTGAGGCTGGATGGATGGACCGTGCTTAAAAGTCACAACCTGCAACTGGGCATCACGTGCGATGCGCCAACCCTGCTAGCCCTGAAGGGCATTGATAACGTTGGTGACGCCCACGATCCGAGGAACAGCTATGGCCTGGGCTTGGTCAGCGGAAAAAAATTAGGCAGTTTCTCCCTGACCTTAAGCAATCCAATCGCCGATGGCGCAGCGATCTCCATGATTGAGTCCTCGGATAACGGCCTCACCTGGCGGGCAAGTTTCCCGGGTGACATGTGGCCAGCCTCCTACCTCGCTTCGTTTGGCGACAACACCACCGGCAGGTGGGCACCCACCCCGGTCCAGCAGGTGTTGGCAGACCTCATGGTGGCAACCATCATCGCGCCGACAGCAGGAATGGATCTGACCACAGAGGTTCCAATCAACGGGTCCGCCACGCTTGAAGTCAAATACCTATAACGCCTCTGCCCCATGCCCAAGGAGATTCACTGACATGAATGTTTTTGCATCCGGCCTGATAGGCGCCTTGCTCCTCAGCCCGACAGCATTCGCCGCCAGCAACACAGACTTGCTCGTGCGCGGCAGCATCACCCCCAGCGCTTGCTCACCAGTCATCTCCGGCGGCGGGACTGTGGACTTCGGCAAGGTGTCGGTCAAGGACCTCAACACCGACACCTACACCGATCTGCCCAGGGAAACCATGCTGTTGAGTGTGCGCTGCGACGGGCCGACGTACTTCACCCTCAACACCATCGACAACCGTTCAGGCACCGCCGCCAGCCACTTCAGCTGGCATGGGCTGGGCACCACACCCAGCGATGAAAAAGTCGGCGATGCCGGGCTGGGTCTCTATTTGCCCGTGGCCGACGGCGTCTCCGTGCGCACCATCACCTCAAGGGATGGCGGCGTGACCTGGATGCCTTCGGTGATGCTCAGCCATACCTTGCTGACGGCGATCGCCCACAGCGACGACGTGATACCGATTGCAGTCCAGGAACTGGACGCCGAGATCCGCCTGATCACCCACATCGCACCTGCCAACAACCTGACGTTGACCGACGAAGTCCCTATCGACGGTCACGCCACCGTACAAGTCAATTACCTTTAAGGAGTCCCTACGATGAAAACCCGATTGACCACCCTGGCCGCCGGCGTATTGCTGCTCGGCTCGGCGACAACCTTCGCTGCATCGTCCGTTGACCTGACCGTCAAGGGGCTGATCGTGCCCAGCGCTTGCACACCCAGCTTGTCCGGTGGTGGCGTGGTCGACCACGGCAAGATTTCCGCCAAGGATCTGAATCTGGACGACGCAACATATCTGGATAAACGCACCCTGACGATGACGGTCAACTGTGACGCTCCGATTCAGTTTGCCCTGCACCCGATTGATAATCGGGCAAGTTCCAGCATGAGCAGCTCGTACTTTGGCCTGGGTTTTATCAACGATACCCAGAAACTGGGTTACTACTTCCTCACCTTGAGCAACCCGGTCGCCGATGATGGCGTTGTAGTGCAGACGATCGGTTCCACTGACCAGGGCCAGACCTGGTTCAAAGAGAAGTTCCTGGACCCAGGCCTGTACATGTCAGTTGCCTCAATGGAGGACCTTACCCTGCCCCTGGCGGTCAAGGACTTGAGCGTTGATGTGGGTGTAAGCACTGCAATTCACCGCGCCGACGGCCTGGACCTGAGCAACGAAGTGACCATCGACGGCTCCGCCACCCTTGAAGTGAAGTACCTCTGACCCATGGCGCCCCATGCCCTTACCCTTGAAGGGCATGGGCTTCGCCGTGGGCTGTGCTCACCCGTGCCAGTGATGAATCGATGACTATGTTCACCCGTTTCTTTACCGTGCTGTTGTTATCCCTGTGCGCTGCGGCCAAGGCCAGTGCGGGCAGCGCTGCCGAGCTTACGGTAACCGGTCGTGTGACACCGGATGCCTGCTATATCGAGCTGTCGGATGAAGGCTTTGTCGACCACGGAAAGATCCCCGCACACACCCTCCTTGTCGACGAATTCACCGTGCTGCCCAGCCGACAACTCGAACTGCAGGTGCAATGCGCCAGGCCCATGCTGTTTGCGCTGGTGGGTATCGACAATCGTGCGGAGTCTTCCCTGGCACCGGATTTTTTCTATGGGCTGGGCAGAAACATCCATGCACCGGACGAACGCCTCGGCTCCGTGGCGTTGTCGTACCGCAACCCAGTGGGGGACTCCCAGGCCATGCAAGTCCTGGCCTCCACCAACAGCGGCGAAAGCTGGACGCCCGAGCCCAATGGCTATCCACGATCCTATATGGCATTTGCTCCGACGGGCGACCGTCAGCCCGACTTCATCAGCCAGTTGAGGGTCCAGCTTCAAGTGGACACCGCCATCAACTTTTCGCAGTACCTGACCCTGAATCAGGAAGTGCCCCTCGACGGCTCCATCGTTCTGGATTTGCGTTACCTCTGACCCACTCATTTCGCCTAATGGAAAACCCATCATGACGATGACATGCTCAAACACCGCGTTCGGCCTTATTGCCCTGCTGCTGATATTCGGCAACCAAGCAAAGGCTGACGGCATGGTCCCGGACACATCCGTGGTGATCGTCCACGAGGCCGATGGTGAAGCTTCCGTTTCGGTGACCAACTCCGACAGCCAGCTCTCGTTGTTGCATGTGACCTTGCAGGATATTCCGGAAGACACCGAACCCCTGCTGGTGGTGACGCCGCCGCTGTCCCGAGTCGAAGCGTCCAAATCCCAGTTGGTGCGCTTTATTCTGCAAAACCAAAAACCGTTGCTCACCCAGCGGCTCAAACGCGCCGTGTTCGAAGGCATGCCCCAGGGCCGCGCAGCCACTGCCGCCGGTCATGCCCGCGTGGGCGTGACCGTGCGCCAGAACCTGCCGGTGATTGTGCATCCCAAGGGCCTGGCACCCAATCGCAGCCCCTGGACCGGCCTGACATGGACCCTGCGCGACGGCCAATTGCAGGTGCGTAATGACACGCCCTATGTGGTGCGCCTGGCCCAGGAGCTGCGGCTGTTGCCCGGCGACGGCAAGGCGATGCTGCCGCGCACCTACGTGCTGCCAGGTGAAGCCTTGAGCGTGCCTGCCAGCGGTGGCCAAGCCAAGACGGTGAGGCTACAACCGGCCACTGTGTACGGGTTTGCGGTCAAGGCCTACGACGCCCCCATCACCCTCTGACAGAAAACCACAGGCGTCGCCAAGACCGCCGCCTGGATAACGAAGTGACGGCTTATCGACCGTCACCAGAACGCCCAAAGCCCCGAACCCAATGAGGGCTGTGCGTTCACTAAGCGAGTACCTTGCGTGAAAACAGTATTGAGTTACCGTGACGGCGAAGCCGTGCCCATTCGCCCAGCCTTGCCGCTGGTGTTGCTGCTGTATGCGCTTATGCCGGACAAGGCGTGGGCCGACGACACCAGCCCCGCAGGCTTCGACGCCCAGACCTTGCATCAGCGCGGCATCGATCCACAGTTGGCCAGCCTGCTGCTGGCAACCCCGCGCTTTGCCGCCGGCCGTCATAACGTCAACCTGCGGGTCAATGGCCTGCGCCGGGGACGCCTGGAGGTCAGTTTCGATCAACAGGGCAACCCCTGCCTGGACCGTGCGTTGCTGGACGCCGCCAACCTGGTGATACCCGCTGACCCCGTGGGTTGTCAGGATTTTCTTCTGCGGTATCCGCAAAGCCTGGTGGAACCGGACCCGTCGACACTGACGTTGGCACTGGTCGTGCCCACCGAAGCACTGCGCCCCGTGCAACAGGACATCTCGGGCTACCAGACCGGCGGGTTTGCCGGGATGCTCAACTACGACCTGAGCGGGTTCTACAACCGCTTTGGCGAAGACGCCAGCCGGTTTGGTTCAGCCAACACCGAAGTCGGCTTCAACGCCGGCGACTGGATCGTGCGCAGCCGCCAAGTACAGACCTGGCAGGATGGCTTATCGCGCAGCACCCACTTGGAGGCCTACGCGCAACGGACCTTCGCCAGCCATCAGGCAGTGCTGCAGGCCGGGCAGATCAACCTCTATAACCCGGTGTTGTCTGGCGCACAGATCACCGGCGTGCAGGTGCTGACCGAACACGCCCTTCAGGAGCAAGGCCAGAGCGCGCAAATTCAGGGGATCGCCAACAGCCCGGCACAGGTAGAGGTGCGCCAGAACGGCGCGCTGATTCACTCCACCGTGGTGCCTGCCGGGCCGTTTGTGCTGAACGATGTACGTCGCCTGAATACGCGCTCGGACGTCGAAGTCACGGTCAAGGAAAGTGTCGGCGGGGAACGACGTTTCACCGTACCCGCCGCCATGCTCGGTCTCGGCCTGCCTGCACCCGGCTATTCGGTCGCAGCGGGGCGCGTACGTAACGTCGGCGGGGCCGAGGCAGAGGCGCCGTGGGTGGTCAGCGCCGGTTGGACCGGGAACTTGCATCCGCAACTGACCCTGGGCAGTGGCGTGCTGGCGACCGGCGAGTATCGCTCGGCGGGCGCCAGCCTGGGCTGGCTGCCGTGGCTGGACAGTCAGATCCAGGTGTCTACCCAATTGTCCAACACCCAGTCGTGGGAAAAAGTCTCGGGCGTGCAGACCGATCTTTCCTGGTCACAGCGCCTGAGCGAGCGATGGTCGTTCAGCGCCGCCAACTCCTGGCGCAGCAGCGGCTACCGCGAACTGGAGGAAAGCACCTACGAGCGCGACGGCAGTCAGCGCAACTCACGCTATCGCGACCAACAAAGCATCAACCTGGGGTGGTCACATCCGCAGTTGGGCGCATTCAGCGCCGGCGTTTCACGTTCGAGTACCTTCGAGGGCAACAGCAGCAGCCGCGCGCTGGCAGCGTGGGGCACGAGCATTGGCGCAGTCTCGTTATCGGCCAGTGCCGAGTGGCAGATGGGCGGACGCCAGCAACAGGACAACGCGGTCTACCTCACTGTCAGCGTGCCGTTGGGCGAAAGCCGCCGGCTGCGCAGTTGGGTGCGCAACTCCGGCGGCCAAAACCGTACCGGCCTGGGCCTGACCGAACAGATCGACGACCAACTGAGCTACCGCGTCAGCGCCGAACACGACAGCAGTGACCATCAGGTGGAAACCAGCGTGGGCGTTTCGGCATTGCCGCGCTATACCCAACTCGACTTGAGCTACAGCCGCTCCGATGCCGAGCGTTCGAGCTACCAGGGCGGCGCCCGCGGCGGTGTAGTCGTGCATGGCGACGGCATGACATTTACCCCCTACCCGGTGCGCGACACCTTCGCTCTGGTATCCGTCGGCGACATGAGCGGCATCAAGCTCAGCACCCCCAGTGGGCCGGTGTGGACCGACTGGCAAGGCCAGGCCGTGGTGCCGCAGGTGGCCGCCTACGGGCGCAGCCCAGTGGAAGTGCAGACCCGCTCACTACCGCGCAACGCCGATATCAACAATGGCCTGGCCGTGATCTCGGCCGGGCGTGGCGCTGTCGATCGGGTCGAGTTCGGTGTGGGCCTGACCCGCCGCATGCTGCTCACCGTCAGCGACGATCATGGAAACCCCATGCCGGTGGGAGCCTCCGTTACGACGACCACAGGTGAGTTCATCACCTTGGTGCAGGACGCCAGCCAGGTGTTCCTGCCCAATGTGCTGGACCAAGGAGCGCTGTGGATCACCACCTCGCAAGGCAAACGCTGTGAATTGCGCTACCAACTGCCGGCAAAAGCCGACCCCACGGTGTATTTCGAAACCGCACCTGCTCGTTGCCACACACCATGAGGACTACTGCCATGCACCCTGCAACCTGTTTGCGCTACGTGAGCCTGGGGTTATTGCTCGCGTTTGCCGGCACTGCTCAAGCCTTTGAGGAATGCCAATTCAACCTCAGCGAACCGCTGGTGGATTTGGGCTTGATGAGTCGCCTGGCGCAAAGCGACAGCGCGCCGCAACGCCTGCTCGGCGAGCGCCGTTTGAGCCTGACGTTCACCTGCCCCCAGGCCCAGGACCTGAGCCTGTTTTATCGCGGCACCGCCGCCTCCGCGCAACGTCTGCAATTCACTCCCAACGGCAGCTATGCCATAGAAGTCGGCAACGCCGTGCTCGACGGCCGGGCGGTGGAACTGGGCTTGTTACCCGGCGCAGGCCAGGCGCCGGTGAGCAGCGCCAGCGTGCTGGAATGGCGGCCCGACCATGGCATCGCGCCGCTGCACCAAGGCACGATATTGCAGGGGAAAACCCTGGCGTTGCAGTTGACTCTGCGCGCCTGGGCCGACCCGGCCGCCACCCAGGTACGCGACGCCACCACCTGGGAAGTCAGCGGGATGATGTACCACAGCGCAAGCGGGCGTTACCGCGACCTCACGTTGCGCGCCCACTTCGCGCCGACCGCCTGCCAACCGACACTGTCGGACCAGGGCGTCGTGGACTACGGCACGCTGTACGCCAAGGATCTGAGTGCCACCCACGAAACACCGCTACCGACGCGCACCGTGCGCCTGAGCGTGACCTGCGATGCTCCGGCCCGCTTCGGCCTGCGTATGAAAGACAATCGCGATGGCTCAGCCACCGGCGGCACCGATGAAACGGCCTATGGCCTGGACCTGGACGCCAGCAACAACAAAATCGGACGTTTCTACCTGACGGTCGACCCAGCGGAATTCAGCGCCGACAGCTTATCCACGCTGTACCGCACCGACTCCACCAGCAATGGCGCAGCCTGGAGCAGTTCCACTGCGCGGCAGATCCCCATGGCTGCCAACAGCCTCATGGGCTTTACCGACAAGACCGGCGTGACTACGGGCCCGCTCGCCATACAGGTCCTGACCGGCACGATGCGCATCAAGACGTACCTGGCCCCCATCCAATCGCTGGATCTGCGCGATGTCGTGCGTATCAATGGGTCCGGCACCCTCGAAATCATTTACTTGTAGGAGTGCGTACCATGAAAATTCCTGCCCTTTGCAGCCTTCTATTATTGACCAGCACTCAGGCGGCGCTGGCGGCCTCGACGGTGGACCTCAGCGTCCAGGGGCTGGTCACGCCCGCCGCGTGCCTGCCGCAACTGTCAAACGGCGGCCTGATTGACTACGGCAAAATATCTCAACAAGACTTGAACCTGGAAACTCGCACCCGTCTACCCGCCAAGACCCTGTTCTTCGGCATGGCGTGTACCGGCCCGGTACGTTATGCCCTGCGCATGCAAGACAACCGCAGCGACTCGACCCTGGTCGAAAGCGAGATTTACTACGGGCTGGGGTTCGACAGCAACGGCACGCCCCTGGGCGTCTACTCCATGACCTTCGATCCTCGGCAGACCCAGGCCAGCAACAACGGGCAACTCTACGGCACCGAATCCACCACCGGGGGCCTGGCATGGCGCACGTCCAACCTCAACCCCATCGACATCGGTTCCCGCAGCTACCTGGGCTTTACGTCGATCGAGGGCAGCGTCAGCGGCCCCACCGCCATTGGCATAATAGGCAGCCACGTCACGGTGCAGACCGTGATCAATGCTCGCAAGAATCTGGACTTGAGCACGCAAACCCCGATTGACGGTTCGGCCACGCTGGAAGTGGTTTATCTCTAGACCTTCTCACAGGTGACGTGCACGTAGCGCGCACGTCCGGCGCCCAGGCCCGCCACGATGGCGCCGAGGCCGATCACTGCGAAGATCCAGCCGATGGCCGTCCAGCCGCCGGTCCAGTCATGCACCACGCCCACAGCGAAAGGGCCAAGGGACGCCAGGGTATAACCGATCCCCTGGGCCATGCTCGACAGGTTGGCGGCTACGTGAGCGTCACGCGAGCGCAGCACAATCAAGGTCAGCGCCAGGCTGAAGGTACCGCCCTGCCCCAGACCGAGCAGAATCGCCCAACCCCACAAACCGTCCAGCGGCGCATACAGGCAGCCGAACAGGCCGCCGAGGGTCAGCAGCATCACCACCACGATCGCCAGGCGCTGGTCCTTGCCACGGGTAGCCAGCCATGGCGCGGCCAGGGAACTGAACAACTGCACAATGATCGAGCCGGACAACGCCAATCCCGCCTCTGTGGCACTCAGGCCACGGCCGATCAGGATCGACGGCAACCAGCCGAACACGATGTAGGCCAGGGACGATTGCAGGCCCATGTACAAGGTCACTTGCCAGGCCAACGGGTCACGCAGTAGCCCCTTCACGCGGTAGGCGACGCGATGGGCGCCGTGCTTCTGCCCGACTTGCGGCAACCAGAACAACGCCGCCAATAGCGCTGGCAGAATCCAGAACCCCAGGCCAAGGGGCCAACTGTCGCCGAAGTAATGACTCAACGGTACCGTGGCCCCTGCCGCCAGTGCGGCGCCCAGGCACAGGGCCATGGTGTAGACGCCGGTCATGGCGCCCGCACGTGCGGCGAAGTCGCGCTTGACGATACCCGGCAGCAATACGCCGATGATGCCAATGCTGGCGCCGGCGATCAGGCTGCCGACAAACAGGCCCACTTCCCCGAATGAACTGCGCAGGATGATCCCGCCAGCCAGGGTCAGCAAGATGCCGAACACCACCCGCTCAGCCCCAAAGCGTCGGGCCAGGATCGGCGCCATGGGCGCGAACAGGCCCAGGCACAACACCGGCAGGGTGGTCAGTAAACCGGCTTGGGCCGCCGACAGGCCCAGGCTGGTGGAGACGTCGGCCAACAGCGGCGACAGGCTCGACAAGGCCGGGCGCAAGTTGAGCGCCACCAGGATCAGGCCCAGCAACAGCAACCAGGGCCGGCTCACCAGCGGGTGGTTGTGTTGCACCACGTCGTCATCGGCCTCGGCGTCAATCAACAACTCTTCAAGTTCGGGTGTGTGTTGGGTTTCAGGGTTCATTGATCAACTGCCGGCAGAGGGATTTGGCACGTTCGGGGTCTTGCTGTTCCACGGCGTCAAGCAGGGCAACGTGCAAGTCGAACACGGCCTGGCGACGCGGTGAAAGGTTCAGGGTCTGGCGCAACTGCGCGCCGACGATAGCGGAGAAATACTGATACAGCTCGCTCAAGGCCGGGTTGTGTGCGGCGTCCACCAAGCGTTGGTGAAACGCCAGGTCGGCGCTGATATAGGCCTCGAGGTCGCCCTGATACAGCGCGGCGCTGGTATCCAGCGCTGTGCGCAACGCTCGCAGGTCACTTGCAGTACGGCGTTGCGCAGCAAGGCCGATGGCTTCCACTTCCAGAATCTGCCGCGTCTCCTGCGCCTGCCCCAGGGTGCAATGAGACAACGCACGCATCGTGCCCAACGGGTCGGTCATCGAGCGCAGATAACTGCCGTCGCCCTGACGAATTTCGATCAACCCGGAGAATGCCAATACACGCATGGCTTCACGCACGGTATTACGGCTGATCCCCAGTTCGGCGCACAGTTCGGGCTCGGTGGGCAGGCGTTCGCCAACGGCCCACGCACCCTGGGCAATGCGCAGACGCAGTTGTTCCAGCGCCTGGTCAACCAGAGAGCGTTTGATCAGCGGGGCGATGTCTGTCATGGGCTTTACGCTTTCGTCCAATCATAGGATGAATTTTCCTACAGCCTATTAGGAGTCGCCTACAAAGGCAACGCACTAGGGTTTTTAGGCAGGGAAAGGAGCAGTATTTTCGATTGGTAAAATTACCCTCAGAGGGTAATTATTGGACTCAGGTGTCTTATGGAAAAGTACACACCTCATTACGATCTGGCCTACATCAAGGTGACTCACCGCCCAGGCGGCGAAGCTCCCGTAATCTCCTTCAAGGAGAAAACCTTATGAAAACCCAACAATGCGTAAATTGCGGAACCCATGATGGAATGCAGTATTTCGCAGGTCGCACCTTCACCATCAACACACGCGGCATGATGCGCGACATTCCAAACATCGCGGGCTGGGAATGCCAGGTTTGTAAGGAAATCGAATTCGATCATGACGATGACAGCGCAGAGCGTTATTCCGATGCCAGTGACCAATTATTGATTGATGGCAGAAAAGTCATCGCGGCTGAAATGAAGCGAATCCGTCGCAAACTGCACCTCACTCAGAAGGAGGCAGTGAAGCTGTTGACTGTGCGCGGGCAAAACTCATTTTCTCGCTACGAAAGGGCTGAGGTTTTCCCTCCTGAACCATTGTTTACACTCATGCGCCTACTGGATAAGCATCCGCATCTGCTGGCCGAGATCGAGGCGCTCAATGTCGGAGAAGACCTCAATCGCCTGCTCATAGCAAAAGATGAGCAACAACGTGCGGCACAAGCATCCTGAACAGACCAACAGGCAAAAATAAACCCGGCACCAGGCTAATGCCAGTCAGTTAAGACAGAATCGGTAACTGTGGCGAGGGAGCTTGCTCCCGCTGGGGCGCGAAGCGGCCCCCAAAATGGGACTGCTACGCAGTCCAGCGGGAGCAAGCTCCCTCGCCACAAGTCACTGGTTGTCTGCTCTAGCTCTTAACTGACTGGCATTAGGCACCAGGCCGGGTTTATTTTTTCAAACGTCGATCAATGCAATATCTGGCTCAAGAACAACTTGGTCCGCTCATTCTGCGGGTTATCAAAGAAGTCATTCGGCGCCGCCTGCTCGACGATCTCGCCCTTGTCCATGAAGATCACGCGATTGGCCACTGTGCGGGCAAAGCCCATTTCGTGGGTCACGCACAACATGGTCATGCCGTCTTCGGCCAGGCCGATCATGGTGTCCAGTACCTCTTTGACCATCTCCGGGTCCAGCGCCGATGTCGGCTCATCGAACAACATGATTTTGGGCTTCATGCACAGCGCGCGGGCAATCGCCACACGCTGTTGCTGACCACCTGAAAGCTGCCCGGGAAACTTGTGGGCCTGCTCCGGAATGCGCACACGCTCCAGGTAGTGCATGGCAATTTCCTCGGCCTTGCGCTTGGGCATCTTGCGCACCCACATCGGCGCCAGCGTGCAGTTTTGCAGGATGGTCAAATGCGGGAACAGATTGAAGTGCTGGAACACCATACCGACTTCGCGGCGGATCGCTTCGATCTGCTTGAGGTCATTGGTCAGTTCCACACCATCGACCACAATGCGGCCTTGCTGGTGCTCTTCCAGGCGGTTGAGGCAGCGGATGGTGGTGGACTTGCCCGAGCCCGACGGGCCGCACAGCACGATACGCTCGCCCTGCTTGACGTTGAGGTTGATGTCTTTCAACACGTGGAACTGGCCGTACCACTTGTTGACGCCCTGCATCTGGATAATGCCTTCAGGGCTCACAGGCTGTTTGATTGCTTCGCTCATCAAAAAACTCCTAACGCTTGTGGCCAGTGTCGAGCTTGCGTTCCAGATGCATGGAATAGCGCGACATACCAAAACAGAAAATCCAGAACACCAGGGCGGCGAACACATAGCCTTCGGTAGCCATGCCCAGCCATTTTGGGTCGGCGGCGGCTTGCTTGACGCTGTTGAGCAGGTCGAACAGGCCGATGATGATCACAAGGCTGGTGTCCTTGAACAGGGCAATGAAGGTGTTGACGATCCCAGGGATCACCATCTTCAAGGCTTGCGGCAGGATCACCAGGCCCATGCTGCGCCAGTAGCCCAGACCCATCGCCGCAGCGGCTTCGTATTGGCCCTTGGGAATCGCCTGCAAACCACCGCGCACCACTTCGGCCACATAGGCCGACTGGAACAGGATCACACCGATCAGCGCCCGCAGCAGCTTGTCGAAGTTCATGCCTTCAGGCAGGAACAGCGGCAGCATCACCGAAGACATGAACAGCACGGTGATCAACGGCACGCCGCGCCAGAACTCGATGAAGGTCACGCAGACCACCCGAATGGCCGGCATGTTCGAACGCCGCCCCAGCGCCAGCACAATGCCCAGCGGCAAGGCGCCGGCGATGCCCACCGTGGCGATCACCAGGGTCAGCATCAAGCCGCCCCATTGGCTGGTCGCCACGTTGCTCAGCCCGAACACGCCGCCATGCAGCAAGCAGTAGGCAATGATCGGGTACAGCACCAAAAAGCCCAGGCCATAGATCGCCTTGCGTGGGAAACGCGAGATGAACAACGGCGCCACGCCCACGATGGCCAGCCACACCGTCATGTCCACGCGCCAGCGCAGGTCGACGGGGTAATAGCCATACATGAACTGCCCGAAGCGCTGTTGGATAAATACCCAACAGGCGCCCTCCTTGGTGCAGTCGGCGCGGGTGGTGCCCACCCAGTTGGCATCGAGGATGGCCCAGTGCAGGATCGGTGGCACCACCAGGTACACCAGGTAGATCGCCAGCAGGGTCAGCAGTGTATTGAGCCAGCTCGAGAACAAGTTGGCGCGCATCCAGGCCACCGGCCCGAAGACTTTGCTCGGCGGCGGCATATCAGGTTTGAACGTATGCGTAGTCATGGGTGTGTCCTCACCGCTCGATCAGCGCAATGCGCTTGTTGTACCAGTTCATCAGCAGAGAAATGCTGATGCTGATCGCCAGGTACACGCTCATGGTGATGGCAATGACTTCAATGGCTTGGCCGGTCTGGTTGAGCACCGTGCCGGCAAACAGCGAAACCATTTCCGGATAACCGATACCGGCGGCCAACGACGAGTTTTTCGCCAGGTTCAGGTATTGGCTGGTCAGCGGCGGAATGATCACGCGCAACGCTTGCGGGATGATGACCTTGCGCAGCGTCGGCCCCGGGCGCAGGCCCAGTGAACGTGCCGCTTCGGTCTGGCCATGGCTGACGGACTTGATGCCCGAGCGCACGATCTCGGCAATAAATGCCGCCGTGTACACCGTCAGCGCCAAGGTCAACGCCAACAGCTCTGGGATCAGTACCCAGCCACCGACAAAGTTGAAGCCCGCAAGCTTGGGCATTTCCCAATGCAATGGCGTACCGAAGATCAACACGCATAACGCTGGGATCACCACCAGCAGCGCCAGGCCCGCCCAGAATTTATGGAAAGGAACCCCCGTCGCATCAAAGCGCTTGTTGGCCCAGCGGGTCATCAGCACGATGGCAACGATAGCGACCACCAGGCTGGTGACAAACGGCCAGAACCCGTCGGACGCCAGCGCTGCCGGCATGTTCAAGCCACGGCTGCTGACAAAGAAGGTGTCACCGAAGTTATGGCTGTTGCGCGGCCCTGGCATGGTCAGGAACACCGCGAAGTACCAGAACAGGATTTGCAACAGCGGCGGAATGTTGCGGAATACCTCCACGTACACGGTCGCCAGCTTGTTGATCATCCAGTTGGGCGACAAGCGTGCCACGCCGATGATGAAGCCGAGCAGGGTTGCCAGCACCACACCGATGACGGTCACCAGCAAAGTGTTGAGCAGGCCGATGACAAACACCCGGGCATAGCTGTCCGATTCGGTGT
Organism: Pseudomonas sp. GW823-FHT02F05; assembly: GCF_058797315.1. NCBI lineage: Bacteria > Pseudomonadati > Pseudomonadota > Gammaproteobacteria > Pseudomonadales > Pseudomonadaceae > Pseudomonas > Pseudomonas sp. GW823-FHT02F05. The sequence continues at coordinate 52,192 of NZ_JBXAJM010000029.1, forward strand.
AGTCGATCAAGTGCTGCGCGATGCCGAAACCGGCACTGCGCTCAAGAAAGTCGAAACCCGAGGTGATGCCCCGGTGTTGCAGGTTGGTCTGGGTGTTATGGAACAGGTACCAGCCCAGCGAGACCACCGCCACGATCGTGATGATCTGGAACAGCCACGCACGCACTTTGGGGTCGCTGAAGCTGAGCTTCTGCTTGGGTGCGCCGATTTGATTTTGCATGAAGTGCCCCGAAAATAATGGAACAGAACATCACCCGGCAGTTGGCCTACCGGGTGACAGAACCATCAGCGATCAGCGCACAGGGGGTGCGTATTGAATGCCGCCGTTGTTCCACAGGGCGTTCAGGCCACGGTCGATTTCCAGCGGCGTGCTCTTGCCCAGGTTGCGCTCGAACATCTCGCCGTAGTTACCCACTTGCTTGACGATCTGTACCACCCAGTCCTTCTTCACTTTCAGGTCTTTACCGTATTCGCCGTCGGCACCGAGCAGACGCGCAACGTCCGGGTTCTTGGTGGCCTTGGCTTCAGCTTCGACGTTCTTGGAGGTCACACCGGCCTCTTCAGCGTTGAGCATGGCGTAGCCCACCCAGCGCACGATGGCCAGCCACTCATCATCACCGTTACGCACGACCGGGCCCAGGGGCTCCTTGGAAATGGTTTCCGGCAGCACCACGTAGTCTTTCGGCGAAGCCAGCTTGCTGCGCTGGGCGAACAGCTGGGATTTGTCGGACGTCAGCACGTCGCAACGCCCGGACTCCAGCGACTTGGCGCTTTCATCGGAGGTGTCGAAGGTGATCGGGGTGTATTTGAGGTTGTTGGCGCGGAAATAGTCGGAAACGTTCAGCTCGGTGGTGGTACCGGCCTGGATGCAGATGGTCGCACCGTCCAGTTCCTTGGCGCTCTTGACGCCCAGCTTGTTGTTCACCAGAAAGCCGATGCCGTCGTAGTAGGTAATGAAGCCCGGGAATTTCAGGCCCATGCCCGCATCGCGGGAGCTGGTCATGGTGGTGTTGCGCGACAGGATGTCGACTTCGCCTGACTGAAGCGCGGTGAAACGCTCCTTGGCGTTCAACTGGCTGAACTTGACCTTGGTGGCATCGCCAAATACGGCAGCCGCCACAGCGCGGCAATAGTCAGCGTCGATCCCGAGGATCTTGCCGCTGGCATCCGGCACCGAGAAACCCGGCAGGCCGTCACTCACACCGCACTGCACAAAGCCTTTCTTCTGCACGGCGTCCAGGGTGGCGCCCGCCTGGGCAAAACCACTGACACCCAGTACAGCCGCCGCAGAGACGATGGCCAGGGTGGATTTCAATACCTTCATTACAAACCTCCAATTGCTCTTGTTGTGTCGGAGCTCCAACCTCAGCGCACCCTTATGAGGCGATATCGACCCGTGTTGGTTTTTTTTGGGGCCAAGCAGCATGAGGTTTTTGCGGTAATTCCAGTTGCTTTCCCACGAGCGGCAGTCACTGATAGTGTTACCGCCCTGGGAGAGTTCTGACATCGAGCTACACATAGCAAGGCGCGTACCAGAGTCTTGGCCGAGTGGCTGTAACTGCGCTTCGATGGCAAAAGATTCAACCTTGCGACATTCTCTTAACAGATCAACCTGTCGCGCACCGTTCCGACGCACCTCATCGGAGCGCCCGCACATCTATGGAGCAGACATGACCGAACCCTTGATTCTTCAGCCCGCCAAGCCCGCAGACGCCTGCGTTATCTGGTTGCATGGCCTGGGCGCCGATCGCTACGACTTCCTGCCGGTGGCCGAAGCCCTGCAGGAAACCCTGCTGACCACCCGCTTCGTTTTGCCCCAGGCGCCCACGCGTCCGGTGACGATTAACGGTGGCTACGAGATGCCGAGCTGGTACGACATCAAGGCCATGAGCCCGGCCCGTTCGATCAGCCTGGAAGAACTGGAAGCGTCGGCAAAAATGGTCACAGACCTGATTGAGGCGCAACAGAGAACCGGAATAGACACCTCGCGAATTTTCCTCGCCGGTTTTTCTCAAGGTGGCGCGGTGGTTTTCCACACCGCGTTCAAGAAATGGGAGGGGCCTTTGGGCGGTGTGATCGCCCTCTCCACCTATGCGCCAACCTTCGATAATGTCCTGGAATTATCCGCCAGCCAGCAACGCATTCCCACGCTCTGCCTGCATGGCCAGTACGACGATGTGGTGCAGAACGCCATGGGCCGCAGCGCCTACGAGCATTTGAAGGACCGTGGTGTCACCGTGACATGGCAGGAATACCCAATGGGCCACGAAGTGTTACCCCAAGAGATACACGATATAGGCACCTGGCTGACTGAACGCCTGCGCTGAATCCCGTGTTTATGTAGCCGTATGACAGACGCACTACGCCGCGCCCGATTCTTGCATTACACTGGCCGGCGTACATTCCTTAATCAATTAATGAGATGACCGTGCTCAAAGCACTCAAGAAGATGTTCGGCAAAAGCGAGGCTGAGCCGCTCGCGCCTGTTCCCAGTGCTCCTGCCCCCAAGCCCGGCAACCGCAATGACGGTCAACAGCCCGGCCGGAACGCGCCCGCCGCCTCACCGAACAAAACCACGGTGACGCCGCCTGAACAGGTAAAGCCTGCCGCACCCGCCCCGGCGCCTGTGGCCAAGCCCCGTCGCGAACGTGCGCCCAAACCGCCCGTGACCCCCTGGAAACTCGAAGACTTCGTCGTCGAACCCCAGGAAGGCAAAACCCGCTTCCACGATTTCAAACTGGCCCCGGAACTGATGCACGCCATCCAGGACCTGGGTTTCCCGTACTGCACGCCCATCCAGGCACAAGTGCTGGGCTTCACCCTCGCGGGCAAAGACGCCATCGGCCGTGCCCAGACCGGCACCGGCAAGACCGCCGCGTTCCTGATCTCGATCATCACCCAGTTGTTGCAAACGCCGCCGCCCAAGGAACGCTACATGGGTGAACCGCGCGCGCTGATCATCGCCCCGACCCGGGAGCTGGTGGTGCAGATCGCCAAGGACGCCGCCGACCTGACCAAGTACACCGGCCTCAACGTCATGACGTTTGTGGGCGGCATGGACTTCGACAAGCAACTCAAGCACCTCGAAGCCCGTCATTGCGACATCCTCGTCGCCACCCCGGGCCGCCTGCTCGACTTCAATCAGCGTGGCGACGTGCACCTGGACATGGTCGAAGTGATGGTGCTGGACGAAGCCGACCGCATGCTCGACATGGGCTTTATCCCGCAAGTACGCCAGATCATTCGTCAGACGCCGCCGAAAACCGAGCGCCAGACCCTGCTGTTCTCCGCGACTTTCACCGAAGACGTGATGAACCTCGCCAAGCAGTGGACCACCGACCCATCCATCGTCGAGATCGAAGCACTCAACGTTGCCAGCGAAAACGTCGAGCAGCATATCTACGCCGTCGCCGGTGCCGACAAGTACAAGCTGCTCTACAACCTGGTCAACGACAACGGTTGGGAGCGCGTGATGGTATTCGCCAACCGCAAGGACGAAGTGCGCCGCATCGAAGAACGCCTGGTGCGCGACGGCGTCAACGCCGCGCAACTGTCGGGTGATGTGCCGCAGCACAAGCGCATCAAGACCCTGGAAGGCTTCCGTGAAGGCAAGATCCGCGTGCTGGTGGCTACCGATGTAGCCGGTCGCGGTATTCATATCGACGGCATCAGCCACGTGATCAACTTCACCCTGCCGGAAGTACCGGACGACTACGTGCACCGCATCGGCCGTACCGGGCGTGCTGGGGCTGCGGGTGTGTCCATCAGCTTTGCGGGCGAGGATGACTCGTACCAGTTGCCGTCCATCGAGGCGTTGCTGGGGCGCAAGATCAGCTGTGAAACGCCGCCGACGCATTTGTTGCGCGCTGTAGAACGCAAACGCCCTTGAGCTGAAATGCGGTAAAAAATGTGGGAGCGGGCTTGTGTGGGAGCTGGCTTGCCTGCGATGCAGACACCTCGGTTTTTCAGTCACGCCGAGGTGATGCTATCGCAGGCAAGCCAGCTCCCACATGGGTTTCAGCGTCTGGCTGGCTACTTCCAACGATCCGCTGCGGCGTGGTCACTGCTGCGCCCTTCTACCCAACGCGGCCCCTCACTGGTGTTTTCCTTCTTCCAGAACGGCGCCCGCGTCTTCAAGTAATCCATCACAAATGCACAGGCATCAAACGCTGCCTGCCGATGCGCACTGGCCGCGCCGACAAACACAATCGGCTCGCCCGGTTCCAGCGCGCCGATACGGTGCAGCACCTCCAGCTTGAGCAACGGCCAGCGCTGCTCAGCCTCAACGGCGATCTTGGCCAGGGCCTTTTCGGTCATGCCGGGGTAGTGTTCCAAAAACATCCCCGATACGTCACGCCCGTCATTGAAGTCGCGCACATAGCCGACAAAGCTCACCACCGCGCCCACGCCCACGTTGGCCGCGTGCATGGCGTTGACTTCGGCACCGGGATCAAAGGCTTCGACCTGCACACGAATGGCCATGCTCAGCCTCCGGTCACGGGTGGGAAGAAGGCGACTTCATCGCCGGCTTGCACCGGCTCGTCGAGGCTACACAGCTCTTCGTTGCGCGCACACATCAGGCTCGCTTCGTTGAGCACGGCGAATTCCGGGTCAGCAGCCAGCGCGAGGCGCACGGCATCAACGCTGGCAAACTCACCTTCCATCTCCAGCGAGTCGAAACCCACCGCTTCGGCGTAGCGCGCAAAAAACAGTACGTTGATACTCATTGCTGATCCGCCTTGAAATGCCCGCTCTTACCGCCCAGCTTTTCCAGCAGGCGAATACTCTCAATGGTCATGCCGCGGTCCACCGCCTTGCACATGTCGTAGATCGTCAGGGCCGCGACGCTGGCGGCGGTCAGGGCTTCCATCTCAACGCCGGTCTGGCCGGAGAGTTTGCAGCGCGCCACGATACGAACCGCGTCTGTGCCGTCGGCACTCAGCTCCACCTTCACGCCGGTGAGCATCAACGGGTGGCACAGAGGGATCAAGTCACTGGTTTTTTTCGCTGCCTGGATCCCGGCAATGCGGGCCACGGCAAACACGTCGCCCTTGGGGTGGGCGCCGTCAACAATCATTTGCAGAGTGGCGGGCAACATGCGCACCCGCGCTTCGGCCACCGCCTCACGGAACGTCACGGCTTTTTCGGTGACGTCGACCATATGGGCGCGACCTTGGGAATCGAGATGAGTCAGCACAGGGATACTCCTGATCAGGAGCAGCGATTGTAAACCTGTGGGTCAAAATTTGCGCAAGGCTGTTTATCCCATCCCGTAGGAGCGAGCTTGCTCGCGAAAAACTCTCAGGCGCCGCGTTTACCCAGGGTGCACGCGTTATCGTTGACGTTTTTCGCGAGCAAGCTCGCTCCTACATTCAAGGTTAGAACCGGAAGGTAAACCCGGCATTGATCCCGTTGTTGTTACCCCGGTTGGAGAGCAAGCCGCTGTAGTTCAACGACACCAGGGTGTCCTTGGTCAACGCCATTTGCGCACTGGCCTTGATCACCGCGCCATCCCTGGCCACAGGCACGCTGTTGACGGCGAAGGCCGTGTCACTGCCGGCAAACTTCAGAGAAGCTTCACGATCGGTATCACCAAACTGGTGCTCCCAACCCAGCTCACCGCGCAGGGTCACCGCCGAGGTGGACGTGAGCGGCAGCTGGGTATGGCCACGCACGCCCAGGGTGGAGAGTGTCGCGTCCTGGCTTTGCTGGCTGGCATGCAAGGCTGCGGCACCGCCTTTTTCCTTGAACGAGTCGCTTTGATAGTTCAGGTACGTGAGGTTGGCGAAGGGTTCAAACACGGTCCATTGGGTGTAACCGATCTCGGCAAACACTTGGTCGGTACGCGCGTTGTAGTCGGCCTTGGCATGGTCCGACTGATTGGCATAGGCCACCCGTCGCGAAGTGTCCAGGCGGTGCCAGGTGCTGGCACCGCCCAGGCGCAGGGCAATCGCCTCGAAGCGTTTGCCACCATAGACCGACAGGTGATAGTTGTCGCTGTCCGCCGACGCCGACTGGCCGTTGAGGTGGCTTTGGGTATAACCGGTCGCCGCGCCCGCGCGCCAGCCGTCGTTCATCTCGGTGTCCAGGCCCAGCAGTACGCCGCTGGTGGACGAGGAGTAGCCGCTGGCGTTGTTGTCACCACTGACGTTGTTGCGTCCACCGAGTAACTGTACCCAGCCGCCGTTGTCACGGCTGTCGATCTGCGCGTTGGAGTCCAGTGCCTGCGCCTGTTGCAGGCGAGCGTTGACCGCTTCACGCAGGTAGCGGCTGTCGGCCATTTGCGCTGCGGCCACGTCCGAATGCAATTGCCCTGAAAGTTGCTTGAAGCCCTCCCGCGCCTGGGCGGCGGAATCCGATGACAGCAGGCTTTCGTAGACCGGGCTGCCAGTGCCCAATGTCTCGGCCACCGTCGCCACCGCACGCTCGTTGCGGGTTTGCGCGACACTGGCGAAGGTCGTCTGGTTGCGAGCTATCGCCAGGGTCAACTGATTCGGTTGATAGTTGAGCGCAGTGCCAATGAACAGGTAGTTGGGGGCGAACGCTGCAAACTGCCCCTGGATACCTTGACTGGCGCTGAGGATATTGAACTGCTGGCCCAGCAAGCTGCGCGCCTCGGTGGCGGTCAACAGGTTGGGGCTGTTCTCCAGGGACACGCTCACCACACCGCCATTGAGGGTCGCCACCCCGCTGCTCTGCAACTGGTCGCTGCGGCCATCGGCCCCGACTTCGACGACATACACCGAACCCGGGTTGAATGTGACGTCGCCGGTGCGCAATGTGCCAATCGAATGCCCCGGGGCCACTCGCCCACCGTTGTTGACGGTCAAGGCGCCCACCGTGCCGTTGCCGGCCAGGGTGCCGCCCAGTGTGGTCATCACGCGGTTATCGGCATTACGCGTGCCCACGGCACTGCTATCTACCGTCACGGCAGAGGTCAATGCGCCGTCCACCGACAATTTGCCTCCGCGTACCCAGGTACTGCCCGAATAGCTGTTCTGGCCTTCCAGCACCAACTCGCCATCCCCGGACTTGACCAGGCTACCGACGTAGGTGCTGCCGGTGAGCACGTCCTGGCCGCGGGTGAGTGTTGCCTGCTCCCGGGCATGACCGATGTCGTATTCAAACTGATCGTCGGCCGAGGCATTGGCGGGCAGGCCATTGAGCCAGCCTTTTTGCTGCTTGGTGGCGGCCCAGGTCGCCTGCTCGGCAGCGTCTTCTACGCGGCGGGCGCGAATGGCTTCATCGGAAATCGGGTTGGCCCAGATATCTCGGGTACCGTTGGGCAACGCCACTGCCACAGCCCCGAGGAACTGCCCCGGCCCTTGCATGGCTTTTTGCAGGTTGGGCAAGCCCCAGCCACTGACCACACCTGGTACTTGTGGGACACCCGGCGCGGCATCGTGCACCGGTTGCAGGTTGTCGTAGGTGCGGCCTCCGGTCAGCTCGCCAACCGGCGTGTCCGGTCCATCCGGCGCCTGCAGGCTGGAGGTGGTCAGCAACACGTCCCGCGCCTGGTTGGGCGTCATATAGGGGAAGCGTTGCATCACCAACGCCAGGGCCCCGGAAACGCTCGGCGCAGCGGCCGAGGTGCCGTTGGCATTCGGGATGATTTCGCCCTCGGGGCCGGCAGACGGAATGCCCGACACGCCCATCACGCACCACCACTTGGAGGTACCGCAACGGTTGTAGACCTGGGCGCTAGTTTCGTCGTAGCCCGTGATGGAGAGGAACCTGCCTTCGATATCCGGCTTGAAAAACGGCAGGTTCGCATTGGTGTCCGGGTTGGCGCCGTGGCTGTCGTTGCCCGCCGAGATGATCTGGATGAATGTGTTTTGCCGGGCCGCATCAGCCATGGCGTCCATCCAGGTTTTGTGCCCGGCATGGGCCTTGTCCCAGAACGGGCGATAGGCGGCGGTCATGTCCTGCAGGTTTTGCGCGGCGCTGTCGCCGACGTTGCCGAAGTGGTTCTCCACGTCATCGCGCGAGCTCTGCCCCCAACTCTGGTTGACGATCGCCACGTTCTTCGCCGCCAGGGCGTTGTAGCTGGCCATGAATGCGTTGTAGTCGAGGTCGTTGGAGCCTTGGTAGCGGTCGTTGTCGCTGCCGCCAGTGTTGGCGACAAAAAGATTGGCGTCGAAGGCAATGCCGTGCATACCAGTGCCGTTGCGGTTGGCAGCCAGCACCCCGGACATTTCCGTGCCATGCCCGTCGTTGAACTCCGGGTCGTATTCCCCAGGGATACTGAAAGGCTCCCCCTGCTTGAACTCGCCGCTGGGTACTTCAAGGCGGTAGCGCGGATGGGTGGCGTAGTACTCGCCCGTGGAGGTCACCGCCTGCACCCGGTCCTGGCCCTGGGCATTTTTGCCCTGGAACTCGGAGTGTTCGGTGAGGATGCCCGAGTCGAGTACGCCGACATTCACCCCCTTGCCGGTGATGCCCAAGGCATAGGCGTAATACGCGTTGGTGCGGTCCAGGCCGGAATTGACCTGAGCTTCCGGGGTCTTCCAGGTTTGCGCGTTGGCACTCCAGTCACGGGTTGCGCCAGCCCAGGACTGGCCTGCGTTCAATTGCCCGCTCAGGTTGCTGCTCACGCCCGGCTCGACGTAGGTGAAAGGCTTGGCGGCCGGCAGGTTGGCGATAATGGCCTTGGAGAAGTCCAGAATATTGGTGGTGTAGCGGCCGCTGTTGCTGAACAGCCGGCTGCGGTAGTAATCCAGGCGCGAAGCGTAGTCCAGTGGCCGACGGGTGTCGCCGAGCATGGCGCCGATGGTCAGGTTCTCGGGTTGCAGCTCATAGTTTTGCTTGAGGGCCGAATCGAACTTGCCGGATTGGGCCGCGAAGTCCTTGGCCGCAAGATCGACAATATCCGCGTAGGCAAACCTGAGGTTTTTGTACACGGCAGTCTCAGGACCGAATGAGGCGACGGCTGTCCTGAACGCCGATTCCAATACCTGCGGGGTGTAAGGGTTGTCGTCTGCCCTGGCCACGGAACCGTGGCCCAGCCACAAGGCCAGGCCGAGTGCTATGGGTGTGAGGGGTGTGGTCTTGAAACGGGGGGTGCGATTGCGTTGCGACACAATGAAGCCATTACCTGCTACGTCCATTTTCCTTTCCCTTTGGATATATGCGTCATCAATGAGCGGTGTTTCGGGCTTTTGTAATAGGCAGGGTCACGGTGAAAACCCTGGACAGGTTTTCTAAACGTTCGTCGAATCAAGGAGGTGGTGTTCCGACGGGGTCTTGCAGTGTTCTTATAGTTTTTATCGCAAGAAAAAATGTAACAAAATAATTACAGAGACCACAAGCACCCGGGACGCGTTAACGCAGGCAAATGTCGCACAAAACAAAAACCCCGGACTTCGTGAAAAATCCGGGGCTTTTCGTCGCAGGTTCGCTGCAGTTACAGATGGGACTCGGCGTATTCAGCCAGAATCGAACGCGGTACCCCTTGCAGCGCAATGTGCACGCCGTTCGGGAAGTCTTTGAAGCGTTCCGTCAGGTAAGTCAGCCCGGAGCTGGTCGCGGACAGGTAAGGGGTGTCGATCTGCGCCAGGTTACCCAGGCACACCACTTTGGAACCGGCGCCCGCACGGGTGATGATGGTTTTCATCTGGTGCGGTGTAAGGTTCTGGCATTCATCGATCAAAATCAGGCTTTGCTGGAAGCTGCGACCTCGAATGTAGTTGAGGGATTTGAACTGCAACGGCACTTTGCTGAGGATGTAGTCGACGCTGCCATGGGTGTTTTCGTCATCCATGTGCAAGGCTTCGAGGTTGTCGGTAATAGCCCCCAGCCACGGCTCCATTTTTTCCGCCTCGGTACCGGGCAGGAAACCGATTTCCTGGTCCAGGCCCTGCACGCTGCGGGTGGCGATGATGCGGCGATAGCGTTTGGTCACCATGGTCTGTTCGATGGCGGCGGCCAGGGCGAGGATGGTTTTCCCCGAACCTGCGGCGCCCGTCAGGTTGACCAGGTGGATGTCCGGGTCAAGCAGCGCGTAGAGCGCCAGGCTTTGGTAGATATCACGCGGTTTCAGGCCCCAGGCTTCCTGGTGCAACAGGGGTTCCTGATGCAGGTCGAGGATCAGCAGCTTGTCGACCTGGATCTCTTTGATCCAGCCCACGAAGCCCTGTTCGTCGACGATGAACTCATTGATATGCACGGCCGGCAGGTTGTCGATCAGCTGTACCTGGTGCCAGGTGCGGCCGTGGTCCTGACGGGTTTCGACCTTGCTGACACGGTCCCAGAACGAGCCGGTCATCATGTGATAACCACGCGAGAGCATCGACACGTCGTCGACCAGTTGGTCGGTGCTGTAGTCCTCGGCAGCGATCCCACACGCTCGTGCCTTGAGGCGCATATTGATGTCTTTGGTCACCAGCACCACGCGCAGGTCCTTGTCGCGGGCGTGCAGGTCGATCAATTGGTTGATGATTTTGTTGTCGTTCAGGTTTTCCGGCAGCAGGCTGTTGGGCTCGCTGCGCTTGCTCATCAGGATCGACAGCAAGCCCTTGGGCCCGCTCTTGCCACGCTGGATGGGCACGCCGACCTCGACGTCCTCGGGCGAAGCTTCACCCAGGGTCTTGTCGATCAGGCGGATGGCCTGGCGGCATTCGGCGGCAACGCTGTGGTGGCCGCTTTTGAGTTTGTCGAGCTCCTCAAGCACGATCATCGGGATGGCGACGTGGTGTTCTTCGAAGTTCAGCAGTGCATTTGGATCGTGGATCAATACGTTGGTATCAAGCACATAAAGGATTGGCTGGTCGGAAGAAGGGTTACGTCCATGATCATCCATACTCGGTCACCTTTGTGGGAGCCATTCGACGCAATACCTGGGCGGTGCTGCGCCTCGATTCGACCACCGAGTGCACCTGAGGGACGTCAAGTGCAGTGCCCACATGCGGAGTCTTGGAAGACGCCACCTGTGTTGCAGGTTTCGGCGGTCTGACTTCGTAATACCGCAAAACCCATGACAGGAAAAAGCACTTTGACGCTTTTTTGAAGTTTATTTTTCAGGATGACGAATAGCACTAGCCGAGTGCCATGTACCCCGTTAAAGTCGGAAGTCCGCCTGCATCGAAATGTCGCATCAAATCGCCCCGAAAACACCCCATCCCCAGCAAAGCCGGGCACCTCATCGAAATGCCTCGCGACACTCCTGCCAACCCAAGCCACTCTGCGCCGTAGCCTGCAACACCATCGGCAATGCCACCCGCGCCTTGTCCTGGGTGTCGTGAAACACGATCACGCCTTTGCGCCACAGCAGCATCAATGTCAGCACCCGTTGCGCCGACTCATCGGCCTTGAGCTTGCCCGGCTCGTCCTGGGAGTCGATGTCCCATAACGCCACTTGCAGGCCCTGTTGCTGGAAGAATCCCTGGCTGTCCGCGCGGCGCTGCCCATACGGCGGGCGGAACAAGGGCACATAGTTTTCCGGCATCAGGTTCTGTACCAGCCCGGCACTGCGGGTGATGGAGCTTTGCCAGTCGACCCAATGGCTGTGGGAGCGGTACTGCCAGCCCTGAAGCCCCACGCACTGCCCTTGGTACAGCGCCTGCACATCGGCGGCGGAACTGCGCTCCACACGGGTTTGCAAGCTGCTGCCAAGGACAAAGAACGTCGCGTTCATCTTTTGCTTGCGCAGGTAATCGGTGAGCCAGTCGGTATTGCCGCTGACAGGTGCAGGGCCACCGTCGAAGGTCAGTAAAAACATCCGGTCATTGAGTTCATCACCGTTGCGCTCATGATCGCCAAAGCGCGCCACTTCACTGCTGATCTGCGGAAACAGCGCGGCCTTGCGCAACAACTCGTCCAGATAGCGTTCGTGAAAGTGCCGGCTGGGGGCGGCCCAGCCTATATAGAAAGAGTTGTCACTGACCTCGAACTTGCCGGCCTGCTCACGCAGGTCGTCCATGTTTTCCACCAGGTAGCAGAACGAGGCGTCTTCTTCGCAGCTCTGCTGGGCGAATGTGTAGTTCTCCAACAGCCGTTGCCAGAGCTGGCGACGCAGATCGCCGATGGCGGCCAGGTTGATGATCTTCAGCCCCAGGCGTTGCTTGAGCGCCGCGTCGTCCAGGGCTTCGCTGGCGAGCAGGCCGTGGGCGAACGTCAGGATCTCCGCACGCGAAGCCACATCGAACAGCGCCGGGCTGGCGAGTTTTTCCGGCCAGGTACCACGGTCCAGGCTGGCGACATCCACCGGCGCGGCGTGGGCATTCAGGCACAGCAGGCAAGCGGACAATAAAAGCGCTAATCGCACACGAGGTCTCCCTCTACAGAGTTACCGCCCATCATAGCGGATCGCATCTATCGCCATCATAGGTGGAGTCAAAACGCCCCAACCCCTAGAATCTCGCCCACGATTCCAGGAGCCAACTTCATGCTGATGGTGATTTCCCCCGCCAAAACCCTCGACTTCGAGTCCAAGCCGGTCACTGCGCGCTTCACCCAGCCGCAGTACCTGGACCACTCCCAGGAACTGATCGAGCAACTGCGCGAACTGAGCCCGGCGCAAATCAGTGAGCTGATGCACGTCTCCGACAAGATCGGTGGCCTCAACGCTGCGCGTTTCGGCAGCTGGACGCCGGCCTTCACTCCGGCCAACGCCAAGCAGGCGCTGCTGGCGTTCAAGGGCGATGTGTATACCGGCCTGAATGCCGAGACTTTCAGCGAGGCCGATTTCAGCTATGCCCAGGACCATCTGCGTATGCTCTCGGGCCTCTACGGCCTGCTGCGCCCGCTGGACCTGATGATGCCGTATCGCCTGGAGATGGGCACCAAGCTGGCCAACGCCCGCGGCAAGGACCTTTACGCGTTCTGGGGCACACGCATCAGCGAATGGTTGAATGAAGCCCTGGCCGAGCAAGGCGACGATGTGCTGCTCAACCTGGCGTCCAATGAGTATTTTTCGGCGGTCAAGCGCACGGCCTTGAACGCGCGGATCATCAATACCGAGTTCAAGGACCTGAAGAACGGCCAGTACAAGATCATCAGCTTCTACGCGAAAAAAGCTCGGGGCATGATGAGCCGGTTTGTGATTGAAGAACGCATCAACGATCCGGCCCAGCTCAAGCAGTTCGATGTACAGGGCTATCGCTTCAATGCGGAGCAGTCCAAGCCGGATAACCTGGTGTTTTTGCGCGATCACGCACCGGAATAAGGCCTGTACAGCCACCAACATCAACTGTGGGAGCTGGCTTGCCTGCGATAGCGGAGGGTCAGCCGACTCACATGTCGCTGATACACCGCTATCGCAGGC
>NZ_JBXAJM010000030.1:0-62251 GCF_058797315.1 Pseudomonas sp. GW823-FHT02F05
CCTTCCATACCTCCCCTCCCCCCCTCCCCCCCCCCCCCCCCCCCCCCCCCCCCCAGCTCCCACATTGGATTCTGACGCGGCTGTATGCATTCCAGCGAACGGTCCACCATCACGTTGGCCATTTCCCTGCACTTGCCAAACCCCTCCGATTCTGGGAAAACCCCAGCCTTTGACCCTTCAATGAGAACCCCATGAGCAACGACGAACTGCAGGTCACCGACATCCGCCTGGGCGACGGCAAAGCCGTGGTCAAGGGCGCGCTGATCACCACCCAATACACCGGCACCCTGGAAGATGGCACGGTGTTCGATTCCTCCTGGGAGCGGGGCAAACCGTTCCAGTGCGTGATCGGCACTGGCCGCGTGATCAAGGGGTGGGACCAGGGCTTGATGGGCATGCAGGTTGGCGGTGTACGCTCGTTGTATGTACCGGCGCACCTGGCCTATGGCGAGCGCTCGATGGGCGCGCATATCAAACCCAACAGTAATCTGCGCTTCGAAATTGAATTGCTGGAAGTGCTGACACGGGATGATTGAAGAGGTTGAACATGGACGTTGATCCACAGGTGTTGCCTGGCAGTTTCCTCGAAGGCATTCGGGTGGTTGAGCTGCTTGGCTGCGATGAAGCTGAGCTGCAGCAGTTTTTTGAACAGGCGCCGGCTTACTTCATCGCGGTGAATGGCGAACCGGCTACCCCGTCCGAAGCACGGGAAGAATTACGCGGCCAATTACCCGCCGGCTGGCATTGCAGCCGCCTGTACTGGCTGGGTTACCGAGATGCGCAGGGCCACCTGGTCGCCGTGGTGAATATCGCCGCGGATTTGCTCGCCACCGGGGTGTGGCACATCGGGTTGCTGCTGGTGCATGCGCGCTGGCACGGCAGCGGGCTGGCGCAGCGCTTGCACGCGGACCTTGAGGCCTGGGCGGTGGCGAAGGGCGCCCAGTGGCTGCGGCTGACGGTAGTGGTGGGCAATACCAGGGCCGAGCGTTTTTGGCCCAGACTTGGCTATGTACAGGTGCGTACCCGCGAGGGCATCACGATGGGTCGGCAGGTGAATAAGGTGTCTATCCAGGTAAAGGGTGTTGCCAGCGTGAGCATTGAAGACTACGTGGCGTTGGTTGAAAGGGATCGACCTGATACGCCATAGCCAGGGATGTACATCAATCCCAGGTAGACGCTGATCGAGCTGACGCACCGCGATCCAAATGTGGGAGCTGGCTTGCCTGCGAAGACGGCCTGACAGTCAACACAGTTGGACCGTGTACATATCCATTCCTGCGGTAACGGCTACTCAGGGTTCCGCTTTTATAGCGGCTCACTTTTGAAAAGCCGGACTGCCGGCCCAGACAAAAGTAAGCAAAACGCTCTTTCCTGAACCCATCCTGAAGAATCTTCTTATTCACCAAGCTGGCACTTTCCTACGGTTTACTCCGCCAACATCGGGGCGTAAGCTTCGCGCGTTTTCATCAATAGCGGAGACCCTCAGTGGGTACTTGTTCGAGTGACAGTCGTCGGCCGGTTTCGGTAACCGGCCTCTACTTGGCAAGGTAACGCGCATTTTCCAGATGCCGTTGTCTCGCCTCATAAAGCGAGAAGCGGCATCCCGGCGGTGGCCACTCCTGGCAACTGCCTGATTCCCTCTCATCGACGCTGACCAGCACCTGGGTAACGCCTGGATGCTACGGACGCGCCTGCCTGTTACGGCGGGCGGGCCAGGTTCGGCTGTGCCTGTGTGACGGGCGCGGTGTGGACGGGCAGTACCTGCACGACGGTTTTTCCTCGCGCAGGAGTTACACCATGAACCTCACTTTGCTCAAAGAGTTCTTCGCCGGTTTCCTGCGGACCCGGCATATCGCCCGGCATTTTCGCCGCCTGGCGATGCTGGAAACCGTGACCGATGCCAGCGTCAGCCGCGAAGTACCGCCCAGCCTGGCGCAGACACTGGTGGCCTCTGCCAACCGCAGCACTGTGCAATTGCTGGGCGTGCTGGGCAGCCACGCCGAGGGCTTGAGCACTCAGGAAGCCGACGCCCTGCGCGTGCAATACGGCCTTAACGAAGTCGAGCACGAACAGCCGCTGCCGTGGTGGGTGCACCTGTGGCATTGCTACAAGAATCCGTTCAACCTGCTGCTGACCCTGTTGGCGGTGATCTCTTGGCTGACCGAAGACATGAAGGCCGCCACGGTGATTTTCTCCATGGTGGTGCTCTCGACCCTGTTGCGCTTCTGGCAGGAGGCCAAGTCTAACAAGGCCGCCGACGCCTTGAAGGCCATGGTGAGCAATACCGCGACGGTGCTGCGCCGCGAGTCTGCCAAGCGCATTGAACTGCCGATCAAGCAACTGGTGCCAGGCGATCTGATTGTATTGTCGGCCGGCGACATGATCCCCGCGGACTGCCGCGTGCTCAGCGCCAAGGACTTGTTCGTCAGCCAGGCGGCGATGACCGGCGAATCCATGCCGGTGGAAAAGTTCGCCCACCAGCAGGACGCCCACACGCGCAACCCGCTGGAGCTGGAGAACATTCTGTTTATGGGCACCAACGTCGTGTCCGGCGCCGCCACGACGGTCATCCTCGCCACCGGCAACAGCACGTATTTTGGTGCCTTGGCGCAACGCGTCACGGCGACGGACCGTGCGACCACCTCGTTCCAGCAGGGGGTCAACAAGGTCAGTTGGTTGCTGATTCGCTTTATGTTCGTGATGGCGCCGCTGGTGCTGTTCATCAACGGCTTCACCAAGGGCGACTGGACCGAGGCGTTGCTGTTCGCGCTGTCGATTGCGGTAGGCTTGACCCCGGAAATGCTGCCCATGATAGTCACCTCGACCTTGGCCAAGGGCGCGGTGTTTCTGTCGCGCAAGAAGGTCATCGTCAAGCGCCTGGACGCGATCCAGAACTTCGGCGCCATGGACGTGCTGTGCACCGACAAGACCGGCACGCTCACTCAGGACAAGATTTTCCTGGCGCGCCATGTGGACGTGTGGGGCCAGGAGTCGGACGACGTGCTGGAAATGGCCTATCTCAACAGCTACTACCAGACCGGCCTGAAAAACCTGTTGGATGTGGCCGTGCTCGAGCATGTGGACATCCATCGTGAGCTGAAAGTCGGTACCGCGTTCCACAAGGTCGACGAGATCCCATTCGACTTCAACCGCCGCCGCATGTCGGTGGTGGTGGCCGAGGAGCACCAACCGCACCTGTTGATCTGCAAAGGGGCGGTGGAGGAAATTTTGTCGGTATGCAATCGCGTGCGTCATGGTGACGTCGATGAGGCACTGACCGACGAACTGCTGGCGCGCATTCGCCAGGTGACCGCGGCCTTTAACGAAGAAGGGCTGCGGGTGGTGGCGGTAGCGGCGCAGCCGATGCCGGCAGGACGTGACACCTACACCCTGGCCGATGAAAACAACCTGACGCTGATCGGCTACGTGGCGTTTCTCGACCCGCCCAAGGAAAGCACCGCGCCCGCCCTCAAGGCCCTGAAGGCCCACGGCGTGGCGGTGAAAGTGTTGACCGGCGACAACGAACTGGTCACGGCGAAGATCTGCCGCGAAGTGGGCCTGGAGCAACAAGGCTTGCTGATGGGCAACGACATCGAGTCGATGAGCGACGCCGAACTGGCCCTGGCCGTGGAAACCACCAATGTGTTTGCCAAGCTCACGCCCAGCCACAAGGAACGCATCGTGCGGCTGCTCAAGGCCAACGGACATGTGGTCGGCTTTATGGGCGATGGCATCAACGATGCTCCGGCGCTGCGCACGGCGGATATCGGGATTTCGGTGGACAGTGCGGTGGACATCGCCAAGGAAGCGGCTGACATCATCCTGCTGGAGAAGAGCCTGATGATCCTGGAGGAGGGCGTGCTGGAAGGCCGGCGCACCTTCGCCAACATGCTCAAATACATCAAGATGACCGCCAGTTCGAACTTCGGCAACGTGTTCTCGGTGTTGGTGGCCAGTGCCTTTATCCCGTTTTTGCCGATGCTGCCGATGCACCTGCTGGTGCAAAACCTGCTGTATGACATCTCGCAGATTGCGATTCCGTTCGACAACGTCGATGACGAGATGCTTGCCACGCCGCAACGCTGGCAGCCGGGGGAAGTGGGGCGCTTCATGTTGTTTTTCGGGCCGATCAGTTCGATCTTCGACATCACCACGTTCGCACTCATGTGGTATGTGTTTGATGCCAACACTCCAGACCACCAAACGCTATTTCAATCCGGCTGGTTTGTGGTGGGGCTGCTGACCCAGACCCTGATCGTGCACATGATCCGCACGCCAAAAATCCCATTCCTGCAAAGCCGCGCAGCGCTGCCGTTGATGTTGATGACCGGCGTGATCATGGCCGTGGGGATATTCCTGCCGATGGGGCCTTTGGCGCACTACTTCAAATTGCAGGCGCTGCCGTCGCTGTACTTCGTGTTCCTGCCGGTGATTTTGCTGGCTTACATGGCGCTGACTCAGGCAGTGAAGGGCTACTACATTCGCAGGTTTGGCTGGCAGTAACAGGTTCCATGCAACATCGCAAATCCTGTGGGAGCCGGGCTTGCCCGCGATGACGGTGTATCAGTCGCCAGATTCATTGGTGGTGTACCGCTATCGCAGGCAAGCCAGCTCCTACAGGGGCCTGCGAGTTACCAATGTGCCGCTGCATTCATGGAGATTTCTTATGCAGGCAATCAACAACATCAACCTCAACTCCCTGGTCGACACCGTGGTCAGCCTCAGCGCTGCGTTTATTCTCGGCGGCCTCATCGGGTTCGAGCGCCAGTACCGCCAGCGCACCGCCGGCTTACGTACCAATGTGCTGGTGGCGGTGGGCGCGGCGATCTTTGTGGACATGGCCAACCGACTGGGCGGTGCGGAAGGCGCGGTGCGCGTGGTCGCTTACGTGGTGTCGGGCATCGGCTTCCTGGGGGCGGGTGTGATCATGCGGGAGGAGGGCAATGTGCGCGGGCTCAATACGGCCGCCACCCTCTGGGCTTCGGCCGCGGTGGGTGCCTGCGCTGGCGCCGACCTGATCCTCGAGGCGTTGCTGGGCACGCTGTTTGTGCTGGCGGCCAACACCTTGCTGCGGCCGATCGTCAACAACATCAATCGTCAGCCCTTGGACGTGGTGTCGGCAGAGGTCACCAATATCCTCTATGTCATTGCGCGCCGCAGTCAGCAACAGGCCGTGATGGTGTTACTGGAAGCCGAGTTGGCACGCTGCAACTACCCTGCCAGCGACGTCGACGTGCGACCGTTCGGCAGTGACGAAGTGGAAATCGAGGCCATCCTGGCCGCCACGTCGGTGGATGGCGACGAACTGGACGCGCTGGTGGCGCGCCTCTCAACGTCAACCCTGGTGGTGCAGGCCTTCTGGAGTCCGAGCACCACCGACTGATCCTTATGGGCTGGCCAGGATTGGCTAAGCTTGCATGTGGAAAAATCCTACATGTTGTCCGGATTATCCCTTCGGTTGAAACATCATTGCATTGCTAAAGTTGGGTACTTGCGGCTGTTGCGCCGTTGAGGCCCGGCGTCCGTCGCTCTGTTGAGTTAATTGAAGAGGCCAGACACTGCTTGGTTACCGCTCCAAGGAAGCAGTGCCGCTTGTCGGAACTGTCATTTCTCACAGGTACCCAGGTCCGGCGTGATGTGTAAGGGTATTTTGTCCACATAAGGAAGTTTTATGAGCAAAGCATTAATTGTGGATGACCATCCGTTTATCCGGGCAACGGTCAAACACCTCCTGCAATTGGAGGGGTTTGATGAGATTTTTCAGGCGGGGGATGGCGCTGACGCCATGCAGTTGGCGAGGGAGCAACGTCCCGAGCTGATTATCCTCGACCTGGCGATGCCTAAATTAGGCGGGTTGGAGGTTATCAGCCGCATCAAGGCGTTGGGCTTGCCGTGCAAGATTCTGGTACTGACCTCCTACCTGGCGGTATTTTTTTCTACCCGTTGCATGCGTTCCGGCGCGATGGGGTTCGTCGCCAAGACCGGTGAGCTGGATGAGCTGCAAAAGGCTATCAAAGCGATCATGTCGGGCTACAGCTGCTTCCCCAGTTTGCCGACCAGTTCGGTGCGCCGCGATGATCTGCAAGAAACGGAACGGCAGATGATCGAGTGCTTATCGGACCGTGAGTTAACCGTATTGCAAATGTTGGCCCTGGGGCTGGGCAACAAGGAAATTGCCGAACAGATGCTGCTGAGCCACAAGACCATCAGCACTTACAAGACTCGACTCAAGGAGAAGTTACGCATGTCTTCGGTAGTGCACTTATCCAAGTTTGCCCAGCGCAACCATCTGATCTGAATTGAGATGATCACCACCGCGTTTATAAGGTTCGCCATGATCTTCTGGATGAGCCTGTTACCTCAGATCGCGGTGGCCCTGGATGAGCCCCATGCTTTGCGGCTGTTGGGGCACTCACGTATTGACACCCCGCAGGTAGCACTGGACGAGTCTGATTGGCGCTGGCTGCGCGAGCGGCGCACATTGTTGATGGGGGTTTCTGCTCCCGATTACGCGCCTTTTGACTTGACCAATAACAACGACGAGCTCGAAGGTATCACCGCCGATTTTGCCGCACTGGTGGGTCAGGCCCTGCATATCTCCATAGAGGTACGGCGTTACGATACCCGCGATGAAGTGATCGAAGCCTTGAAGCAGGGGGGCGTGGATTTTCTCGGTTCCGCCAATGGCTACGAAGCGGCCGACCCGCAACTGCTTTTGTCTCGCTCCTACGCCAACGATCAACCGATCCTGGTGACCCGCAGCGGTGACAGCCAGGTATTGAAAGACGACTTGGCGGGCAAGCGCGTAGCGATGCTGTATCACTATATGCAGCCCGACGCCGTTCGGGCGTTTTATCCCCAGGCCCAATTGGAGTTGTTTGCCTCGACTTTCGAAGCCATTGGTGCCGTAGCGTTTGGTCGCGCCGACGTCTATCTGGGGGATGCTATCAGCAGCAACTACCTGATCAATCGCAATCACCTCAACAATGTACGTATGGCGGATTTTTCCGGCTTGGAAGTCAACCCGTTTGCGTTTGCCGTCGCCCGCGAAAATACACGTTTACTGCCCATTCTCAATGCCGCGCTGGAGGCGATTCCCGCCAGCGAGCAGATGGAAATCCTGCGCCGCTGGAGCGGAGGTAACCTGGGGATAATCGGCGTTGACCGGTTGCATTTGAGTGCCAGCGAACAACGCTGGGTGCAAAAGAATCCAAGGGTCAGAGTCGCGGTACTCAATGACTTTCTACCGTTATCTTTTATTGGTGATCAAGGCCAGTTCGAAGGGTTGAGTGCCGAGGTACTATCGCGTATCAGCTTGCGTACCGGCTTGAAGTTCGATGTGGTCCCGGGCGGCTCATTGCCGCGCCAGATCAATATCGTCAGTGCGGGTACGGCGGACATGCTGGCGGTCGTCACGCCTAGCGCGGAGCGTGCTGAAAAAGTGCGCTTTACCCGGCCCTACCTGACCAATCCCTTTGTGCTGGTAACCCGTAACGGTCCCCACAGCCCGCTCACGCTGGAGGACATGGTCGGCAAACGCCTGGCCATGGTGGTCGGCAATGGCCTGCATGAGGACATAGCGAAAAATTTTCCAGGTGTGATGTTTGTCGACGTGGAGAACCCCCAGCAAGCCATGGCGCTGGTGGCCAATGGTGACGCCGACGGCGCGGTCAACTCGTTGATCAGCGCACGTTATCTGATCACCCGGTATTACCGCGACCGCTTGCGTGTCAGCAGCACGGTTGGCATTGAGCCTGCACGCGTGACCTTTGGGGTAAATCGCAGTCAGTTGGAGCTGTATTCGATCCTCGACAAGGCGCTGCTGAGCATCACCCCTCAGGAAATGGACGAACTGATTGGCCAGTGGCGTAGCGAGGTCATCATCGAGGACAGCTATTGGTTGCGTTATCGTAATGTGATTCTTCAGGGCTTTGGGTTGGCGGCGTTGTTGTTGGCCATCACGCTGGGCTGGGCGATTTACCTGCGCAGCCTGATTCGCAAGCGCCTGCAGGCCGAGCGAGCGCTGAGCGATCAGATGCGGTTCATGAGCGTATTGATCGACGGCACGCCGCACCCGATTTACGTGCGTGATCGCCAAGGGCGATTGATGGCCTGCAATAACGCCTACCTCGACGTGTTTGGCTACAAACTTGAAGACGTGATCGGCAGGACCGTAGTGGAAACCGACATCGAAAACCCGCCACAGGCCCGGTCGTTTCATGACGATTACCTGCGCTTGATGGCCGGCGGCGAGCCGCAGATTCATGATCGAATCCTCAAGGTGCCCAACGGCGATGTGCTGACCATTTACCAGTGGATGCTGCCGTATCGCGACGGCGACGAGAAGGTGGTGGGCATGATTGCCGGTTGGGTAGACGTAAGCGAACGGCACCGGCTGCTCGGCCAGCTACAGGAAGCCAAGGACGATGCCGACGCCGCCAATCGCGCCAAGACGACCTTCCTGGCGACCATGAGCCACGAGATCCGCACGCCGATGAACGCCGTGATCGGCATGATCGAACTGGCCTTGAAAAATGCCGAGCAGGGACGGGTCGACCGCGATGCTCTGGAGGTGGCCTCGGTGGCTTCGCGGGGTATGTTGGAGCTGATCGGCGATATTCTCGATATAGCGCGGATCGAGTCCGGGCATTTGTCACTGACCCTGGAGCCCGCCAACCTGCATGAGTTGTTGGCGTCGGTCGCACGCGTATTCGAGGGGCTGGCCCGAGCCAAGGGGTTGGCACTGCAGGTTGAGCTGGACCCGTTGATTGACCAGGCGGTGCTGGTCGACCCGCTGCGATTCAAGCAGGTGGTCTCGAATCTGCTGAGCAATGCCATCAAGTTCACTCCCCATGGGCAGGTCAGTTTGGTCGCGCAGGCGGTGGTCGAGGGCGATCGCTTGGCCGTGCAGTTATGGGTGCAAGATACCGGCATCGGAATCAGCGTCACCGACCAGCAGCGGTTGTTCAGTGTGTTCATCCAGGGCAGCAATAACCAGCAATCGGCACGCAGCGGGTCTGGGCTGGGGTTGGTGATCAGCCGCAGCCTGTGCGAAATGATGGGCGGCCAATTGCACTTGAGTAGTGTGTTGGGGCACGGCACTCGGGTGGACGTGACGTTGACCCTGGTCATGACCGCCACGCTGCCAGCCCCGATTGAGCCTGTGCAAGAGGCTGCGCCTGAAGGGCGCGCGCTGAGCATTCTGGTGGTGGACGACTACCCGGCCAACCGCTTGCTGCTGGCCCGACAGTTGAGCTTTCTGGGCCACCGTATCATCACGGCCGAAGACGGTGTCCAAGGGCTTGAACAGTGGCGAACGGGGCAGTTCGACGGCGTCATTACCGATTGCAACATGCCATTCAAGAACGGCTATCAGTTGGCCCAGGAGATTCGCGCACAGGAGCGTGAGCGGGGTCTGGGGCCCTGCCTGTTACTCGGGTTCACCGCCAACGCCCAGCCGGAGGAGGCCGAGCGCTGTCGGCAGGCTGGCATGGATGGCTGCCTGTTCAAGCCAACCGGGCTTGACGACTTGCGGGCGGCATTGGCGTCGCGTTCAGTTGGCACGAGCCCGCGACCCTTGGTTACCTTCAACTTGAGCACCCTGGTTGCGCTGACCGGGGATGATCATGCCGCGCTGGTCGAATTGCTGGCGCCGTTACTCGAAAGCCTGGAGGCGGATCGTGCCTTGCTGCCACGGCTGGCAAGCCAGGCAGACTTTGCCAAGTTGCACGACCTGGCTCATCGTGCCAAGGGAGGCGCGCGGATGGTCAAGGCCAACCCATTGATCAGTGTATGTGAGGCATTGGAGGCGGCGTGTGAACAGCGGGACCGTCAGGCATTGGGACCAGCGGTTGAAAGCGTGGGTGAGGCGATCGATGTTTTGCATCATGGCTTAAGCGCTTATTGCAATCAGCCCTGACTGTGGTTGATCGCCTTTCGGAGGATTTGGGAAAGTTCTTACATGAACGGGGAATAAGCCTGATTTTTTCGTCGGCATATGTCTGGAAAATGGGCGACGCTCACTGTCGAGCACTGCCTGCCCAGGGGTTTGCCATGCCGAACAAAGCATTGACCATCCTGATTGCCGATGAACAGCATCTGCAACGCCTGTACATCGAGAAAATGCTCAACCAGTTGGGCTATTACCGGATCGTGCCGGTGCAAACGTTCGAGGAGTTACGGATTCTCACCGCTATTCCTGCCGACCCATTCGATGTGCTGATTATCAATGCGGCGCTGATGGCCCAGGCTTACGAAGCTCAGCCTCAGGTGCGTCATGTGCTGGTCTACGATCACCTGGATCTGGGTGCGCCTTGCGGTGTAACGCCGGTAATACGGGTGCGCCTGCCGGGCGTGCCGGACAACGTCAATCTTGAACATTTCATGGGCATCGTCGACCCCTCGGAGGTCTTCCACGGCCTGCGAGTGTTGCCGTGGCTGCGGGAGTTATCCCGCATGCCGGTGGCCAGGGCCTAGCCGCGTCCCTTAGGGAGCTTGCCCCCGCTGGGGCGCGAAGCGGACCCGCTTTTTGTCTAAAATGACGGGGCCTGCACCCCGTCCAGCGAGAGCAAGCTCCCTCCCGGATTTTAGTTTTCACCGATCAGTCGGCTTTGCGGTGTTCCCGCAACCGCTCGGCGGCACTGCGTAACAACTGCTCGGTCCCGTTCCAACCCAGGCAACCATCGGTCACCGAAACGCCGTATTTCATCGACGCGCTCAGCGGCTGGCAGCCTTCGAACAGGTGACTTTCAAGCATCATGCCGACCAGCGAGGTATCACCTTGCAGGCGCTGCTCCAGCACGTCATTGAATACCGCCGGTTGGCGCAGCGGGTTCTTGCCGCTGTTGGCATGGCTGCAATCGACCATGATCCGTGCCGCCACCTTGGACTTGGCCAGGTCATGCTTTACGTCGGCCACGCTTTGCGCATCGTAGTTGGGCCCACGGTGGCCGCCGCGCAGCACCAGGTGGGTGTCGGGGTTGCCGGGAGTCTGGATGATCGCCGGGTGGCCCTGGCTGTCAACGCCGAAATGGCGATGCGGGTGAGAGGCTGAGCGCATCGCATCGCAGGCAATGGCGACGCCACCATCGGTGCCGTTCTTGAAGCCCACGGGCATGCTCAGGCCGCTGGCCATTTCGCGGTGAATCTGCGACTCGGTAGTGCGTGCGCCAATGGCGACCCAAGTGAGCAGGTCATCGAAGTAGCCGGCGGCCATGGGTTGCAGCAACTCGGTGGCCACCGGCAGGCCCAGGCGCAGCATTTCACGCATCAGTTCGCGGGACAGGGTCAGGCCGGCGGCCATGTCATCGCTGCCGTCCAAGTGTGGATCGTAGGCCAAGCCTTTCCAGCCCACAGTGGTGCGCGGTTTCTCGACGTAGGCACGGATCACCAGCAGCATCTGGTCGCTGACTTCAAGCGCGAGCTTCTTCAGATTGCGCGCGTATTCCATGGCCGATTCCGGGTCGTGGATAGAGCACGGGCCGACAATCACCAGCAAGCGTGAGTCTTCGCCATTGAGGATGGCGCGCACGGCTTGGCGATGGCCGTGGACTTGTTCGTTGAGGAACGGGCTGAGCGGGAGTTGGTGCTTGAGTTCAAGAGCGCTGGGCAAACGCTGGGTCAGGGCTTCATTGGCGCTGTTGAGGGCAGAGACGGGCAAAGCGGCGACGGAGGAGTTCATATTCAAGGCTTCCTGGGCAAGCGGCGGGCGATTCCCGCACGCTTGGCCTACTGGGGTGTTCGACAATTGGCCGTATCGGCTACGTGTGTTGGCTTGCCACCACGGGGTGACCGGTCGGAGGCGGCAGGCTGTCCCGAACGGAGCTGGCTAAATCGCCATGCAGTGCAAGTGTCGTAGCGGTAATAAGTGGCGTAGTTCATGGTGTGATTCCTTTAAGTGAGCGTGATAAACAAATTGTCAGGCGCTGAAAAAACAAAACCCCCGGTCGGGGAGCCGACCGGGGGTTTAGATTTCTCTGGTAGGCGACCCCTTGAGTAGTGGGCGCCGATTTCAGGTATCAGGCGCGCCAGTGGCTAAACCAATACCCAAAATAAAAGCCGGCCAGTGCGCTCGAACCGTTCACACGGATAGCCGACACCGAGCGCAAGGCGCTGGCAGCAGGGCAAACCTGAGTGTGGGTGAGTGGCAACATGGGGCTCTCCAAATGATGGGGGGAGCTTACTAGAGGCGTGCGGGTGGATTCAATCAGTAATTTCTATTGCGTGGTAGTACTTACCGCTATGGGGTAAGTGTGGATATGCTGATAACTCTCAACCAGTGATTGCCAGGACGCGACCATGACTGCCTTGACCCTTGCTGCGGCGCAAACCGTTTCCATCCCGGGCGATATCGCTGCCAATATCCAGCGGCACCTGGCGTTGATGCGGGCCGCGGCTGAACAGGGCGTGCAATGCCTGGTGTTTCCAGAACTGTCACTGACGGGCTACGAGCCGTTCCTGGCGGCCGACTTGGCCATCGACCCGCAAGACGCCGTGTTGACGCCTTTGCGTGAGTTGGCGCGGGAGCTGCGGTTGACGGCTGTGGTGGGCATGCCGGTGCGTCTGGCGCCACAAACAGGTGTGCTGATCGGCGCGCTGGTGCTTGGGGCGGACGGTTCAGTAGGCGTCTACACCAAGCAGCATCTGCACCCCGGCGAAGAGCTGGCATTTGCCGCGGGGCAGGGCGGTGAAGCCCTGGAATTGGCCGAGGAGCGTATCGCATTGGCGGTGTGTGCGGACTTTTCCCAGGCCAGCCATCCACGTCAAGCGGCGGCAGCGAGCGCCACGGTGTATGCCGCCGGCGTACTGATCAGCGAGGGAGGCTACGCGGCGGACAGTGCTTTGCTTGAAGGCTATGCGGCCGAGCATGGCCTGTTGGTACTGATGGCTAACCACGGTGGCCCGTCCGGAGGCTGGGCTTGTGCGGGCCGCAGTGCGATCTGGACCGCCGATGGCAACTTGCTTGTTGCCGCCCCCGGTGTCGGCGACGCGTTGGTGATCGCCCGTCGCGACGGCGGGCAGTGGACCGGCCAAGTGGTCGCCCTCTGAATGAGGTTTCATTTGCGCCGGGCCATCGAGCAGGACCTGCCGTTTGCCCGCACCCTGACCCAGCAGGCCATGAGCCATTACTACCGTCAGAACGGCTTGTTGTGGTCCAACGACGGCTTCGACGTGGCCTGGGCGGGCCGCGAGAACTGGCTGATCTGCAACGATGACGTCGTCATGGGCTTTATCAGCCTGAGCCGCGACGGCAAGGCCTTGTATATCCGCGAGTTGCACCTGCTGGAATGCTGCCGCAAGCAGGGCGCGGGCACATGGGTGCTGGAGCAAATGGCGCTCAAGGCACGCGTCGAGGGCCTGGGCTTTCTACGTTTGACGGTGTTCAAGACCAACCCGGCAAGAAGGCTGTATCAGCGCCTGGGGTTGAGCATTGTCGGTGAAGAGGATGGCTTCTGGCGGATGGAGCGTGAGTGTCGCGCACTCACATCGGACTAAAACATGCACGTCCTACAAATAAGCGCATACTGCTGTCAGCTAGTGCTTTGTTCGTCGTGGGGTTGAGCTCTTGGCTCATCCACGATAACGCCCTCTTTCATGCCCAGAAGTACCGCCACTTTATGGGCTTCTCCACGCCGTCCCTTTTTGCGTCCGGAGAGCACTTGATACGTGGTTGCCGGGTCTACGCCATGCTCCCGGGCGAACGCTTGAACTGACTTTCCTTGATGTTCCAGCCAGGCCTTGGCTTGTGCAGCAGTACGGATTCCGGGCATAGTTCAAAACCGTTCAAGTTTGTTTAACGAAGTGATGGTGTGACACCTCTTGGGGTGTGCCAATTTAGGATCATACATCCAAATGAGTGGAATCGGTTCGCGCTTAAGGCAAGAAAGAGAGCGACTTGGCCTGTCGCAGAAAGTTTTTGGAGAAATTGGAGGCGTTGAAGCGAACGCCCAAGGCAAATATGAAAGCGGTGGTCGTGCACCCAAGGCCGACTATTTGTCTCGCGTCGCCGAAAAAGGTGTGGATATCCTGTACGTGTTGACCGGCAGCCCAACGCCGATCCAGCTGGATAACCTGAGCAAGATCGAAGAAAAAGTGCTGGGCAATTACCGAGCGATGTTCAAGGAAGACCAGGACGCAATCCGTCGCTTGACCAGTACCTTGGCTGAGCATTCATCCGTGGTGAACGGAAAAGCCAAGTCGCCCCCCCAGGAATCCTGACCTTTAGCCCAGGAAACAGGGCTGTTCGCCAGCCGGCGAACAGCCGCAGCACGTTTAATCTCTATATATATGACACTTGCAACTAGGTCTGCGCCTTGGTTTTTTGCTAAGGTGTTCAGCAACCTATAAGACCATATCGCGAGGTGTCTGCTTGATTAGGGTGCTAGTAGTCGATGACCATGATCTCGTTCGTACAGGCATTACACGAATGCTGGCTGACATCGACGGCCTGCAAGTAGTCGGCCAGGCGGAGTCGGGGGAGGAATCCCTGATCAAGGCCCGGGAGTTGAAGCCCGATGTGGTACTGATGGACGTCAAGATGCCTGGGATTGGCGGTCTTGGTGCCACGACCAAGCTATTGCGCAGCCACCCGGACATCAAGGTCGTGGTGGTCACGGTGTGCGAGGAAGACCCGTTCCCCACCCGTTTGCTGCAAGCCGGTGCCGCCGGCTACCTCACCAAGGGCGCAGGCCTGGCCGAGATGGTGCAAGCCATTCGCCTGGTATTTGCCGGCCAGCGTTACATCAGCCCGCAGATTGCCCAGCAATTGGCGATCAAGTCGTTCCAGCCCACCAGCGATTCGCCATTTGATGCGCTGTCGGAGCGGGAAATCCAGATCGCCCTGATGATCGTCGGTTGCCAGAAGGTGCAGACCATCTCTGACAAGCTGTGCCTGTCGCCCAAGACCGTCAATACCTACCGTTATCGTATCTTCGAGAAGCTTGCCATCAGCAGTGATGTTGAATTGACCCTGCTCGCAGTGCGCCACGGCATGGTGGACGCTAGCGCCTGACATGACCACACCGTTTGATCCGAGTGCCTTTCTCTCCACCTGCAGTGGCCGCCCCGGCGTGTACCGCATGTTCGACAGCGAGGCGCGTCTACTTTACGTGGGCAAAGCCAAGAACCTGAAGAACCGTCTGGCGAGCTACTTTCGCAAGACCGGCCTTGCGCCGAAAACCGCCGCCCTGGTGGCGCGTATCGCCCAGGTCGAAACCACCATCACCGCCAATGAAACCGAGGCGCTGCTGCTTGAGCAGACGCTGATCAAGGAATGGCGGCCGCCTTACAACATCCTGCTGCGTGATGATAAATCCTACCCTTACGTGTTTTTATCGGATGGCAACTTTCCGCGCCTGAGCATTCACCGCGGGGCAAAAAAGCAGAAGGGCAAGTACTTCGGGCCTTATCCCAGCGCCGGGGCGATTCGTGAAAGCCTGAGCCTGCTGCAAAAAACCTTTTTTGTGCGTCAATGCGAAGACAGCTTCTACAAGAACCGCACCCGGCCGTGCCTGCAATATCAGATCAAGCGCTGCAAGGCGCCCTGCGTGGGCCTGGTGGAACCTTCGGAGTACGCCGAGGATGTGCGCCATTCGGTGATGTTCCTCGAAGGGCGCAGCAACGCACTCACCGATGAGCTGTCCGGGGCCATGGAGCAGGCCGCCAGCACCCTCGATTTCGAAAAGGCTGCCGAACTGCGCGACCAGATCTCCCTGCTGCGCCGTGTCCAGGACCAGCAAAGCATGGAAGGCGGCACCGGTGACGTCGACGTGATCGCCGCGTTCGTCAACCCGGGCGGCGCCTGTGTGCACCTGATCAGCGTACGAGGCGGGCGGGTATTAGGCAGCAAGAACTTCTTCCCGCAGACCGGTATCGACGAAGACGTGGCAGAGGTCATGGCCGCGTTCCTTGGCCAGTACTACGTCAGCAGCCCTGAGCGCGACCTGCCGTCTGAACTGATCGTCAACGTGGTGCACGAAGACTTCCCCACCTTGATCGAGGCCATCCACGAGCTGCGCGGCCGCGAGCTGGACATCAGCCACCGCGTACGCGGCACCCGTGCTCGCTGGCAGCAACTGGCCGTCACCAACGCTGAACAGGCCCTGGGTGCACGCCTGGCCAATCGACAGCACGTTGCCGCACGCTTCGACGCCCTGGCCGAGGTCCTAAACCTGGATGAGCCGCCCCAGCGCCTGGAGTGCTACGACATCAGCCACTCCAGCGGTGAGGCCACGGTGGCCTCCTGCGTGGTATTCGGACCGGAAGGGCCGATCAAGGCCGACTACCGGCGCTACAACATCGAAGGCGTTACCGCAGGCGATGACTACGCCGCCATGCACCAGGCGCTCACGCGGCGATTCAGCAAGTTGAAGGACGGGGAGGGCAAGTTGCCCGATATCCTGCTGGTAGACGGGGGCAAGGGCCAGTTATCCATGGCCCGTGACGTGCTCAACGAACTGGCGGTGCCCGACCTGATCCTGCTCGGTGTGGCCAAGGGCACCACGCGCAAGGCCGGTTTCGAGACGTTGTACTTGAATGATGCCGCCCATGAGTTCACGTTGAAGGGCGACTCACCCGCACTGCACCTGATTCAACAAATTCGCGACGAAGCGCACCGTTTCGCCATTACCGGCCACCGCGCCCGCCGTGGCAAAACCCGGCGAACCTCAACCCTGGAAGGGGTTGCGGGGGTTGGCCCGACGCGGCGTCGCGACTTGCTTAAACATTTTGGTGGCTTGCAGGAGCTCTCCCGTGCCAGCATTGACGAAATAGCCAAAGCACCCGGTATCAGTAAAAAGCTCGCTGAATTGATTTATGCCAATCTGCATAGCGAATAGAATGCCTTCTCACCTCGTAGCCAGTTGTGCCGATGAATATCCCTAATCTGATCACCGTTCTACGCGTCCTGCTTATCCCGATTTTCATATTGTTGTTCTATTTGCCGTATGAATGGAGCTACGTCGCCTCCAGTTCGGTATTCGCCTTCGCAGCCGCCA
This sequence comes from Pseudomonas sp. GW823-FHT02F05, assembly GCF_058797315.1. Lineage (NCBI taxonomy): Bacteria > Pseudomonadati > Pseudomonadota > Gammaproteobacteria > Pseudomonadales > Pseudomonadaceae > Pseudomonas > Pseudomonas sp. GW823-FHT02F05. Next base: position 16,995 of record NZ_JBXAJM010000030.1, read on the forward strand.
CCGACTGGCTCGACGGCTACCTGGCGCGTCGCCTGGAACAGAGCACGCCCTTCGGCGCGTTCCTCGACCCCGTGGCCGACAAACTCATGGTCGCCGTCGCCCTGGTGCTGCTAGTGCAGGAACACGGCAACCTGTGGCTGACCCTCCCGGCCGCCGTCATCATCGGCCGCGAAATCGTCGTCTCGGCACTGCGCGAATGGATGGCCGAAATCGGCGCGCGCGCCCACGTCGCCGTTTCCAACATGGGCAAATGGAAGACGGCCGCGCAGATGCTCGCGCTGGTGATCCTGCTGGCCAACCCGTCGGACTTCTCGTTCTGGGTGCTCACGGGCTACGCCTTGCTGCTGGTCGCGGCCGGCCTGACCCTGTGGTCCATGCTGCAATATCTGCGTGCGGCCTGGCCCCATCTGCGAACCACCGTTGAAAAGAAATAAAACTTTTTTGAATCAAGGGGTTGACGGGTGCTGAGGATTCTATAGAATGCGCATCACCAAGCGGGAATAGCTCAGTTGGTAGAGCACGACCTTGCCAAGGTCGGGGTCGCGAGTTCGAGTCTCGTTTCCCGCTCCAAGCATTAATGAAAAAGCCACTCTAACGAGTGGCTTTTTTTTGCTTGTGATTTACGGAATAGACGCTTAGGCGTCTTTTTTGTTTGTGCGCACAACCGTAGGGGACGCGCTCAAGTTCGTATGTTACCAGATCCGCTCAGTTCGCCTGGGTCGCCAGGCCAACTACTGTTCGCTCAACTTCCCGATGCGCCTCGACGCCTTGGGAGGGTGTCACTTCTGGCACCGATAATCCTGAGTAACGGTGGTTTCCAGGCAGTGGAATTGCCCCATCGTGTGGCACACGGATTTTTGCGCGCCTGCGCGCTCAGCGCGCGCGTAGTTCCAAAACTGGCAGCGCCCCGTGGCAATCGCCAACCCTTGGGACTCCCGGATCTGCGCGTACTCAAACGGCGTCCGTACGTAGAAGAGTTGCACAAGGCCGTCGGACGGGTTGCCGCCGGTGGCCTCCCAATATTTCGGCGTTGCGCAGCCTGCAAAGAGCGGTAGGGCGATGGCGACGATGATGGATTTCATTGTCGAGGACGATCCTTCATGGAAATGACATTTGTCAGGTGTTTTTTTGTTAGCCAGCCTTAGCGTAGGTCGCCTTAAGGCGGCCCAAATTTGACCGACTGGCAGCCACTGGACAGCAGCAACTCGCCTTCATCGGCTTCAAACCCGACAATCTTTCTGTCCTGATCGACGATGATGGAAAGGATGCAGCGATTCGGGTTATTGACGGTTGCCCAATAGTTGGTGTGCACCATCACGTTGCCCTGCCTTTCCGCGCTTTGTGCCACCACCTCATTGCTGTTGTAGGACGTGTCGCGGTACCACTGCATCACCACATGCTGGTCGTCAGCGGTGCGATCCATTTTTTGGGGTGGACCAAAGAAATTGAGGGCGTCCTGCGCCGGGCGGCCTTTCCATTGGCTGCGCGCGTACATTTCCGGGACGGTGTCAAAACTGACGCAGCCGGTCTGCAGCAGTACGAGGGCCAAGGCCAATGCGCCTGTGTATTTCATGTTGATCACTCATTATTCAAGCGTGCCGGTTGGCGCCGGAGGTCATTTTTTCTCAGGTGCGCCCAAGAGGAAATTGAGGTCGCGCATCACGTCCTCGGTGCTGCTCTTCTTGGACTCAATGCGGATCGGCTGATTACCCGGCAACTGATTGAATAGGCCTTGCTGCGTGATCGCTACCAGTTGTGCGTTGTCGATGGAGCCAACGCCCATTGGCATCATGGCGTTGGACTTGCGTTTGCCTGGTGCGCAGGCGAAGTCATAGCCATGCTCCAGCCAGCTCTTGGGCACCGGCACCCAGCGTTTAGGCGCCGGCAGCACCGTGGTGGCCCCGGCGCGCAGGTAGGCGGTGGCCGAGTTCACCCTGAGCTGTCGTTGCGCGCATTGCAGCTCCAGCGTGTAGCTCACGTAGTTGGGGCTGTTGGGACTTTCGAACACCTGCACGACCGTCAGCTGTGTGTTTTGCGGGTCTTGTTGTGTGGCTTTTACCGACTGTGTATCGGCGAAGAACAGGTCTCTGTTAGGCGTGTCGCCGGTGCCAAAGATCATCCACCAATCGGTGGCCAGCGCGGGGGCTGCGCTTAGCGATAAGAGGGCGAAGGTCGAACCTGCGAGCAGGCGCTTTCGCAAACCGAGGGTGATGTTGTTGTACATGGTCAATCGACTCCTGTCGTGGACGCTGGGAGGGCCAAGGCTCAATCAAATGAGCGAGTGGGCACATCCTAGGCAGTGTCATCCGTGGGCTTCAATAACGTGGGCGCAATCAGGACGCGTCCTGCGAACCCATGCGCTGGGTCTGTAGGAGGTGTCTTTCAATGGCGTTGTGGGGGCGGTATCACGGTAGTGAAAACGCTCCAGAAATTGGAGGGTGGCACGCCGACGTCCATCCACATAGCCGGTGCGTGCGATGCCCGCACCGGTTGTCAGGGTTACTTCGTGCAGGTCAGGCGCGAGTACTTCGGCGGCTCAAGCAGGATGCCTGGAGTCATGACCGTCGAGCAGTTGAACACACGGCCCTTGGCGGTCGTGGCTTTGAAGTTCAGTTCAGCGCCGCCCAGGAAGTCCTCCTTGCTCTTGGTGACCGGGCCCATGGTCAGCTCATCCGTAGAGGCCAAGCCAATCGCCTCTGCTGTGACTTTGTGTATCTGCAATACGTTGGGATTGGTGGTGCAGCCGGCCAGCAGGCTGGTCAGTGCGAGCAGGAGGAGGGCGGTTGAGGTCTTGGTCATGGGTGTGGCTCCTTGCGAGTGGCGGCGACCAGAAATTGTGCGCCGTGCCGCCTGTGGGAATAATGAGGGGACAGAGATTTTCCCTACGGCGGCGGAGTCTAGGAGTGCGTAGTGGGACCCACAATCACCTGGAGGAAATCGAGACGGAAGCTACGGTGGAGCATGTTGGGGCTGACGGAAATCGGCTACAACAACCCAAGCGGTTATCCGGCTCTGCCACGCCGCATGACGCGCCCAATGCTCACCCGAATGAACTATGCGCCATGGGAACTGGAACCGGTGAACGCGGCGTTTATACTCAGTGAACCCGCAGTGTGAAAGAGGCAAAAAAACACATGGAGCTACACAAGGAGCAAGGAATGGGCTACGGGCAGGGGAAAGAAGCGCGCACAGGGCGACGATCAACGACGCTTCGCGCTGCCAGCGCGGAATGTTCCGGCGTGCGTCTGCGGGTAGTGCTGTCGGAGTGCAAGATCGCGCCAATGGATTTCGCGCTATTTCTGAAGATCAGCCCCCAGCGGCTGACCAATTGGTTTTCTCGTGGTATCCCGCACTCGCAGCTCGATAAGTTAGCCAGGCTGTTGAGCGTTAATGCACAGTGGCTGGAAACAGGGGCTGGCGAGAAATTCCCGGCGACAAGCGAGTAGCGAAGCCCTGCGCGAGCACATGGCAGAGAGCCCTCGACAGGCTGGGGCTCAAGGTCTGGTGGTTGATTGAGTTACGACGCGACGGTTCGCAATATCAGGTGGGTCGCCGTAGCGGCGATGCTCTGCGCGCACATCGCCCCAATCACCGCAGATGTGCCGGCGCACATAGGGCAGCGGGTCGAGCAGATCCTGCCGGATCAGGGCGTCCACACAGCGGGAAATGGTCAGGCCACCGAAGGGGAATCGAGGCTGGAGGGTGACGAAGGCGGGCATGGGGAGATGCAGATCCTCCACGGCGATGGGGCTTCAGCAGGCATGCTCTAGCTGGGTAGAAAAGTCCATCGCGAGGGTGTTAGTGACTGGCTGCCGGCTAGATGTCCAACCCGCAGGTACTTCCATCGTTCGCTGACCCATGACGGCATCACTTTTTATGGGTGAGGGTGTTCGCCTCGCTGGTTTCCCTGACCGCAAACATCAGGCAGCGCACTGCTTCACGATCCTGTTCCGACAAGCAACGGTAGTAGTGGACCAGGCGCTCTTCCTCTCGGTTGAGCTGTCGGGGCCGCAGGGCTGTACCGATGGCGGTACGTAATGAGGGAAAAAATGAGGTATTTAGCATGATCCAAGTTCTTCATGAGGTGAATGGAGACGCGGGCTTCTTGCCCAGAACAACTGAATACATAACGTTTATTGTAGAAAAGGGCTCGTCATTTTTCGTGACTGCTGAGTTTTTCAGAAGGGGCTGTCGGAAGGGCTTGGCAACGATGTAGGAGTGATCTTTCAAACCCGGTTGAATGAAGGTGCGATTGAGCGGAGAGCCCGCCAAACTGGCCTCCATGGTCAGATTGGCGGTGGGGAGGTGCGAATCTGTCAGAAACGGGACACCTCCTTGAAGGCGCAGGTCAAATAGCGCATCGCCACCCGGTCGGTTTCCGACAGCGTGCGGAAGTGTTCAATCAAACGTGCTTCTTCATCCGTGAGGATGCGCAGCCGGCGTCTTTGCCAGAATACAAAAAACAGATGTGAAACCCCTTTACTTGACAGCATGAACTTCGTCCTATGTTGCGAAAAGCCAGCTGATTATGTCGGGTAGCTCGACCCTGCCTGGGTAGTCTGATCAAATAAATGACGGGGCATTTGAGGTGAGTGTAGAAACCTGTTTTGAACTGTGTGAAATATTTTTCTATAGGTGGTTTTGCTGTCAAAAGTCGGGTGTGACTCCGACCTAGACGCGTTCTGTTGACTACGCTTGATGGCCCTAGTCGTTACTGCACAAGAGGAAATGAAGAGAGCCCCGGAAACGGGGCTCGAAGAGGACAGCGATCAGGTATCGAGCAGCGGTAAACTCTCCAGCGGCTCGGCACCGGGATCAAAAATAAGAGTCGGTGTGAACTCAAGTATGCGATGAGTACGACAAACCCGATCGGCGATCTGGGGGGCACTAACGTCTTCGCAACATACTGCGTGTTCGGCTTGTTATGTGCATCACCTCTGCATGCAGCACTTGGCCGTGTTCGCCTATAACACGACGATCTTAGCTACTGCCCATTCCATCAAGAGAAAGCGCCCGATGGGCCACGCTCAACGCCCCATCGTGTTACCTAGCTGCTGGAAAGCACCGCCGACGGATGGAACATTGCCCGACGGAGCCTTGGCCGGGTCACGGCAATCCTGCGGTCTGCTCCCGGCCACGCTGAAGACCGAACGATAGCGTAGATACCCGACGGTCTTGAATTTAGGGATGTTCAACTCGGTCCTGGTATACAGGTAGAAACCGGCGAGCGAGTCATGTACATACTTGTCGAACAGCACGGTACTGGCTTCAGGCACTGGCGTTCGGTTCAGCACTAGCTCCGCCAGGTTGCGAGTTTCGGTAGGTAGGCGAGCGTAATTGTTCGCCGCCATTGATGGATGGGGGGTGGGCTCAAGTATCAACTGTCCGGTCCTGCGCGCCACCTCAATGCGCTTCAGCGTTGCCTGGTGCGCAAGCCATTCTTTACGATCCTGCGCAAGCTTGGCTACCAACTGGCTGAAGTCGCGGTGGGCGTTATTTAGATCATAGAGATCCTCGGCGTCGCACTGCTTATAGAATGGCTGCTGTTTCAGGTTCTCAGGTCCCTTCCAGAAACGTTTACCCTTCCAGGCCACGTACTGTTGGGAATGCTTGCGGATCTGCTGCGCATGTGGGCCAGCTTCGATAGTATGATCTTTCAACCACGTATTGTAGTCGCGGATCAACTGAGGATGACAACCGAAGTGCTTAGCCTCTATCGGATCTTGTCTGATCTCTTCGATGGTCATGAGCAGTACACCTGCCTTAATCGCCTCGTGGTGCATGTCGATCAACGGGATCTGCGACAGCTTAGCCGTACCATCCGCCTTGCTATCCACAAAGTCCTTTCCCTGTCCTCCCGGCGAGTAGCCTCCGCCCACATCCGAATGCATCCCAGGATATAGTCTCTCCTCGCCGCTTGTGGCGAGGTCCAGCGGGAAATTGATGCGCTGCTCGTGCAGGGCCGCAAAATGCACGGATTGTTTTGCCTCCGGGTGAACACTCATCAATGCGCCCGATGCCCAGTTCCACTTGCCATCCGACACCCTGCTCATTGATGCCAAGCCAACTGAGGCGACGGTGTCGAAGATGCCGAGGAAGTTAACGTACAGGGGAACTCCCGCGATATTGTGTCCGCAGCCGCTGCCCCATGCGTCGGTGAATGCATACAGACGGTGTAAAAAGGCGCGCGCCTGCGCCGCGCCGCGCGAAAATCCAAATACGGATACGTGGACTGATTTTATGTGCTTCGGTCCACCCTTCACCACTTCTTCCAATTGGGCGGCCCGTCTTTCAAACTTGACCTTGCGGATCACGCTCTCAACTGGCGCAAAAATAAACATTTCTTTAACGGCGGTCTCCATCTGATCGCGGTGAATCAGTTGATCATCAGCGACGTATTGGTGAATCGAGTTAAAGACTTGGAGGATAGCCCAGTTGATTCGTTCTGCGCCGTACCTGGCGGCTGCGCCGCCAAGCATGTCGCCTTCTTCGCTAGAGTCACCAATGTCTGAAAATGGAGTTCCAACTCCCGGGATATAGTAATTGAACGTGCCACTTGACTCTTCCTGTAACCTTACATCGTATAATCGTGCGACGTTGCTATGTCCGTTCCGCTCACGCTGTGTCTTTTTACTGCGACGTTTCCCGTGTACATAGGTGCCAGCCCAATCCTTGTTGTTGCCAGTGCCGTCAAAAAAAATATTGACATGTACTTGTCCTTGACATTCTGAACCTTTCTCACGTCGGCAGGCCAACGCCTTGGCCCTCCGCTGGGCCTGTGGTCCTGTGAGCGATCGAAAACCACTTGCCGGCATTGATTGCGCACCGGTAGCTGTACGAGCGTTCATGATTTTCTCCCCTGATTTCGCCACTCATCTCTGATCGGATCCTCACCTTCGTTCAAACCTGCTTCAGGGCCTGTTAAAGGGTAATCCGGATGCCCAAGAGAAAGTGATGTCACAAAGATTTTCACGTCTCCGTTGCGCAAAAAGTGGACTGCCATCCGTGAAGCCCTCGCGTCGTATTCTGGAACGGCCACTACCTTTTGCTTAAAATTTTCCAAATCGGTGGTCCATTCAATCGCGACCTCATAGCCAGGGTGCCACCTGTCGGGTATTGACGTACAGCAACTGGTACTGCCACCGCCCCGGTGAGCGCGAATGAAACTTTCTCCTCCACCCCCATCCAGAACAAACTGAACGATCGTGGTATCCGTATGGTTATAGCCGACCACACCCACAGAACTCATTTTTGAACCTGGCCTGCAAGCCACTGCCGTCAGGCTCAGGAGAAACAAAAGACCAAGCAGCCAGAGCCAGATTGGTTTCAGACGCATTCCCACTTCTCCATTTTTGTTGTGATAGCTCTGCACGAGTGCACCAGCCTTTCATGATGTGCAATCTTGGCCTCGTTATGCTGGCAGCATGAGCGCCTGCACCTCGTAATGTCTTCTCGATTAGGTTCTAGCTGTGGCGCTTTGGGCAATTTGTGCAAGCCATCTTCCGGCAGGCACCCAGAATGGCGCGTTAAGACTCTTTGCATTGCATGTCCTGTAGGTCATTAACGCCGTCGGGCGCCTTTGCCGAAGAGGTCTCCCACAAAGGTGTACCACTCAGCCAAACATCCTCTGACAGGCTCAATGCCCAGTCGGAGAACGACAGATCACAGTCATCACTTTTGCCGGCAAGACGCTCCCGCACCGCCGGGTGGTTCCGGCATCCGCCCGAGGTGTACAGCGCCAGCAAAAGGTACTGCACATGGTCATCGACCTGATCTACGCCATGCGCGACGGTGTCCTGCATGTGAAGGGCTACGAACGGGTGCAGCACGTGATATGGAAGCCTGCGCATCTCATCAGGAATCACTCGTCGTAGTTGCGCGATTGCCACGTCGGGCTCGCAGGCATCGAGCAACCGGGCGTACTGCGTTTCATCCAATTGAAGCGGTGGCAGAGCAGGGAGACCTTCCAGAGGTACGTCCATGAGCAACCATTCCTGTCGCTCACCGAAGCGGTCGTAGTAATGGAGCTGTTGCACGTGATCCAGAAATACGGCCCGTTGCGCTGGCGTCATCAATGACAGCAGCTCGGGAAGAACACGGGTGTCGTACCAGCGCAGCAGCATTTCGCGGCCACCTTTCTCCGGTACCTTGACGAGATGGAATACGTGGAAATGCTGTGCAAGCGTCTCTAGGTCCAGGGCGCTCCACCAAAAACTAACGGCCGGCTTAGTACTTCCTAAGGCTTCTATTTCCGCCACCAGCTTCGGCAGCGGCGTAGTCTCGGGATACTCGACGAGCAGCGGCGCGATATCCTTCAGGCTGGCCTCCGCATGCCCTTCGAACAGCGAGCGGTAAGGCACGCCCAGCCTGGCCAGCCGCTCATGGAAACGGGGTCGTTGTGCGCTGTCGATGATGGCATAACGTCGTATCACACCAATACCCCCGGAGTACCTTGGCGCATGGCATCCAGAATACAGCTCTTGCAACTGCTGCGCGGGAACTGAGGAAATGCGAAAAACTGTTGTGTTGGGCCGGTGAACGATTTCTTGCTGGCATACACCTTGATCGTCCCCGGACAGGCAAACGTAATGTTGCCGCCTTCCATCGTCAGGCTGGCGCCCCCATCCACCGCTAGATGGAGTGTTGTCCCCGCCGCCATTTCCGCCTCCGCATCGATCGAGATGATCTTCAACTCGTCTTGAGCGCTAAGGTTGATATCACCTCGCTGCGCCTGCACATCCACAGGCCCGGCGCTGGCGATCATTGCCAACCCAATACCCTCGGCCTTTTGCGCGCCGGCAAGGTAGCCGATGGCCTGGCCGCTATGCATGCGCAAACTGCCTCCTGTCGCCATGTGGGTGTCGTAACCGCTACCGAGGGTGAGGGTCTCTCCGGCAGTCCATTGCAGTGACTGACCCGCAATTTTGGCGATACTGTCACGAGCACTCAGGGTCAGTAGCGCATCACCGCTGTGGGGAATCGCGTGATGGGGATTACGTTGCGCAGCTTCGTCGATGGCCTGGGCGAGTTGCTCGCTGGTTACCGTGGTATTCAGGCTGGTGTGTAGGGCCTGGAGCGGCGACTGGTCGTCGATCAGCAGGCTTTGATTGGCTTTCTGCACCCCGCGATGCGCGGCCAGCGGCACGGTTTGATGGATCTGCGCGGCCAGGTCAAAACGTTCGGCCAGGTCACGTTGCTGTTGCAGTAACGCCTGTGCGGCGACGGCATCGCCGGCCGGGGTTTGCGGGTCGATGGCATAGGTGCTGACGAGCAAGCCGTTGGCCGCGCGAATCGAGCCGTAGGCGTCGGTACGCAGTTCAAACCCCAGGCCGCGAAAGCTACCTCGGTAGTTGCCCGCCTGATGAATCAGGTGGCCCAGGTTGAGCTGGGTATGCGCTTGGGTGGTTGCCATCTGCACACGGCCTTGCTGGTCACTGTCGTCGAACACCAATTGGTTATGACCCTGGCCATCAAATCCTTGGGTTTTGAACCCGGACAACGCCGCCGCATTGCGGTGCAACGTTTCGCCTGCACCACCGCCGTGCCAGGCAGGGCTATTGCCGCCGGCCAGATTGGCTTCGGCGCTGGGATGCTCATCGGTGGCCTTTGCATAGACCGACAGATTGCTTTCGCCTGGGGCGCCGCCCGGGGTGGGCGCAACGCCGCCTTCACCGCGACCGTTATACAGCGCCTTGGAGATGATCGGCCGGTCGATGTCGCCATTGACGAAATGCACCAGCACTTCCTGACCAATGCGTGGAAGGAACTGCGCACCGAAGCCCTTGCCAGCGAACGCTTGACCGACCCGAACCCAGCAAGCGCCGCGGTCGTTTTCGGCCTGCCAATGAAAGCGCACCCGGACGCGACCCAGTGCATCACAGTGCAGTGGCCCATCGCTGCCGGGCGTGGTTTCACCCTCGGGGCCAACGACCAGCGCGGTCTGTGGGCCGTGGGCGGTCGGACGTGGATTCAGGCGTTGGCCTGTACCGTCTTCGAGGGTAGGGCGCCAACGTTGGGTGTGCAGCACTGCACGAAATTGCTGTGCGAAGCCACTGCGGTTTGCTTCACGGAGCACTTCGGCGTCGAGCGCTTCCAACTGCAGCAATGCCGCCGGATCAGCATCCAGTTCAGGAACTCCAAACTCCAGATTGTTGATGCCGTAGCTGCGTACCTCGGTGAAGAGAAAGTCTTGCATGTCACGCATCGGTTCGGCGTCGGGCCAGGGCGTCTCACCGAGATGAAACCGCGTGCCCGCCCGCGCGCTGCGTACGGTGCCGCGGCCTTGCCAAAAGGCGTGCTCCGTTTGCATCGCCTCGATGTGCAACCCGGTGTAATGTTCGGCTTCGCTGAGAGTGGCAAAGGCGTAGTCGCCCACTGGGTCGTAGCTTTCCAGGCCTTCGCGTTCTTGACCGATAGGGCGTGATGCACTGATGGCCTGACGACTTTTATAGTCGCAGCTCATTAGCGTGACGCGGTGGCTACCCAACTGATGGACGCGCCCCATACCCTGAATGGTGTCCTGCACTTGCGTCGCATCGGCGCGATGAAAGCGCAAACCAGTCGCGCTGGAGGAGGTGGGATCCTCAGGCAGTGTGGGGCTGTCGCCGAAGATAATCAGGCGTTGTCCGCTAGGGCTTCGTTCATCTTCAACGAAGCAATAGCCCAAGCCTTCTTCGGCCAGTAGTCGCTGCACAAAAGTGAAGTCACTCTCGCGGTACTGCACGCAGTAGCTACGCGGCCGCACTGCGCTGAGCAGTTGCACCGCGTCCTGGGTGAAGTGCCAGCTCGCGTAGTCCGGATAACCCGTGAGTACCTGGTTGATGATGCCCTGCACGGTGCTGTCCTGAAACACCCTTGAACGGAAACTCTGGGTCAGGATCCACAGCCAGGGCACCAACTGCACATGGTAGCGGGTCAGCGTACCGTCACTGCCGATGCGTCGGGCCATATTGACCAGCCCACTGCGACGGCACCGGCTGCCATCCGCGAGGGTGGTCAATAGGGTGAATTTTTGCCCGAGGAATGCATCGAGAGGCAACGTGTGGTTGCCACTCAAGGCCAGTACATCCCAGCGGTAAAGATTGGACAGGACCTCATGCCCGGACCAGCGCTCTACATGAAGTTGGTCTAGTGTTGACTCAAGTGTGTACAGGCGCGTTTCACTGATGATGTTCGCGGCAGTTGTGCTCATCGGCTTTGATATCCATTTCGTACGCTTTCCCCTGCGGCTCAACAAAGTTTTTGACACAGGCTTGTCTAGCGAAAAAAACACAGTGATGATTGTCTAGCGTAGTTTCTGACGGGGTGTAGTGTAATCACTTACATCAAAATATTGCATCGTTGGCAGGAAAATTTAGTGTCTGATCTTGAAGTTTTATTGAGTCCGATAAATGGCCTACAGGCAACAGGAAAAGATCTTACATACTCATCTGAGTTTGATGGCATACAAAAACTTCGAGAGTTTGACGATCCAACTTTGGAGCAAGGTGAATGGGTTGCCGATCTTAAGGTCGCCAATTGGCCGGAAGTAGTTAAACGATGTTCGAAACTGTTGCGAGAGAACAGTAAAGATCTTCGCGTTGCGGGGTGGCTGACAGAGGGTTGGGTATACACCCAGGGTTTTTCAGGCATGGCCCAAGGTTTCAGCCTGATTGCAGGCTTGTTTGAGCGGTACTGGGACGACCTGTATCCCTCCATCGACGAGGGCGATGTTGAGCAGCGTGTCGGTTGCTTGGCGTGGTTGCTCAAGCAGGGCCTGCGCTGGGTATCGTCGATCCCTGTGGTGGACGATGACGGGTTGTCCTACACACTCTCTGACTATGCAGTAGCGCATCAGCGATCCGGAACGGTTCGCCTTGGGGATTCCGAGCACCTGACGTTGGAGCAGTTGGATCGTGCCAGGTCCGCAACGCCGGTGGGATTCTATCGGCAGCTGTGGCTTGCGGTTCAGGCCGCAGGGGTTGCACTGAGCAGTCTGGAGCACCAGGCCGAAGCTCGTTTAGGTGATCAGACTCCGAGATTTGCGTCGATTCGAGACGCGTTGGACACGGCCTCCAGTAGCATTCAACGGTTTGCGAAAGAGGCTGGCGTGGATGTGCAGGGAAGGGGTGAGCCTAAGGTGCCAGGGCCTCAGCAGCATTCCAGTCAGTTGCTGTCTCCTGTCTCCGTACCTTCAGTCGCCGATACCCAGAGTGCAGTGCTGGGTATCACTTCGCGTCATGACGCGTTGAGTCGGTTGCGCGAGGTGGCAAATTATTTCAGTCAGGCGGAGCCGCATAGTCCGGTGGCTTACATGGCCAATCAAGCGGCTGAGTGGGGGGAGATGCCCTTGCATGAATGGCTCAAAGTTGTGCTGAAAGACGACGCTGCACTGGTTCGCCTGGAGCAGGTGTTGGGTGTGGCCAAGGTTGCCGACAGTGGCGGCTGAGCGCTTGGCATTCCCTCGAGTTCACTTGGAGGGGCACAAACTCGGCGAGCCCGGAAGGTCAGCGCAAATACGTTGGCGACAGTCAATGCCCGCTTCGGTATTGGCTGCTGGGCAAGCCCTGATGCGGTCTTTCAGCGCTTCGCGCGCTGGCAGTGGAAGATCGTTATCCGGGCTTTCGATATAGCGCATCAGCGCAATCAACACATCTACATCGCTTGAACGAGGTGTGGGAGTAATGCTGTTCGCCGGGCGTGTGGCAGCGGCTCTGGGCTGAGGTTTGGCGGGTTGGATGTGATGTGCTTTTTCTACGGACGGCGGGTTGGCGGCAGTCGTGGGGATGGGATCTGTGTGCTGCTGGGCAGGCGCCTCGTTAAAGATCTGAGCGGATTCGCTAAGCATTTCCGACTCCGTTTGCTGAGCTGTAGTGGTGGGGTAGTGAGTGGTTTCAGGGGGTACGGTCGCGATGCTGACAGCCTGGCTGGGCGTGGGAGTGCCAGTGGCTTCGGGTGACGAATCGAATATCCAGGCCATCCCCGTTATGAGGGTCAGTGCGCTGACGCCCGACCAGATTAGCAGTGTCTTATTTGAGCGTATGTTGGATGGGGTCGCGGTGTTGGTTGAGCGGATATCGGGAGTGCTGCTGTCTTGAGTGTCCGCTAACAAGCTAGGTGCTTTTGAGTGTGCATTACTTGTTGTCACAGCATCCGATTCCAGAGTTTGGCGTTTGTTTCGCCAGTGAGATGGCCTGCACTTATTTGCTGGGTGGCAAGTTGAAATGGCGCAAAATATTGCTAAGAATTTAGGCGCAGCTATATAAAATTTTCAATGCTGTCATTTTGATAGTGTGCTGGGCGCGGCGCAAGAAGCTATCGTTCGGTGCTAATTCCATATTCTTCTCCGGTGGATTGTATATTTGATGCTATTGCTCGTGGTTTTTTGCTTGGCTGCAAGTGCGATTACTTACTTTTGGTGGTTGTTGTTTCCTGAACGTGCAGAGGTGTTTTCGAAATCAATAGTTCGCTTCTTTAAAGCTTGTAGGAAGATTCCCTTTGTCTGGTTGGAAAGTTCTATTTTTGTGAGCGATAGTTTTGTTCGCTTTGGGATTGGTTATAAGCGTTGGCTGTCACCGCTCGCTCAATATCAGGGCCTTGTGTGGTTGATGCTTCTTCTGTTGCTGGTGCCTCCTGCGTTGGTTTTCAGTTTGCGCGGAACGGTGGAGCTTGAAGGGTATGGCAGCGATGTCCACCGTGGGAAACCCACAAGCCTGATTGCAGAGCTGTTGCGTGGTGAGCGGCTGGTACCGCCCCGCGCGCTGCCGCCGGAGGTGTTCACCTCCCGGGAGGTGGAGCGGATTCGTCCTCGCACCGGAGCGGCCGATCGTTCATGGGACAAGATGGATGCTGACTTCGTCCAGCGCTTGCTGGTGGTTTACAAGGTGATGCTGGAACGCCATGGGTACGAAATGGTGCTGCTTGAGGGCTACCGCAGCCCTGAGCGTCAAGACGATCTGGGGCTCTTGCCTGGGACGACCAATGCCAAGGCCTGGCAGAGCTACCACCAGTACGGTTTGGCGGCGGACAGTGCTTTTTTGCGCGAGGGGAAGTTGGTGATCACCGAGAGAGACCCCTGGGCGATGCGCGGCTATGAGTTGTACGGCCAAGTGGCCGAAGAGCTGGGCTTGACCTGGGGTGGACGCTGGAAATTGATGGATTTCGGGCATGTGGAACTGCGTACTGCCGGCCGAGGGCCGTCGGCCAGATCCAGGCCTTAACCCCTGAGCAGGCGCTGTGCAGTGCTGAGCTTAGGCAAACATGGAGAAAGAAGATGACACGACCTTTGATTGTAAAAGGGGACGCGACCACCCACGGCGGAATGGTCATGGAGGCCAGTGAGGATTCGACGATCAACGACAAGGGCATCGCCCGCGTTGGAGATCTGGTGGCTTGTCCGGTCCATGGTCCTACGGTGATCACGACTGGGGACGAGGACTATGAGGTGGACGACAAGGCGGCTGCTCGAGACGGCGATGCCACCTCGTGCGGCGCCGTGTTGATCGCTGGCCAGGCCACAACTTACAGACCGTGAGCGTAGGGTAAGCAGGAATGGAATCTGATGTTTAAACGAGTCCTTGGCTACAAAACGCTGTGGGTGGCGTTGGTCTTTATCGGTACGTGGGGCGTGACATTATGGGCCTGGCGTAACCATTACCGTCTGCCGACGGCACAAGACATCATTACCCATTTCCTGGTGATCCCGTCGACCTTGTGCCTGGGGTATTGGGGGCTGTACCAGACCTTTGAATGGCTGAAGCGCCACCGACAGTCGGGGGCTACAAAGGATCTAGCCGGTGTTGAACCCGTGCCGGACGCTGAACGGGTCATGCCGATTCGGATACTGGATTGGAGCCTGTCCCTGCCCCCCGGCGATGAACCCGTTACTGTTATCGAGGCGTTGATAGCCCGTGAACGACCGGCCCTTCACCCCACACTGAAAAACGCAGACGGGTTCGCGCGCCGTATCGCCTGGATTGACGGAGTGAGTACAGAGGACTTCATTGATTCAGAGCGGGGCGCCCCGTTACCTCTTGATGTCCAGCGCGCCTTGCTGTTGGCCACACAGGCGCTGGAACCTTTACTGGTGCGCCATTTTGAGCGCGAATGTGTCGATACAGACGAGCGCCTTAACCCCCTGCCGATCCACTTCCTACTCCCCACTCGCTGGCCGATTGAGACCCAAACAACGGCACGCCAGTGGTTGCTATCAGCTCTTGGTCGGTTTTCCGAGGCTGGACTGACATGTCCCGTGTCTGTTCACGCTGCGGCTGACACCCGCGGCGTACTGAGTTTTCTTGAGCAGTTGCGCGCTGTCGATGGTGTGGAACCTGAATTCCGTCTGCAGGTCGTGCTTGCCAGTGATTCGTTCATTCAAGATGATGCGTTATGGCAGACGCTGCCGGAGGTCTCCGGCGAGGGGGCGTGCGCACTACTACTCGCGCAGGGCGTCCCAGCAGCCACAGAGCCGGTAGCGGCGGCTATTCACCCGTTTAGCAGCGTCCAGCGTACGCAATCTGCCGACTTGCCGGGCAAGGTGCGCGCCGCGTCTCTGCAACAACTGCTAGAGCAATACAGCACAGCCCCTTCACCGATCAGCGCGGTAATAGCTGATGCGGACCACCAAACCTCTCGTCAAACCGAACTTCTGGTCGCTCTGCACGCAACGCTTCCAGAACTCGACCCAATCCATGAGTGCCTGAGCTTGCCGCTGTGTTGTGGCGAGATGGGCGCCGTGACAGCGCTGGCTTCATTGGCCTTGGCTGCCTCAAACAGTTTGGAGACGCAGCAGGACACCTTGCTGGTGTCGGTGCAAGACCCTTTATGGCGAGCGATCTGTCGTATCCAACCATCGCCGCTACCGGCTCAAGCGCCTCTTCAGGACCTCGCATGAATTTGTGCATCACGTTAGCCCCGGGAATTGTTTGTCATGATTAGCCGCTTCTCCGCCTTTTTTTCCAACTCTCGTGTGTTGGCTGTTATCGGATTATTGCTTGCCGCAGCCTTGCTCCTTCTCAATGCGGCCACCGTAAAAAAAGTGCTTCTTGCACTCCTGGTGGTGACACTTGTCGCAGTGGCCGCCACTTGGTTGTGGCGGCGCATTGTCGCCAGGAAATCGGCGGCGGCGCTGCATCATATGGTGGCTGGTGCAGAGGGGGATGCTCCAGAGTTGCGCCAACGACTGGAAGAGGCGCTTCTCGCGATCAAATCCTCACGACTTGGACGACGCCGAGGAACAGAGGCGCTATACGAGTTGCCGTGGTTAATGGTGATCGGTAATCCCGCAGCGGGGAAAAGTACAGCGGTCCTGAACTCTGGATTGACCTTTCCCTTCAACGATCAAAAAGGCGCTGCGCTGCAGGGGATTGGTGGCACACGTAATTGCGACTGGTACTTCACCACCGAAGGTATTTTGCTGGATACCGCCGGACGCTACTCGGTGCAGGACGCAGATCGTGGGGAGTGGTTGTCTTTCCTCGGGCTGTTGCGCAAACATCGCCCACGCGCACCGATTAACGGAATTGTGATTGCCGCCAGTGTTGCCGAGTTGACCGGGAATTCACCGGAGTTTGCGATCGATTTGGCCAAAAAGCTGCGGCAACGTATTCAAGAGCTGACCGAGCGCCTTGAGGTGATTGCTCCCGTGTATGTGGTGTTCACCAAGGTCGATTTGATCAACGGCTTTAATGACTTTTTCCAGGCGCTAGAGCCACAGGAGCGAGAAAAAGTGTGGGGCGCGACTTTTGCCTTCAACCCCCAAACGGGCCCAGACGCGGTCAGTCAGTTCGATGAGCACTTCGATGAGTTGTGTGAAGGTCTGAAAGAGATGAGTTTGGCGCAGATGGCATTGAACCGTGGGGGCGTCCAAGCCCCAGGGCTGTTGACCTTGCCGCTAGAATTCAAAGGTATCAAGCCCCACTTGAGCACGTTTTTAACGGCATTGTTTGAGGAAAATCCTTTTCAATACAAGCCGGTATTCCGAGGTTTCTACTTCACCAGTGCTGTTCAGGAAATGGCCAGTGTGTGCGGCATGTCCAACGAAATTACTCAACGCTTTGGGCTGAAATCGGCAGACGCAGTCAATGGTCAGAATAAAGAGCGACAGTTGTCTCGCCACAGTTATTTCCTTCTGGATCTGTTCCGCAAGGTGGTGTTCGCTGATCGGCAATTGGTGCGCCAGTATTCCAGCCGTTCACGGACGAGAAAACGCACTGTAGCGTTCCTTGGGACCGCGTTGTTACTCGGTGGAAGCTTGGCGGGCTGGACGTGGTCCTATACCAACAATCAACAGTTGGTGAGCAATGTCCAGGCCGATTTGCGTAAAGCCCAGGACATCCAGAAGGATCGCATCGATCTGCAGTCGCGCCTTGAGGCGTTGCAGGTGATTCAGGACCGGCTGGCTCAGTTACAGAAATACCGTGGTGATCATCCACTGATGCTGGGACTGGGGCTCTATCAAGGTGCCGCACTGGAAGCGAAATTGCGCCATGAGTACTTCCAGGGAATGCGGCAGGTGATGCTGACCCCGGTAGCAGAACAACTGGAATCCTACTTGCGTGAAGTCAGTGCTAATTCTACTGCGCTACAACCTGCGAAATCGGCAGCGCCCGTCAGCACAACTAACGTTGGCGTTTATCAGCCCCCATCGCCGAGCAATGTCCAGGATGCCTACAACGCCTTGAAAGCGTACTTGATGCTGGGCACGGTCGAACGCGTGGAGCCCGCACACCTGAGTGACCAGCTCACGCGTTTTTGGCGCCTTTGGTTGGAAGACAATCGCGGCAGTATGGACCGGGAAGACATGGCGCGCCGTGCCGAGCGGTTGATGAGCTTCTATATTCGCCAATCGAATGCGTCTGAGTGGCCAGTACCGGACACCAAGGTCACGTTGATCGATGACTGCCGTCGGGTATTGAGCGCAGTGATGCAAGGGCTGCCAGCGCGTGACAGGGTCTATGCGGAACTCAAAGCCAGGGCTGCCACACGCTACCCGAGCGTGACAGTTGCAGGCTTGCTGGGGGAGGGGGACAAGATCTTTGCCGGAAGTTATGCCATCTCGGGTACTTTTTCTCGAGAGGCCTGGGAGGGCTATGTAAAACAAGCCATTCGTGATGCTTCGCACAAGGAACTCACCACCACGGACTGGGTGCTGCAGAACGCCCGGGCGGATGATCTGACGTTGTCGGGCAGTCCGGAGCATATCCAGAAAGAGCTGGAGCAGTTGTATACCCAGGAGTACATCGCAGAATGGAAGAAATTCTTGGAAGGCATCACCGTGGCCAGCTTTTCCAGTTTCAGTGAAGCCAATGCGGCGATGAATCAGTTGGGAGACCCACAAAATTCGCCGATGCGCAAATTGATGGAGGCGATCTACCGACAAACATCGTGGGACAATCCCTCGTTGATCAATGAGGGACTCCAGGCGGCTAAGGGTGGGTTTTTAAGCTGGTTCTCCGAGGCCCCTGCTGAAGGCCAGGCATTGGCGCAAAGCAGCGCCGGAGACATTCCGGTTGGGCCTGTAGGTCTTGAATTTTCTGGAATTGCTCGACTGATGGTGGCCCGCGACAGCTCGCCATCGCTGCTGCAAAGCTATCTGGAAAACCTGTCCGGCATCCGTACTCGTTTGAATGCCATCCAGACCCAGGGTGATCCCGGTCCGGGTGCTCGAGAGTTGATGGTGCAGACCCTGGACGCGAGCACCTCTTCTGAGTTGTCGGCTGGACTGCGGCTGGTCGATGAGCAACTGCTGTCGAGTATGGAAGATGGCCAGCGTCGCACCTTACGGCCGCTGTTGATATGGCCGATGATTCAAACCTTCGGTGCGCTGATTCCGCCGACTCACAACGAAATCAACAAAGTCTGGAAGGCCCAGGTTCACGAGCCTTTCCAACAATCTCTAGCGGGCAAATACCCGTTCGCGCCGGCAGGGCAAATTGAAGCGGGAACGGCCGAGATTGCCGAGGTTTTTGGTCCGCAAGGGGCTATTGCACAGTTTGTTACCGAGAGCCTCGGGCCCCTGGTGATTCGTCGTGGCAACAGCTTGGTCAGCAAGCAGTGGGCAGACGTCGGACTGAGCCTGTCGCCTTCTTTGATGACCCACTTCGCGCAATGGGTTGCCCCATTGGGTCAAACGGCTGAAGGCGGGGCGCTGGTCACGTTCCAGATCTTGCCAGGCTCCGCTGCGGGATTCAGTGAATACAGTGTGCTCATAGGGGATCAGCAACTGCGTTATCGCAATACCCCCGCACAGTGGAACAATTTTGTCTGGGACAGCGGCAAGTCGAACCAAACCGCCAAAGTCAGTGTGGTGACTTACGACGGCCGGACAATCGATCTTCAGAGCTTCGTCGGTCAAAACGCTTTAGGCCAGTTGATTCAAAGTGCTCAAAGTCGACAGAACGCTGATGGTTCTTACGAGTTGCAATGGCGTCAGGACGACTGGGTGGTGCCGGTCACCATGAAGGTCATCAGTAACCCACGTGCGAATGCCGATGGTAGCCAACGCAAAGGCTTGGATGGTACGCAACTGCCGCTGACTGTGGTGGGCCTGGATGCGTCCCTGGAGAAGCGGCCATGAGCTTGGACATGTTGACGTTACCCATCAGTTACTTTGGCAAGTTGCCCGCGCATGGTGATTTTGTCAGGGCTGCGGACAATCATCGGCCCTTGATAGCCATCCTTGATCGCTGGGCAACCGAAGGGTTGGATTTGCTGGCGCAGGACGTTGCCTGGAAGTCTTTGTATGACAGCGCCCCCGGTTTTCATTTTGCCTTTATGGGGTCGCGTCATCGTTCCGTGATCGGTGGGCACCTGTTGCCGAGTGTCGACGCCAGCGGGCGGCGATTTCCGTTTATGGCTGGCGTGACGTTCGAAGTGGCAAAACCCTTGGAGTTTCTTGCACGCAGCCCATTAGCGTTCACCCGAATATGGTCGCGTCTGGGGCGCGAGCTGCCTTTGGCGAAACAGGCCGTTGAGCCCGCTCACATCTTGAGTGAGTTGAGGGAGCATAAGGCCGATCTTACGGTCTGCCCTGACACGTTGCACCGTACCTTCGGCGACTTTCTGCAAGTGCAGACCATCGGCTCGCTGCAGCAGATGCTCAACACGGCCGGGCACCAGGTGAATGTTCGACGCATTTTGCTGGCTCTCGGTTTGCTGCTGCGGCCGGTCATGAGCAGTGGCGCGCCCAAAATGGGCAAGGGCTTACGGTTACCGCTACCCGCCGATCCGCTCCACCGCCATCTGGTTTCAGCTTTTTGGCTCGATTTGATCGCTGACTTTTTGGGGCGGGCAGATTTTGAATTAATGCTGCTGCAACGTGGTGAACATCAACCGACGATGACGCTGGGGTTTGGTGGCGCCTCAGCCCGCGGGCTGTACGGCGTCATCGATCCGAGCATTGAAGAGCACGACACCATCTGGCTTGCGGATCCTGACTGGGTTGAGCAGGAGGTGGGCACGAGCTATGCGTTAAAAAAATTGTCCACCTATACCAATCAACCGGGGCTTTCCTTGAGTACCGCCAGGGCCACCTTTCGCGAAATTTTTTTGGGGTTATGACATGCGTATTGCCTTAGGTTTTTTACTCTCGTGGGTGTGCCTGGCCGAGGTCGCACAAGCTGCCCAGGACAAGGTAGTGGTCAGTGGTACCGTCCCCTCCGAGGCGACAAGGGCGCAGGTGCTATCGCGTTTGCGTGACCTCTACGGTGCCGAGCGTGTGACCGACCAAATTGAGGTGGGTAATGTCGTAGCACCTGCCAACTGGGATCAGTATGTCTTGAAGATGCTTAACCCAAATCTCCGGAATATTTCTGCCGGAAAGGTCCAGGTGGAAGGCAATCAGATCCGTATCAGCGGTAATGTGAAGAACGAGGCTTTGCGCCAGGAGGTCACCAGTACATTGGCCAGTTCCTTCAACCAAACCTATCAGGTGCATAACACTCTGCAGGTCAGTTCAGGGCAGCAGGCGCTGGATGAAACGCTGGGCCAGCGTACCATTGAGTTTGAAAGCGGGAGCGCGATTCTCACAGCCAAAGGCCGCATCGTGCTGGATGAGATGGCAAAAGTGATACGCGAGTTGAACAATGCTCGGATTGCGATCATTGGCCACACGGACAACGTTGGGTTGCGTGAAAGCAATATCGAGCTCAGCTTGGCGCGTGCGGCCGCGGTGCGTCAGTACCTGATCGGTAAGCAGATCGAATCCAGCAGTATGTCGGTGACAGGCAGCGGCCCGGATGCACCGATCGCCGACAACAGCACGGTTGAGGGGCGCAGTAAAAACCGGCGAATCGACTTCAAGATATTGAATTGATCAACACTTAACGGTGAGCGTTATCCGTTTGGTGCGCCAAATAGTAATGCAGGGCGAGGAATCGCTTGCGTGTTTCATACTCAAATACGCGGATAGCCAGTCCGTTCGCTAGTCTGGCAAGCGAAGCTGGCCGGAGCTGCAACTTGAACACATAAGTCAACTCCGAAGTGCCGTCGCCCAAGTCGCGGTGGCGCATTGTCGCAGCCCACCACGCGAATGGACCGCTGGGCTCCACCAGCACGGCTGACGCCAGCTCCGAGGTGCGGTAATTTACGAATCGCGTGCGCATGGATAGACACCGTTTCAAGCCCCGTCCTTGGTTGTAGCTGATAGCGCCGATGTAGGGATGGCTGCCGCCACCTTCGATCTCGGCGCGAGACAACAAGGTGTCCCATTTCAGGCGTACTTGATGGTTATGAAAAGCCTCAAACGTAGCCTCCCCGGTGGCGGGCATGGTAAGTACGATGCGTCCTCGCATATTCATTTATCCCGAGTCAGGCTGACTTGTCTGTTGGCGTGCGTTGTGGAGGGATCCTGCTTGGATCGACTGAACGCCTCGATACCCAGCCGTCGCCTACGTTTAAGGACCGCTCCGCTGGTCACTCCGGCCAATCGGGCTATCACGCTGTCGGATTGAGTACCCAGCAACGCATCCAAGCCTTCCAAGCGCGATGGCTGTCGACTGCGTTGGGATTTGATTCCAAGTTTAGTGCGCCGAAACGTTACAGCCGACTTCGTGACGCCAGCGATATGAGCCACGAGCTGGTCGGACAACACGCCTAACAAGCAATCGTATTTGGTGATACGACTCGGCGTTCTACTGTTATACGAGGCGATACCCAAGTTGCGCCGGCGCTTGTTGACTGCCCCCTGAGTAACCTGTGCCAGCTTGGCGATTCTCGCGTCTGGTTGGGTTCCCAAAAGCGTGTCGAATTTGTACAGTTCGCTCCTGTTTTTCATCGGCATTCACCATCACATTCACTGGTGGATGGCGGCTTGTAGCCAGGGCCATTTACAGAATAACGGTGGGTAGGCGGGCGGCAGGCAATCCTCCAGGACTTTTGCCAGAATCACCAACAACAGCAGTGCGATACCCGAAACTGTCAGGTAGTGGAGCGGGAGCAGGCGTTCGTTGGAGGGCTTTTTGCGGTTGAAGTGGATGGGAGTGTTCATTTGCAAATCTCTTATTGTCTAGTGACTGCTTCATGCGTTGGGCGCCTACAATTTCGGCGCGGATTGATCCGGGCTCCATTGCCAGAAGGTGGTGCCGTAGTTGCTGTCCTCGATTGCCGGAAAGGGGGCACCTTGCTGGATGTAGCGTCTAGAGTTAGTTTTGGCTGGCGTGAACCACCAACCGGATGTCGGGCAGAGTTCGCCGGCGGTTTTGCGTAAGGCGGGCTCGGGAGGGGCAGGTTGTGCTTTTTCTAACGTGGCGGCTTTTGCCACGCTGTCCATGCTCGGCACAGGGACGCCGCTGACCATGGAGGGATTTTGGTAACTGTCCAGGATTGGCAAGCCAATGGCTCGTGCCTGCTCTTCGAGTTCAAAACGGTAAAGCAAGGAGTCCATCAAGGAAGCAGCATATTTGATTCTGGTTGCTTCGTTAGGATGGCTGGCGCCGCTAAGACTGGCGGAGGTTCTAATGATTATCTGCACACTGTCAAATATGGGTGTTTCAGATCCTTCTTCTCGGCTTCCTGGGCTATAACGAAGTTTCAATAGCATGCCGTCCGCATGCCACTGCCATGTGAACCCCCCTTGGAGGTTTTGCCAGTCTTCCCACGTCAGGCGATAATCAGGGTCGGCCAAAAAAGTGGAGGTTAGTTTTAGGTCTGCAATATTTGGTTTTTTTAAATGACCATCCTTAAAATAATAGGTTGCGCGGCCGATCAGGCGGGGATCACTAGGCATGATGAATCGTTGCCAGCCTGCTGTCAGAATGCTGTCCTGAATGCCGTTTATCAATGCATAGACTTGGCTGTCATAAGCTTCAATCTCTGGGGTATGTGGGCCTTTAAATAGGGGGCCATCTGGCAAGTCGATACGCATGTTGACTTCATCTACACCGTGATCGTCGCTAGCATTGTCATAGAAAAGCACGGTATAGGCGGGAGGGAAAAGCAATCCTAGTTTGGTGTGTTTAAGTTGGTATCGAACATTGCTGGTGCGATAGAAGAGCACACTGCTTACGCCAGAGCTTGAAATGGGGAATTCAGCGCGATTAATAATGTCATTGCCTTTTTCTCCCAAAGCGAACTCCAATATCGGCGTTTTCATTAAAGATTTCCTGTCAGCTGTAGGGGCGGAGTTCGAAGGTATGTAAACGATAAAAAGGCGTGCGAGTATTGTCAGTATTAGCAGTAGGCCTATTCCAGATGTCCAAAAAATAGTGCTGCGGAGCATTATTAGGCTTCCTTCCATGCTGCAATCACGTTCATTTGCTTCATCATGTACAGTCGGAACTGGCCATCAAAATCACGACCCTGCGTCATTAATTTATGATATTGGTCGAGTATTTCTTGAACGTATTTCATGCGTTCCTTTGCGCTGTAAAGCTTGCCGTCTTTAAGTTCCATAGTGATAGTGGTGTCGTTTCCGGTGAGGCCGAATTTTTCTAGCTCTCGTACTTCAATCTCCCGGGTAATCATCGGTGCTGCGTTGAATACCAGTGAAGGATCCTTGGCGCCGAGCAAGTTAAATAGCTGTCGCCCTAAATCGTTGTTGTCGATAGCGAATTTGAATTCGGCATGATCATAAACGACCGCTTGTAAGTGATGGTTTTGTTCGTGTGCCAGGAAAAATTCGGCACTACTAAAGGCTAGATCTTCTTTGAGTGCTGAGTCGTGAGTCGTTTCATACGCTCTGATCTGGCGGAATCCATTTTTCAGGTCCTCCGTCGCTTTACACTGCTTCATTTCAATCAGCGCACCTTTACCGTCAGTCAGATTCATCTCCCAATTCAGCTTTCTTATATCGAATACATACATATTCTTTTCAAGATTCCTGCGCAAGGAGGTGTTCTCCCCTAAAGCCCAGGGCATCAATCGCATCTTCTCGGCGATCACCGGGTCATACGTGGCAATATTGCGGCAATCCACGTCGCGGAAAAACACGTCACGCCCAAGTTTCCGCCAATAAAGCATCCACGGCGTGACTTCTAAAAACACCCAAAAATTACCCTTAAGCAAATAGTAGTAAGTAATACGCGACATGAGGCGGGCTTGTCCGACCACGGAATCGAATTTACTTTCGGCAAACTCAATGCCGTCCACCACTTGCTTGGCGGCAAATGCGGCTAGCCCGGCCCAATAAAAGCGTCCTTGGAATTCAGTGCCTTCATCGTTTAGAAAAAGTTGCGCGTAATTCCCGGCGGTTCGTTTGGCACGCCTTAAGGCCTTGGGTATCAGGACATTGTTTTCTGCGAGCAATTTAATGCTGTCCGCTTGGACGCTGGACCATAAATCGCAGCAGGTCACTACGGCATCTTCGGTCGCACCGGGCTCCGCGCGGGTATGCGCCTGTTTCAGGGACCGACCTTTGACGTAGCTAACGCCTTCTTGCGTGTCGACAATCCGGGATGCGGTCATCGCCTATCTCCGTGCTTGTTGCTCAAAAGGAATCGTCTTCGACCTTAATTTGCGGGTAGCTCATATGCACCTGGGCGGGCTCTGGCTGCGCGGCAAAGTGTCGACGGGTTTGAGCCGTGGCATCGCTGATCGCTCGACTGCGAAGGTCCCCCGCGCGGATATCAAGGATTTGATCGATTTCGGGTAAGGGGGCGCCGGCAGCATCTTTCAGAATGAAGGCAAGTTCGGTGGCGCCTTCGCTCTGTGACATGACGTCGAGGTTGAGGGTGTGTTTGGCGCCGCCCAGCAACGGATGCTCACTACCCTTGACACTGAACTGTCCCGGACAGGCAAAGGTGATATCGCCACCTTGCAACGTAATACTCGCCGACCCGGCTTGCAGGACGATTCGGGTCTTGGCGATCAGGTCGATCCTGCCTGCGCTGGCGGTGAAGGTTGCCGCTTGATCGGCCAACACCTCCATCCGGTCAGTGTGCGCCTGCAGGCTGATCGCACCTGTTTGCGCCACGACCTTAGCGCCACCTTTAGCGGTGTACCACTGCAGGTTGCCACCACTGACGCCGGTGACGGAGTGAGCGGCGCTCAGGTGCAGCTCCTGTTGGCTGGTCACCTGTATCTGTTGCCCTGCGTACACGGCACTACTGGCGGGTGTGGCGCTCGTCAAATGATCCGGGGTTTCCAGCACCATATGCGGCGCGCTGAAGCGCTCCACGGATTGTCCGTTGTCGCGCTGAGTGGTGCTTTGGCCATTGACCTGGGCGGGATACTGCGCGCCTTTGCGCGGGTTCAACTCATCGGCTAAGGCTTGTGGCCCGGCGTGGGTTGCCATGATGCCTGGCTGAGCTTGCTGCGCGGCCTGGCTCAACCGTTCGGCGGTGTTCACGGCGCCGTAGAGTTGGTCGAGCGCATCGCTCATCTGCATCTGAGTGGCCTTTGCGCCAGTCTGAAGGCTGGCGGACAGGAGCAGGCCTTCAGCCGCTCGAACCTGCCCCCATCCTTGGGTGGTCTGATGGAAGCCCAGCCCCTGATAAATACTGCGCTTGCTGCCTTCACTGGCAATGGCGTACCCCAGGGTGAGCGAGCTGCGTGCGGTTTCATTCCCTAGCTGCTGACGCAGTTGGCCTTGGGCGTCATCCAGTTGCCAATGGCTGGCGGGCTGGCCATCCAAGGCGACGGTCTCTACTCCACTGATGGTGCCGGGGTGGTTGGCGGCGGCGTCGATTCCGGCGCTGAAGGGGGCCGTGGCGTCGCCGTTGTACACCTGTGCAATGACCACCGGTTGGTCAATATCGGCATGCGTATAGCTGATCAGCACTTCACTGCCGATACGCGGTGTGAAGTGCTGACCAAAGTTCGCCCCGGCCAGGGCTTCGGCGACACGGACCCAAGTCCCCGATGTTTCATTACCGGGCGCATGTGCGTTGTCTTGCAGGCCGCCGGGCAGGGGGCTTTCACCGCGTTGCCAAAAAAACTGTACCCGCACCTGGTGATCACGGTTGCTGGTGAGGGTGTGTTTTGGTACGCCGACGACGGTGGCTGTTTGTACACCGGGGGCCTGGGGACGCGGGAGTCGGTCTGGCACGATCGGGACAGTGGGTGCAGCCGCGAGGAAGTGGTTGTTGTAGAGACCTTGTTCCAGTTCCGGTTGCCCCGCTCGGTGCGCAAGCGGCAGGCCGAGGTTATTGGTTGCGACGTGTCGGATCTGCCGGCAAACCAAGGGCAGGGCACCCAACTGCGGATGATGGTCCAAGGTGTAGCGAACACCCAGTTGCAGCGGCCGTGTTGCGCTGTCTCCTTCGTAGCCGTGGCAGCTTAGACGGCGCGCACTTAACAGATGGGTAGCGGCCAGGTGTGCCTCGTTCTGCGCATGAAAAATGGCGCAGGCAATTGCCTCATACACCTCCAGTTCAGGCACCACGGGCCCTTCGCTGATGGCGTCGTCCGCGGACCCGCTCAACCCCAGCAGTTGTTCCGGGTTCCAGGCGCAGGTGGTCGCGGTATCACTGGAGATCTGACGCTGCTCGCTCAGCCGACGAATACCGTCATCCGCTTGCGGCGTGTCTTCGCGGGAAAAGCTCAAGGTTCCCCCGTCCGGCCATGGGTAGTCGCGGTCGATAATCACCAGCCTGGCGCTCTTCTTCGCGTTGGCTGCGTGTTCAAAGTAGAAACTCAAACCTTCTTCGGACAATAGCCGGCAGACAAACTCATAGTCCGTCTCACGGTATTGCGTGCATAACGCACGTCTTGGCAGCAGTTGCGTCACGCGCGCCTCCCACTGCGCTTGTGGGTAGTCGGCAAAAATGCGCGTCACGATCTCCAGGGCATCCAGGTCCTGGAAGATCCGTGTGTTGCGGCGCGGCTTGAGTAGGCTCAGCCAAGTCCCGATGTGCAGTCGATAGTGTGCGATACCACCGTCGCTGTCGTGTTGCTCTGCACTGATCACGGTGCCTTGCCAACTGCGCGGCTGACCATCGAGCTGCGCGAGTTGCAGACACAATACCGTGCCCGGTAACCGCGCTAGGTCCAGCACGGCGCAGGGGCTGATACAGTCGAGGGTGAAGGCAAGTTCTTCGTTTATGGCTTCGAGGCCTTCCCAGCGCTCCACCACCAAGGCATCGGGCAGAACCGTTTGCACCTGCAGAAGCCGGTTATGCTGCGAGAGCAATGAAGACCAGTCGGTGGCATCCATGTCAGCCGGTGAGCGCATGTGTAGCTCCTTCAGGGTAGGGTGATGGTCAGGCTGGCCGTGCGTGTGGGGAGCTGGATCACGTTGTCGAGCAAGGCCATGTGTTGCTGCGTTTCGGTTGAAAGCGTCATGCTGAAGGCGGTAAAGCTGATTGCCCCAACAGCCCCCAATACTAAGGCGGGTGTCCACAACGGAACCTGTCGACGCAGGAGGTGCACGACACGA
Source organism: Pseudomonas sp. GW823-FHT02F05 (assembly GCF_058797315.1). Lineage (NCBI taxonomy): Bacteria > Pseudomonadati > Pseudomonadota > Gammaproteobacteria > Pseudomonadales > Pseudomonadaceae > Pseudomonas > Pseudomonas sp. GW823-FHT02F05. The sequence goes on from NZ_JBXAJM010000030.1 coordinate 44,785, forward strand.
TCAGGCGAGGCCCAGCGGGGAGCGAAGGCGGTACGTTTGCCTTTGAGAAACGCCAATTCGTCACCCAACCGTGCCGTTAGATAGCTCAGCTGTTCCGATCCTTCCAGGCGATATTTGCCTTGGAAGCCCAGCAGCAGGCACAAGTGATAGACCTCCAGTGACTGCAAGCGAACCGCACCCTTACTGCGCAGGTCCTCCAGGTAGTTGAAGAATTTGTCTCCCGCTAACTGGTCACCGAACATCGAAAGCTGCATCGGGTTGAGCTCCCACTGGTCACGGAACGGGCAGTCGGAAGCGGAGAGAATCAGCTCGTCAATCGTTGCGCAGAACGCGTATTTGGCCGCGTGGATGTCTTCGTTTGCGATACTTGCTGCCGTCGCAGCACTCTCCATTCGGGTAAAGAAGTGCTTGATTGCTGCGCTGAACGCTTGCTGGTGTTCAGGCACTTGACGGCGTTGAATCAACAGCAGCAGATAGAAGCCGTCGGACATCAGGTCGATCAGGCGCTGGGGCGAGTTGCTTGCGTAGCTACTAGAGGGTTCTGTCGGGGCAAGCATGTGAGGTGCGTTGGTATAGGTCATGGCAGCAGGGCTAGCAGTTCAAGTTTCAATTCGCTGAGGCCGTTGGGGATGTACACCGTGACGGTCTGGCTTTTCAGCATGTGTTCGTACAGAGCCCCACGGGGCTCAAGGGCGAAATACAGCATGCCCGGCCGCACAGGGATCGCCGACGGAGGCACGGGGGTGTAGGTCAAGGTCACACCGGGCATGGAGGAGGTGACGAGCTTTTCAACCGTATCCGGCGAGCCAATTTTTACCGTGCGCGGCACGATTTCAGCGAGTTCTACGCCAGCCTTTTCAGCGCTGACGCCTAGGTAGAGAGTGCTGTTGCCGTCAATTCGCTCGTTGTCCAGGCGGCCTTGGTGATACGCCGGTTTCACTTGGGTGAGCGCAATGCTGAAGTAACGCGCGGAAATCACGGTGTCCACCAAGCTGTGAATCACGGCGAACAGGGTGTTGAAGCCGGGTGCCGGGTGACTATGGTCGTAAGGCGGTAAATCAGCCAGGCGATAGGTTTTAGAAAATGTCAGCAGGGCGCCGGCCAGGCGCAGCAGTTCCTGATGCACGCGTTCGGGATGCAGGCCAGGGTGCTTGAACAGGTGAGAAAGGCTGGCGCATGCCGTATTGCTGGTGTGCAGCAACCAGAATGAGGCGATATCTCCCGCGCGAAATTCAACGATATTCTGCGAGGGCTCGCGGTGGGTTTCCTGCATGACCTGGGCCTTGGCATCAAGGGCTTCAAGCAACTGTCGTAACTTGATCTGCAAGCCGGGCATGGCGGCCAAATTGACGGAGGGGGGCATGTACTGGTCGTCCACCTCAAACCCGCCATTACTGCTGCGTTTCACGCGGACCATAGGAATAACTTCAAACGCGTCCTGTGCCTGGTCTTCCGTCAGCAAGCGAACGGCGGGAGCAAGGAAAGCGATTTCGCTTTCTTCCGAATCAGTGAACAGATCCGGAGTCTGCTCGTTGTTCTGGGCATAACGACCAGCGCTTGTGGCCAGGTCGCTGACGGCAAGGTTGCGTCCGTAGGGGTTCAGGCGGGGCAAGGCCAGGTAAACGATGATCTCAGACACTCCCAGGGGTAAGTCCTGAAGCGTGAGCGCCGTTGGCAGTGTGGCGCCTTCCGGCGCGCAATACAGTTCGCCCCCTGGGAACACGGCGGACACTTCCAGCACGCGCAAAGTGCCTTGCGCCAGGCTCCCCTTGTCGAGTGTCAGCTGTTGAATCCCCCAGGCATAAGGCTGCAACAACTGACTCATCTGGCTCAACCTTGCCTCGTGATAGCGATCTTGTTGCTGAAAGAGCTGCGGGCGCAGGAATAGTCCTTCGCCCCACAGGATTTTGGCGTTATGACTCAATGGAGGAGCTCCTTGCAGGGCGCTGCGGATGGGGGTCTCACGCTCATTGGTGACTCGGGCATCTGACGGTGGCCAGGGTTTCGGTGGCGCCCGTGGTGTTGATCAGCGCTCCTTGCGTGGAGGTCAGCGCGCAGGCATGAACGCCCACGGTGATGCCGGTGGGTGCCGAAGCGTTGGCGTCGTACGCAAAGCGCCAACGCCGCTCGGCGGGCTCGCGGAAAAACGCCACGATGCCGATGTAGGCGGCACCGTTTTCCAACTTCTCGTTGAGTTCGTAATGCTGCTCGGGCTGTAACAACATTTCTCGCGAGTTGACGAGGTCTGAACCCAGGGCTCTGAGCTCCTGAGTGTCGTCCAGGAAGCTGTCGAAGGGCGTCTGTTCAAAGCGCTCTGTGGCACGCAAGTGATAGATCTTGATGACTTGGGCCAGCGGTTTTTTATGAGTGCCTTGATTGAGATTAGCGGCCGCATGAATGCGCAGAGGGACCAAGGGCGTCTGCTCTACTTGTTGTTCGTTACTTGAGCATCCCGTTAATAGAAGGGCCCCTATTAGGCATAGGATGTCGGCGATCCTCCTAACTTTTGTGCGAGAGACGCTGAAGCGGATTTTACATTTTCTTAGAGTTTTCATTAGTTAAGTGGCTCTTGAAACTAAGAAAGTTGGGGCGGCGGTACGGTGTAACTAGTTGGTTGGGATGTCGCCGTTCATAAAAGCTTCCCTGTATGCGCACGTAGCAGATGGGTCATTCGCATTGCACAGGAAAATTCCTATTTAAGTCTTGGTTGCAGTCGAGTTAAGCGCAATTTGAGAGTTTTGCCCGTTTTGGTCAAGCATTACGGGTGGTTTTGTCTGTTTTAACTTCTTTCAAGTGGGCGTTTACGATTCATTTTGTAAGATGTTTTTTCTTACTTTGTGGGAAATTTCACTTTATAAAGGTTCCGTAAAAAATCGTACGAATTTGTTTGCAAGCGCTTTTTTGTTGTTATACGGTTTGAGCTCTTACGGGCGCCGGTTAATGATTCGTCCGGCGGCAAGAGAATAAATGAAGTGATAAGCATAGGACTAAGAAGTTCATCCTGGAGGGATAGCTGTGCGTGCGATTCTTATTGTGGCAGTTTTTTTATTGTTGGCAGGCTGTGCAATGCAATCTGCACAAGACTCCGTACCGACATTTGAACACTTGATGTTTAAAGCGGATGAGCGCATTCAAGCGCGAAACTTTGAGGCGGGTAGGAAGTTGCTGTCGGAGGCGGCCGCCATGGAGCCTACGCGCAAAGAGCCTTGGTTGCGCCAGGCTGAGCTGGAGTTTGAGGCTGAAAATTATGGCGCTGCGATTCTGGCCTCACAGGAGGTTCTGCAGCGCGATGCGGCGAACGCACGAGCAGACGCCATCCTGACTGTGTCGGGCTTGCGCGTAGCGGTGCAGTCGTTGGGAAGGCTGCGTGATGAGAAAGACGTAAACGGCCCTGTGCACCAAGAGGCACAAAAGCTCGCGACGAGGTTGCGCGAAACCTTGGGCGCCAAGGCATTGCTGCCCAAAGCCAAGGCTGCGGCACGCAAGTCGGCGGCGGCACCCGCGAAGGCTGCGCCAGCGCCGTCGAACTCCAATCCGTTCTCCAGCCTGCCGGGCATGAATTGAACGTGACTCCTTAAGTAAGTATTTGATTGAGGCAGTGCCTGCTATGGCTAAAAAGGAAAGCGTGCAAAAGCGCCTGCAAAAAGTGCGGGCGCCAAGGATCCAACTGACCTACGACGTTGAGATCGGCGATGCCATCGAGCAAAAGGAGTTGCCCTTTGTGGTCGGTGTGCTCGGGGATTTTTCCGGCAGTCCGGAAACACCTCTGGCCCGTCCCAAGGATCGCAAGTTTGTTTCGCTTGATCGGGATAATTTTGACGAGGTCATGGCGGCGATGGCACCGCGGGCGACCTATCGGGTGGCCAATGCGCTGACGGGGGAAGGTGAGTTTGGTGTGACTTTGAACTTTCAGTCACTGGAAGACTTCGGACCAGAGGCTCTTATTCTCCAGGTGCCCGCCCTGCATAAGTTGCATGAGGCGCGCAGCAAGCTGGCGGATATGCGCAACAAAATCTCGACCAACGAGACCCTTGAGGATGTGCTCGGCGATGTACTGAAAAACACCGAGCAAATGGCCACGATTCGTCGTGAATCCCAGGGGGACGCATGAACAGCGCAAAAGCGTCCAGTGATGTGAGTGCCCCACTGCTGAATGAAGGGGCGAGCCTGCTTGATCAGGTCGTTGAGCAAAGCAAGATCGCCAAGTCCGAATCGGAGCACCTCCGTGCACGTGACCTGATCGCCGAGTTGGTAGCTGAGGTCATGCAGGGGACTGTTGTAGTGTCGGAGAACCTTGCCCGTAGCCTCGATGCCCGTATTGCCGAGCTGGATCGGATGCTCTCGGAACAGCTTTCGCTGGTCATGCATGCCGCAGAATTTCAGAAGCTCGAATCCAGCTGGCGCGGCTTGCACCATTTGGTGACTGAGTCGACTACCGGGGCCATGATCAAAATCAAGGTCTTCAACGCATCGAAAAAAGAGCTGATGCGCGACTTCAAAGCTGCATTGGAGTTCGACCAAAGCTCACTGTTCAAGAAGATCTACGAGGAAGAGTTTGGCACCTTTGGTGGTGCACCGTTTGGTGCATTGATTGGTGACTATGCGATCACCCGTCAGCCAGAAGACCTGTACTTCCTTGAGCAAATGTCCCATGTCGCGGCTGCCGCCCACGCGCCATTCATAACGGCGCCTGCGCCTGAACTGCTTGGCCTGGAGAGCTTTGCCGACCTGGGCCGCCCGCGCGATATGGCCAAGGTGTTTGATACGGTTGAATACGCCAAGTGGAAATCCTTGCGCGACTCTGAAGATGCGCGCTATGTGGGCTTGGCGTTGCCGCGCTTCCTGGGGCGCCTACCGTACAACCCTATTGATGGTATCACCATTGACAGCTTCCCGTTCGTTGAGGATGTAGACGGTCGCGACCACTCCCGATACCTATGGTGTAACGCTGCTTATACCCATGGGGTGCGTCTTACGCAAGCGTTTGAGAACTTCGGATGGTGTGCCGCTATTCGAGGTGTTGAGGGTGGTGGTCTGGTGGAAGGGCTGCCGACTCATACCTTCAACACCGATGATGGTGAAGTGGCGCTCAAGTGCCCGACTGAAGTGGCCATCACTGACCGTCGTGAAAAAGAACTCAGCGATCTGGGCTTTATTTCCCTGGTGCATTGCAAGAACACCGATTACGCGGCTTTTTTTGGCGCGCAGTCATTGCAAAAGCCGCGTAAGTACAACACAGACGCGGCAAACGCCAACGCGCTGCTGTCCTCGCAACTGCAGTACATCTTCGCCGTGTCGCGGATTGCTCACTACCTCAAGTCGATGATGCGCGACAAGATTGGTAGCTTTGCATCGGTGTCCAGCGTTTCAACCTTTCTGAACACCTGGATCAGCCAATACGTGCTGCTCAATGACAACGCGAGCCAAGAGGCCAAAGCCCAATATCCCTTGCGTGAAGCGTCTATTCAGGTCTCCGAAGTGCCCGGTCGTCCTGGCGTATTCCGCGCCGTGGCGTTCCTGCGTCCCCATTACCAACTTGACGAACTGTCGGTGTCTCTGCGCCTGGTCGCTGAGCTGCCCGCGGGCGTTAAGGCATAGAGTGATTGCTACACCAACCCTCCCTAAAAAAGGACGAAGTAAATGAAAGACATCTACCTCAAAATTGGACAGCCGGATGTGAAGGGTGAGTCCCTGGATAAGGACCACGCGGATTGGTTGGAAATCGATTCCTGGGTGCATGAAATCCGCCAGCCAAAATCGTCAACGGCGTCTGCAACCGGTGGCAACACCGCCGAACGTTGCGAACACGATGCAATGGAGTTCACCAAGACGATGGATGTCACCAGTCCGCAGCTGTATGAGGCAGCGTCGAGTGGTACCACCTTCAAAGAAATCACCATTGAGTTCTTTAAGCGCGACGGTGAAGGTCAACGAGTGAAGTACTTGGCGATCGATCTGAAAAACGCCGTGGTAGCCAGCATCGCGCCCAAAGTTGTGGCGGGCCAGGAGCCTATGGAAACCTTCAAGTTGAAGTACGCCGCCGTGCAATGGCGTTACACCCAGAAAGCCAGTGGTGGCGGCCAGCAGGGCAACACTCAAGGCGCTTGGAGTTTGACCAAGAACGACAAGTCGTTCGCGGTCTGATTGATGCGTTAAGTCGGGCCATGACGTGGTCATGGCCTCGAACTATTTTTCTGAACATTTTCTGTATGGCTTTGGGTGAATATTTCCCGAGTCAAAGGACGACTTCTGCGTGAAAGGATACGAACTTAGCCTGCTGGAAAAGCTCTTCGATGAGGCGCCGCATAGCGTTGCCCAGGGCAAATTTACCCGGCACACGCTGGAGCAGTTCAAGGAGTCCGTTGCGCTGGATGTCGAGGCCTTGCTCAACAGTCGCCTGGTCATTGAGGAGGACGTTTTAAAGGCGTTCCCACATTGCCAGATGTCACTGATGACCTATGGCTTGCGTGATGTCTCAAGCCGCAGTTTGGCCAGTTCCGTGGACCGTGCCTTTATCTGCACGGCGTTGGAAAAAACCATCTCTCTGCATGAGACGCGCTTGAAGGACATTCGGGTATCGCTGGATCAACACCGACGTTCGGCAGGCGGCTTACGCTTCTCGATCAGTGCCATGCTCATTGTTCATCCCGCACGCGAACCAGTCAGCTTCGATGCATTGCTGCAGCCCAGTACGTTGCAGTATCGCGTCAGTAAAACCCGACGCCTGGCGGTGAGTGAATAAATGTCCATGGACGACCTTCTGCCGTTTTACGAGCGCGAACTTGCTTTTTTGCGCAGTTACTCTCGCCAATTTTCTGAGCGCTATCCGAAAATCGCCGGGCGGTTGCTGCTGGCCGGAGATGTCAGTGAAGATCCCCATGTTGAGCGCATGATTCAGTCGTTCGCACTGATGGGCGCACGCATCTCGAAAAAGATCGAGGACGATTACCCAGAATTTACCGAAGCATTGTTGCAAGTGCTGTACCCCCACTACTTACGCCCGTTCCCGGCTTGCTCGATTACCGAGTTCGACCTGGGGAGTGGTGCAGGGACATTGTCCGAATGCGTGACATTGCCGCGCGGCACTGAGCTGCTTTCCCGCCCTGTACGCGGGGTCGAGTGCCGGTTTCGCACGGTCTACAACGTGATTTTGGCCCCCTTGCGGATCGCTTCGGCGCGCTTCAGTCCCTTGGTTCAGGCGCCCCGTGCTGTGCAGTTGCCGCTCCAGGCCAGCGCTCAGCTCTCGATAACCTTCGAACTTCTGTCTTCGCATGCCTGCATCCAAGCACTGGGGCTGGACCATGTTCGTTTGTTTATCGACGGTGAGCCTTCGTTTTGCGCGGTGTTGCGGGATGTGCTGGCGCTGAATGTCGTGAAGGCCTATCTGGAATCGGGTGATAGCGGGCAATGGCAGGCACTCCCCGCGTCACCGATGAAGAGTGTCGGTTTTGCCGAGCACGAGGCGCTGATTGACTGGCCGGCGCGTGCGCATCCGGCCTATCGGTTGCTCACGGAGTTTTTCGCATTTCCAGAGAAATTTGGCTTCTTTGATTGTGATTTGAACGGCGCCCAAGGCCGGCGCTTCACGTTGCATTTATTGCTCGGCGACGTGCTCCCAGGTTCGACCGCTTCGCGCTTGCTGGAGGGGCTGTCGGCAGCCAACATACGCTTGCACTGCACGCCAGTGGTAAACCTGTTTCGACAGCGCGCGCGACCAATATTGGTGTCGCACCAGGCCGTTTCATACAACGTAGTTGGCGATCAGCAAGCGGCCTCTGCGTTTGAGGTGCATGCCATCGAATCGGTGACGCGTGCCACCGAAACAGCGGGTGGTAATTCAGTTAGCGAAATTCGGCCCTTTTATTCCTTGCACCATGGCGAATGTCTGGAGCGCAATGCCCTCTATTGGGTAGCGCACCGTGATGAAGATCTCGCGCGTAAAAGCCCTGGCCATGAACTGCAATTGACCATCGTCGATCCCGACATGGACCCCATCTCACCAGGCAGTTCGTCGTTAAGCCTGGAGCTCACGTGCAGTAACCGTAACCTCCCTGAGCAACTTGCTTACGGCGTGCCGAGTGGCGATCTACGAATGCCCGGTGGATCCCTAGCGCAGCGTATTTCGTTGTTGCGAAAGCCAACAGCGGCGGTGCGTTTTGCTTGTGATCGCGGAGCGCAATGGCGCTTGATTTCCCATCTGTCGCTCAATCACTTGTCGCTGGTTGAGGGCGGAGCCGCCGCCTTGCGCGAGATGCTCAAACTGTACGACTTGCAACGCTCAGCCACGACGGCCCGGCAAATCGAAGGTATTCACGAGTTGAGCCATCGCCCGGCTACCGCCTGGTTGCCAGGCAAATACTTCGCCAGCGTGGCGCGGGGCACTGAAATACGCCTGGTGATTGATGAGGAGAGCTTTGTCGGTATCGGCCTGCATATCTTTGCCCAGGTGGTAGATCACTTCTTTGGGCTTTACGTCCACGCCAATAGCTTCACGCAGTTGGTGCTGATATCCAAACACAGCGGTGAGGAGGTCCTTCGATGCCAACCCCGAAGCGGCGACTCGATACTGGTGTGATTGCGCAGATGGTCGAACACCCTTACCGCTATGAGTTTTTCCAGGCGGTTCGGGTGTTGGAACATCTGTTTATTGGCCAGGGTGAGCGCCCCGGCGAGGTAGTGGGTAAGCGTCTGCAATTTCATAACACCCTGACCTTGGGGTTTCCCGCCAGTGAAATTGAACGGATGGAGATGTTGGCGGATCTCCCCGAGCAGGGGCTGGAACGGGTGGAGCGTTGGCAGGCGTATTTTCAGGGTCATCTGGATTCGGTGTCACTCACGCCGGCGTTCTTTGGCTTGTTGGGCGGGCAGGGGGCTTTACCGTTGTCCTACACCGAACGCCTGGGGGAGCGGGAGGCCGTCCATCGTGATCGGGCAGCGCGAGCGTTTCTGGACATCTTCAGCAATCGCGCCACGGCGTTGTTCTACGGCGCCTGGAAGAAGTATCGGCTCGCCTTGCAATACGAATTGGACCGTCAGGGGCGTTTTTTGCCGCTGACCCAAGCGCTGTCCGGGTTGACTCAACGCTCCCTTTCCAATGATCCGGCGTCGGGCGGTGTCTGCGACCAGGCGTTCGGGTTCTACAGCGGTGCCATAGGTCATCGTCCGTTGTCGGCGGCTTATTTACAGCGCGTGCTCAGCGAATATTTTCAGGTGCCTGTACTAATCGAACAGTTTGTCGGCGGCTGGCATTCGGTGCCGGTGAGTCAGCGTTCCCACCTCGGCGCCCCTGGCTTGACGTTGGGGCGTAATGCGTTGGTCGGTGGCCGGGTCTGGCAGCGTGATTTACGCGTGCGCTTATGGATCGGGCCGCTGCTGCGCGAAACGTTTGATGACTTTTTGCCCGGTGCGAACGGCGCGAAGGCGCTGGCAACATGGCTGACGTTGATGGCGGGCAGCAGCCTGGAGTTTGAGGTTCGCCTGATATTGCAGGCTGACCAGGTGGGTGGGGTAGCCCTGTCGCCATCGGGCAGCAGGCGACTGGGCTGGGATGCTTTTCTGGTTACCGAGCACCAATCCATGAATCGGACCGACGTCCGTTACCGCATCACCACATTGCATTAACCCCTGGATCAACGCTGGCGGTTTGACCACGACTTTTCTCAAGGACGCAGGATGAGCACTTCACTGAAAACACTGATCTCCAAACTGAACTCCACGTGCCGTCAAGCCGCCGAACAGGCCGTCAGCCGTTGCCGGGCGCGTGGGCATTTTGAGGTGGAGGTTGAACACCTGCTGTTGGCCTTGCTGGAGCAGCGCCACAGTGACGTCTCAGTCATCATGAAGCGCAGTGGCTTGAGCCAGGAGACACTGGAATCGGAACTCAGCAAGGAGTTGGACACGTTACGCGACGGCAGTACGCGCACCCCAGTGTTCTCGACACAACTGCCGGTATGGCTGGAGAGTGCATGGCTGATTGCTTCTCTTGAGGCACAGGACGGCGCTATTCGCAGCGGTCATCTGCTGTTGGCATTGCTGACCCAACCGGCCTTGGCGCAAAGGGCGACCCGCAGCTCTACCATTCTGGCGAAGTTGTCGCCAGAGGACCTCAAGGCTCATTTTGACCGCTTCACAGAAGGCTCTCAGGAGTTGGATCACGTCAGCGATGTGGCCTGCATACCCGGTGCCGATGAAGGTGTCACTGTACAGGTAAAAACACCCGCTCTGGATCAGTTCACTACCAGCCTGACGCAGCGCGCCCGTGACGGCCATCTGGATCCGGTGATCGGGCGCGAGATGGAAATTCGCCAGGTGATCGACATCCTCATGCGCCGCCGGCAAAACAACCCGATCCTCACCGGTGAAGCTGGCGTCGGCAAAACGGCGGTTGCCGAAGGATTGGCGCACGCCATCGTCTCCGAGGATGTGCCCAGCGCATTGGTGGGTGTTGAGTTGTTGGCCTTGGACATGGGCTTGTTACAGGCTGGCGCCAGCGTGAAAGGCGAGTTTGAGCTGCGCCTGAAGAACGTGATTGAGGAAGTAAAAAAGCACCCGATCCCCATCATTCTGTTTATCGATGAAGCCCACACGCTGATCGGCGCCGGCGGCACCGCCGGGCAGAACGATGCCGCCAACTTGCTCAAGCCGGCCCTGGCGCGAGGTGAGCTGCGTACCTTGGCGGCTACCACGTGGTCTGAGTACAAAAAATACTTTGAAAAAGACGCCGCTCTGACCCGTCGTTTCCAGATGGTCAAGGTCGATGAGCCGTCCGAGTCGGTAGCAGCGGCTATGTTACGGGCGTTGGTGCCCCTGATGGAGCAACACTTCAACGTCCGCGTGCTGGATGAGGCGGTCACTGAGGCAGTGCGCTTGTCGCACCGCTATATCAGCGCCCGGCAACTGCCGGACAAGGCCGTCAGCGTGTTGGACACGGCCTGTTCACGAGTTGCCTTGAGCCAAGGTGTTCGGCCCGCAATGATTGCTGACCTTCAAAAACAGCTAGAGCAACTGGAGGTCCAGCGGCAGGCATTGAGCCGAGAACTCGCCAGTGGCGGTCAGCACGAAAAACACTTGAACGAACTGCAAGCCCACTCCGCGACACTGACTCAACAGTTAGATGAGGCCACTACGCTGTGGCAGCAAGAGTCAGTGTTGGTCCAACGTATTGCGCAACTGCGTGGCGAGTTGGAGGAGGGAATGCCGTCGGCCAATGCGTTGACGGCAGCGCGTAAAAAAGCTCCCATGCCACCGCAGCGCTTGGAATTAGCCCGAGCGATGGACGCCTTGGCCAAGGTGCAAGGGGATACCCCCTTACTGCCGTTGCAAGTTGACGCCAATGTCATTGCCCAAGTGGTGTCCGCGTGGACTGGCATACCCTTGGGAAAAATGGTCAAAGATGAAATTCGTACGGTTCGCACCTTGGGTGATGTGCTGCAGGCCCGGGTCATCGGTCAGCCCCATGCCTTGGCCTCTATCGCACAGCGAGTGCGCACTGCCCGCGCTTATCTTGAGGACCCGGACAAGCCCAAGGGCGTATTTCTGTTCGTCGGACCTTCCGGCGTTGGCAAGACGGAAACCGCCCTGGCTCTGGCCGATGCGTTGTACGGCGGTGAGCGCAAGCTGATCACCTTCAACATGAGCGAATACCAGGAAGCCCACAGCGTCTCAGGCCTCAAAGGCTCGCCCCCTGGCTATGTCGGTTACGGCGAAGGCGGGCAATTGACTGAAGCCGTGCGGCGCGCGCCCTACAGCGTGGTGCTGCTGGATGAAGTGGAAAAGGCCCATCCGGATGTGTTGGAGCTGTTCTACCAAGTGTTTGATAAAGGTGTGCTGGACGACGCCGAAGGGCGTGAAATCGACTTTCGTAACACATTGATCATCCTTACCAGCAATACCGCCTCGTCGTTGATCATGCAGGCGTGCCTCAACAAAACGCCCGATGAACTGCCGGGTGTCAAACAGTTGTCGGAGCTGATCCGCCCCACGCTATACAAGACCTTCAAGCCGGCCTTTCTCGGCCGCATGGACGTTGTGCCTTACTACCCGATCAATGATGACTCGCTGGCCGCGATTATCCGTTTGAAGCTGGACCGCGTTGGTCGCCGTGTCGAAGCCAATCACCAGGCCGAGTTTCATTACGACGATGCGCTGGTGGAGTCACTGCTGGTGCGTTGCACTGAAGTCGACATCGGCGCCCGTGCCGTTGACCAGATCATCAATGGCAGCCTGCTGCCTGAAATCGCCGACGCCGTCCTGGCACGAATGGCCGATAGGCAGACCTTGTCGCGAATCAAAGTCGGCGCTAATAAGCGCGGCTTTACCTACCAGATCAAATGAACACCGCCGGGAAGGATGACCTGTGACGTTCTCTACCGCATTGACGCAACAGCAGCGCCTTTTGCAACTGCACACCCCCTTGGGCGCAGACACGCTGGTCGCCGAATACCTCGACGGCTGGGAGGCGCTAGACCAGCAAGGGTACTGCTTGCAACTGAGTGCCTTGTCCGCGGACGGGCGTTTGCCCATTGAACAACTGGTCGGCGCACCGGTGTTGGTGCAGTTGCAGTGTGCTGACTCGCGCACGGACTTGCGGCCTTTTCACGGGCATGTCAGCCAATGCACACGCGTCGGCAGCAATGGTGGGTTGGCCCGTTATCAGTTACGGATCGAGCCATGGTTGAGCCTGTTGCGACACCGGCAAGACAGCTACGCCTTTCATGACCTGACCGTGATGGAGATTTTCGAGCAAATTTTCGGTTTCTATAGCAAGGGCGTGATTCAGCCGCAGTGGCGCTGGGCCCTGGAGGATCCGGGCGTGTACCGCAAGCGCAGCCTGACGACTCAATACCAGGAAAGTGACCTGGCGTTTGTGCAGCGGCTGCTGGCGGAGGAGGGCATTGCCTATCACTTTGAGCATCTGGGTGATGCCCAGGCCCCGAACTTGGGCAGTCATACCTTGGTGCTGACCGACAGCAACCGCAAACTGGCGCCGAATGCGCCGGTATCCGTGCGCTTTCATCGCAGCGACGCCACCGAGGCAGAGGACAGTGTTCAGCAATGGGCGGAAGAGCACCGCTGGATGGTGGGGCAGGTACAGCGCCAAAGCTGGGACTACCGCAGCAATTCATTGTTGTCAGGACACGCTCAGGGCGACACCGGCATCAGTGGATGTGTGGACCAGGACACCGCCGGCCCTTATGCCTGGACGGACACAGCCCAGGGTGAGCAGCGTGCACGCCAGCACCTGAATGCTCAGCAGGTTGCGCGTCGCCAAGTGCACAGCCTGGGGACATGGCGACGTTTGGCACCAGGGGCCACTCTATGCCTGAGTAACCACGACAGCGTGCAGGCGGACGAACCCATGCTGTGCATACGGGTGCACCATCAGGCCCGCAATAACCTGGATGCTCAGCTGCAAGCGGCGGTACTGGCAGGGCTGGGGCCTGTGCCCGACCAGCCGGAGGCGGTGTATTGCAACCACTTCACACTCATCCCCGCCAGTCACCCTTATCGACCGCAAACCCAAGACGGTCACGGACGCCGCCTGCATCCCATCCCAACCGTCCACGGTGCGCAGAGCGCCATTGTGATCGGCGACGGAGGCCCCGTGATGACCGATCGCGACCAACGCATCAAGGTGCAATTCCACTGGCAGCGCGGTGAACGCTCATCCAGCCATCGCCCCCATCCTCGTGCGACCGACAATGCGCCGGCAGACGCCCGTGTTGGCACTTGGGTGCGCGTGGCCGCGACCCAGGCCGGTGGCAATTGGGGGAGTGCCTGGGTGCCCCGGGTCGGGCAGGAGGTGCTGGTGGAGTTCCTCGAAGGGCAGATCGACCGCCCCGTGGTCATCGGCTCGCTGTACAACGGCCGGGGCCAGGCCGAAGCGGCGCATAACCAGATCGCAGGCGGTGCCTCCGGCAGTACCGGCAACGCACCGGCGTGGTTTCCCGGCAACCAACACGCCGGGGTACTCAGTGGCTGGAAAACCCAGGACCTGTCCACCAGCGCCACCGGCAGCGGCGGCTATCGACACCTGCAGTTCGACGACACCCCAGGGCAAAGCCGCGTCCAGCTCTACACCACCGATCAAGACAGTGGTCTGACGTTAGGGCACCTCAAACAGAACAAAGACAACCAACGCCTGGCTGACCGAGGCTATGGCGTCGAACTGCACACCCAGGCCCAAGGTGCATTGCGTGCCGGTACCGGGCTATTGCTGACGACGGAGCCGGCTGACCAGCAAATGCAGGCCAAGGGTCTGTTGGCCGAGCTGGAAAAAGCCCAAGGCCAAGTGGATCAATTGGCCGACAACGCCAGACAGCAGAAGGCCGGGCTAGCCAGCGACGGCAAGCAGTTGCCCACCAGTGAAGCCCTGCAGAACAGCCAGGAAAGTCTGAAGGCGACACAACAGGGAACCGCGTCAGGCACGGGCATTGGCGGTGGCGAGGGGCAAGTGGCGGCGTGGAGCAAGCCGCTGCTCGCGCTCTATGGCCAAGCGGGCGTGCTCAGTTTGACCCCCAAGCACCAGATCTGGGCGACGGGTACTCAATGCCTACTCAACGCCGGCGCGGACATCAACTTCACCGCCCAAGGCCACACCGCCTTTCTCGCGGCTCAAGGCCTGATGCTGTTTACCCGTGGCGCAGGGGGCGACAGTCGCCCCATTGCGAACACCGGCATCGCCCTGCACGCCGCCAGCGGCGCGGTCAGCGTGCAAGCGCAGAGCGACAAGATCCGCATGGCGGCACAACAGAACATTCGCCTGGTCAGCACCCAGGGCAACGGGCTTGTACAGGGCAAAGAGCAGGTGCTGTTGAGTGTGCAGGGCGCGACCGTTCGGCTGGTGGGGGGCAACATTGAGATTCATGCGCCGGGGACGGTGACGTTCAAGGCGCAGCGGCACGCCTTAACGGGCCCGAAGAGTGGTGCTCCTAATCCAGCAGTGTTGAACAAAGGGCGGTTCACGGGTTGCGAGTTCAAAAATAGCGAAGCGGACATGTCGGGTGCATCTGTTGTTTAGGGAAAGGGAGGCCTCTGTGAACGAAACAGAGATCAGCGGGATCAAGGACCTGCTGTTTAACAAGGTGGCTTCATACCCCAACACCTACGTATTGCTGGATATGGCGCGTCCTCATGCATTGGATCAAGTTGTGCGGGAGCGGGCGCAAGACAATATGGCGTATTTGAAACATTCCGACTTTGCTGAGCAACCTCAAAAAGCACCGGTACTGGTGAGATTAGAAGGGCGTCACGATGATTTGTTGGACGCTAGCGTTGACCTAGCAATACAGCAAACGATGACTTCTGACTGTCGCCTACGGCAGGTGGCTGGATGGCTATCTTCCTCGCTGTCCCCCCAGCCGTTGGCCAGCCTGCTGAGTTCAAAGCTCAAGCTGCTCCACGGCAGCGGTACGGCCCGACTGCGGTTCTATGATCCTCGAGTGATGGCACAACTTCCTGTTGTCTTCGATAAGCCGCAGTTGATGCAACTCGAGAGCGGTGTCGAGCAGTGGATCTATTTGGATGAAGGGGCGCAGCTGCAGCAAACGGTATATCCCTCACTTGCACCAATAAGTCGAGCACCGTTCCTGGCTAATGCCGAACAGTGGTCAGCATTAAAGCAGATTGAAGTGGTGAACTCGGCAGTTCATATGCTCCGGACGTTGGGTTGTGCCTATGAGCCTGACTGGATCACACAAATAACTCTTTTAGTCCGGCGCGCGGTTGAACAAGGCTTCAAGGGACAAGTGGAGCAAGCCACTTACGCAGTTTTCGGAGTTTGGTTGCATCGCAGTTTTGACCAGCACTCTCGAATTCGTCAGGTACTGGAGGACGCTCGAAAAGTGGGATCTACCTTTGGGGAGGCGATGGGGTCGGTGAGTGGCGATGAACTTCTACGTCTCAAACATGAAATGGAGCACGCTCATGCAGGCTAGTTTCTCCAGCCCTTCAATGTGCCAGTTGCGAGCTTTTTTGAATGGATTAGAGGGGGCGATAGTGAGCAAATCCAAGGTGGCCACTTTCCTGGCGAAAAACTTCAGGTGCGTGCGGATACAGGCGCATTACCCAAGTATCGGTCAGGCCACTCATTGGATGATCTTGCTATGAGCAATCCAATAATCAACGCGAGTCAAAACTCAATGGTGCCGTGTAGGCCTGGCAAGTGCAATTTTTGCAACAAGCAGGGGTTGCTGATTTTCCCGCTGAGGCATTCGGCTTTTTGTAGCGACAGCCCGATGTTGTTGGACAAGGTCGCGGTGGTGGCGCTGGGCGAGTCGTTTGACTTCCCCCAAGTGCGCTTCAGTGCGCGGATGCTGCGCAAGAGTTACCTGTGTGTGCTGGTCGAGCGTAACGGCCTGAAGACCTGGCAGTCGTATTTTGTCACTGACGATGCGCGGCTCTATCAATTCGCCCCGCTCTACCCACCCGCCCCAAGCCTGACGTTCAGTTGCTCCCGAGATGCTAACGCGCCCTCGACCTCGGCGGTCAGTATTGAAAAGCCGGAAGAGGTCAACAACACCTATTGGCTGTACACGCCTGACCCCTTGTCCAAAGCCAAGCTGGATGAGTACGAACAGTCCGCGGCGGCATTTTCAAACGAAGAGAAAATGCAGTACTTCAGCCCTGCGGACTGGGTTAACGGCAACCGTCACCAACCCTTCAGCCTTGAGCCGCAGGCCTTGGCCCAATGGGTACTGGAATATAAAGCGTTGGGCATCACCGCTACGGCGGCGACTCAGGACGCTGCGCCGACGCAGTTGGCCGCACGTTCTCCGGCCCTGCTCAATGCACTGAGTCAACAGGCCTATCCACCACTGTGTCCATCGGATGCATTGGACAGTGGGCGTCTGATCTCATCACATATCCGTCTTGTAGCATTGCGGGATGCGCTGGAGCGAGACCAAGGCGCTGCCCTGGTGCTACGTGATGCGATCGGTGTGACCCAGGAGCTGAACGCCTGGCGTAATGCGGCGCTCGAAGGGGCGGAGCCCTGGCTGAATGAAGAGCAGGACGGCGCCACCAATCACTGGCGTGTTCAGGTTGCGTTGCGGCTCAAGGATGTACGCGAGGGAATCCGTGAACACCGGAAAAAAAAAGCCGATGAAAGCATCGATGATTGGGCCTACACCAGTCATACCGAAGACACATTGCAAGGCCTGTTTCCGGACACCAACAAGGAAGCGCGTGAAGACTACATCGTCCGAGCACGCAACCGCGCCAGTCTGAGAATGACTGAAGTCGAACTGTATGCGGAGATGGTAAAAGTCCGCGCAGAGGCCCAACAGCGTTACCCCGAACCTGGCGTCGCGGCGCGTGAAAGCATGCGCGAGACAGGCAAGGCTATGACTCGTCAGCAAATAGGCGAGGAGACGATCGCCCAGCGCAAACAACGTGCCGGTGAGCAGGCGCTTAAGCTGTTTGATCAACTTGACATGAATGAGGCGGACTCAGTACTGGCGCAGTTCGA
>NZ_JBXAJM010000031.1:0-52067 GCF_058797315.1 Pseudomonas sp. GW823-FHT02F05
GCGATGACGGTGGATCAGCCAACACAATAGTGGCTGACACACCGTCATCGCAGGCAAGCCAGCTCCCACATGTTGAGTGGAGTTCTGCCATGAAAAAGACTGTCCTGGCCTTCAGCCGTATCACCCCGCCGATGATCGAACGCCTGCAACAGGATTTCGAGGTGATCGCGCCCAACCCCAAGCTGGGTGACATCAATGCACAGTTCAACGAAGCCCTGCCCCACGTCCATGGTTTGATCGGTGTGGGTCGCAAGCTGGGCCGCGAGCAGCTTGAAAGCGCGAGCAAGCTGGAAGTGGTGTCCAGTGTGTCGGTGGGCTACGACAACTACGACGTGCCGTACTTCAATGAGCGCGGGATCCTGCTCACCAACACCCCCGATGTGCTCACCGAGAGCACTGCCGACCTGGCCTTTGCGTTGCTGATGAGCAGCGCCCGCCGCGTGGCCGAATTGGATGCCTGGACCAAGGCCGGCCAATGGAAAGCCAGCGTGGGCGCGCCTTTGTTTGGTTGCGATGTGCACGGCAAGACCCTGGGCATCGTCGGTATGGGCAATATCGGCGCGGCCGTGGCCCGGCGTGGGCGCCTGGGCTTCAATATGCCAATCCTTTACAGCGGCAATAGCCGCAAGACCGCGCTGGAGCAGGAACTGGGCGCGCAGTTTCGCAGCCTGGAGCAGTTGCTGGCCGAGGCGGATTTCGTCTGCCTGGTGGTGCCGTTGAGCGACAAGACCCATCACCTGATCAGCACCCGGGAGCTGGGGTTGATGAAGTCCAGCGCGATCCTGATCAATATCTCCCGTGGGCCAGTGGTGGATGAGCCTGCGCTGGTCGAAGCCCTGCAAACCCAGCGCATTCGTGGTGCCGGGCTGGATGTGTACGAAAAGGAACCGCTGGCTGAATCGCCGTTGTTCCAGCTGAGCAATGCGGTGACCCTGCCGCATATTGGTTCGGCCACCGGTGAAACCCGCGAAGCCATGGCCAACCGCGCCGTGGACAACCTGCGCAGCGCCCTGCTGGGCCAACGCCCGCAGGATCTGGTGAACCCACAGGCCTGGAAGGGCTGACACCCCACCCCACTGTAGGAGCGAGCTTGCTCGCGAAAAACGTCAACGATAACGCGCAAAATCTGTTTTAACGCGGCGCTTTGAAGTTCTTCGCGAGCAAGCTCGCTCCTACAGTTTTCGAGGACAAGGTCGATAACGGTGTATAGATCGTCATCCCTGATCCACAGAAGGTTTTTATGTCCACCACCAAAGCCCGCGCAGACTCACTCTCGCTTCTGCTCTTTACCTTGCGCAGCGGCAAGCTGATGGCCATCAACCTGTTGAAAGTCAGCGAGATCATCCCCTGCCCGCCGTTGACCAAGCTGCCGGAGTCCCACCCGCACGTCAAAGGCATCGCCACCTTGCGCGGCGCTTCGTTGTCGGTGATCGACTTGAGCCGCGCCCTGGGTGAAATGCCCTTGCAAGACCCGGATGGCGGCTGCCTGATCGTCACCGATGTCAGCCGTTCCAAACAGGGCCTGCACGTGCAGGCGGTGAGCAAGATCGTGCATTGCCTGACCACCGATATCCGCCCGCCTCCCTACGGCTCCGGCGGCAATCGGGCGTTTATCACCGGGGTTACCCAAGTGGAAGGTGGCCTGGTGCAGGTGCTGGATATCGAGAAAGTCATCCATGGCATCGCCCCGGCACCGATTGAAGCGGCGCCGACCGACCTGACCATGGAAGAAGCCGAAGTGCTGGGTAACGCCCGCATCCTGGTGGTGGACGACAGCCAGGTGGCTTTGCAGCAATCGGTACACACCCTGCGCAACCTCGGCCTGACCTGCCACACCGCCCGCAGCGCCAAGGAAGCCATCGACGTGTTGCTGGAGCTGCAAGGCACGGTTGAACAGATCAACGTGGTGGTGTCGGACATCGAGATGTCTGAGATGGACGGCTACGCCCTCACCCGCACCCTGCGCGAAACCCCGGATTTCAAGGACCTCTACGTGCTGTTGCACACCTCCCTGGACAGCGCGATGAACAGCGAAAAAGCACGCCTGGCCGGTGCCGACTCAGTACTCACCAAATTCTCATCCCCAGAATTGACCAAATGCCTGGTCGTCGCCGCACAAACCGTGGCGCAAAAGGGCCTGTAAGCCTTGGGCGAGTATTACCAGCTGCTGCGTCGCGACCTCACCGGCAGCCTGCCCGCCCCGCAGTGGCCAGCGGATACCCGGCTGGATCATTATCGCGATGAACTGGCCCCGGCGATCCATGCCGTGCTGCGCATGACCCAGGACCAGGGCGGCGGCCGTGTCGGCCACCTGGAGGAGTGGCGCCAGCAGTTCGTCACCGATGCCGAGTACGACCCGACGCTGTGTCTGGTGGCCAGTAACCACGACGGTGTCCTCGCAGTGG
This sequence comes from Pseudomonas sp. GW823-FHT02F05, assembly GCF_058797315.1. Classification (NCBI taxonomy): domain Bacteria; kingdom Pseudomonadati; phylum Pseudomonadota; class Gammaproteobacteria; order Pseudomonadales; family Pseudomonadaceae; genus Pseudomonas; species Pseudomonas sp. GW823-FHT02F05. Next base: position 2,406 of record NZ_JBXAJM010000031.1, read on the forward strand.
CCCAATGCTGGACCAGCGCCTTTATCAAGAACCTGGCCGTACACCCCTGCGCCCAAGGCCAAGGGCTGGGCCGCGCCTTGCTGCTGCACAGCTTCCAGGTATTCAAGCAGCGCGGTGAACCCTATGTGGACCTCAAGGTGCTGGAGAGCAACCTGCGCGCCCGGCAACTGTATGAAAGTGCGGGCATGCGATTTGTGCTGCGCGACATCGTATCCAAGGGCTGATCCTCACTGGCGCATAACTTGCTTCCAGAGCCCCTGAGCGGTAGATAGAGGTAAAAACCCGTCACCCCTCAAGCGTGCCCTCTGACCTTGCCTGGTGACAGATCCGCCATGAACACACACTTTTCCTGCGTCGGTTGCGGTAAATGCTGCAGCGACCATCATGTGCCCCTGACCCTCGAAGAAGCCCGCAGCTGGGCGGCGGACGGCGGTAACGTCATCGTTCTGGTGGAAGGCTTTCTGGGTAACGGCCTGGGCCTGCCCCTGCAACAACGGGAACATGCCGAGCGCCGTTCAGTGATCGTGCCCAGCGGCAATACCGAGGCGTTTGTGGCAATTACCTTTGCCGCCTACAACGCCGGACGCTGCCGGAATCTTGACGAAGACAACCGCTGCCGCATCTACGAACGGCGCCCGCTGGTGTGCCGCATCTACCCGATGGAGATCAACCCGCATATCCCACTGAACCCAAGCGCCAAGGACTGCCCGCCGGAATCCTGGGAGCAAGGCCCTGCGCTGATCGTCGGTGGTGAGTTGATGGATGCGCAACTGGCCGAACTGATTCGCCGTTCACGCCAGGCCGACCGTGATGACGTGCAGACCAAGGAAGCGGTGTGCGCGTTGCTTGGCATTCGCACGACCGCACTCAAGGGCGACGGGTTTACCGCGTACTTGCCGGACATGCAGGCGTTTGCCCAGGCCATTGAACAGGCGGTTGAACAGCCGGCAATGGCCAATGAATGGGTGTTTCATGTGTCGGGGATGGACATCGCTGAACAGGTGCTGGATGCCGGGGCGCGCATTGCCACCGAGGTGCCGGCCAATTATGCGTTTATCTCGTTGAGGGCGGCTTAGGCTACTACGGCCTTATTTTGGCGTAGGTATCTACTCAACTTCAGCGCGACGCTGGACCCTGTGGCGAGGGAGCTTGCTCCCGCGACGGCCTACCATTCGACGACAATTTCCCTGACGCCCCTCGATCCAACTGTGGGGTGTCAGCTAGATAGTCGCAGGCTGTCAGGCCGTCATCGCAGGCAAGCCAGCTCCCACATTTGGAGCTCGGAGTGTCAGGTAGATAGGCGCCTCTCGGGAACAGAGTTGCACTCACACAATAGCGCTCATGGATGGGCAGGCAACACATCGAGGCGATAGGGCTGGAGGATGCGTTGGTATTCGCCATTGTGCATCAGTTGCTCAAACGCGTGATTAAGCTCATTACGCAACGCGGTATCGGTTTTTCGCACCGCAATCGCCACGCTATTACCCAGCAGGCCAGATGACACAGGCGGCCCCATGAAATTGAAGTCCAAGCCCTGGGGCGTGTCTAGCAGGGCCTCTCGGATCTCCACGGCGCCTTGAAGGGTCGCATCAATATCGCCCGAAACCAGGCTCTGCACCAGTTGGTCGTTGAGCCAGAAACTCCTGATGATTACCCCTGCCGGCGCCCACTGCGACAGGGCAAAGGCTTCCCGATTACTGCGCACCAGCACCCCGACACGCTTGCCCCTGAGCGACCGTCGATTAGGGCGCAGGCCCGAGGTTTTACGCGCCACCAGCCGAGTGGTGATCGGGTAGAGATCACGGGTGAAACTCACCCGTCGCCGTCGACTGCAGGTGGGCGCCATGCCCATGATCGCGTCGAACTGCCTGGCCTCAAGGGCGGGGAAATTTTCCATGACGATCTGGTCAACCCAGGTACAGCGCACATTGAGCTGCTCGCACAGGGCATTGCCCAGTTCGATGTTCAGCCCCACCAATTGCCCTTGGGAATTGCGGCTTTGAAAAGGCGGAAAATGTGCAGCGACGGCGAAACGGATTTCACGCCGCGGTTGAACGTCGGCGGCAACGACACTTGTCGAGAGCAAGAGGGCAAGCACCGCACAAAGGTGTATCAGGGCCACGGGAATGTCCTTTTCCGGAAAGCTGACTCACCACGCCCCGATGAGCGTCATCGGGACGAAGCAAACGCTGTGCAAGCTTTCAAGAATCGGTCGCGGACCTACAAGCAGAAATGTCCACGGGCGATGTAGGCAACTGCCTATAACGCACGCAACGCTTTAATCTTAGCGTTTACCCATGGAGCGGCGAGTGCCCGGAGGCGCCATGCCTGGCGTCTTGGTATGGCCGTTCTTGGCGCCGCCTTTGTACCAGGGCTGACTGGCATTCTTGGCGCCAGCCAGCTCACCCGGTTTGAAGGGGAACTTGAACGCCGGGATCTCGGCTTTTTCAACGCCGTCGGCGGTGGCCGAATCGACGAGGTCAGCCGCGTCGACAGGGGGTTGGGTTGGGGAAGTCATAGGGGCTCCGGCGCAGCGATAGGCGTAAAAGCGCCAGTATACGGGGGCAAAGCGGCAAGCGGTAAGCTTCAAGCCACAAGTAAAAAGCGCTAGCTGTCGCGGCTGTCAGTTTGGCGTCACCGTGCTGACCGCATTAACGGGCTATAAAGCAGCTACCCAACCTTCAACTGGCAGCTTGCAGCTTAAAACGTGCAACTGCGCCCCGGCGCCTCCCATGCAGATAAAACGAAACTCGGCCCTGATGGTGGGCATCCTCTTGGTATTGGCGGTGGCCGCCTGGGCAGTAACACGGCCTGCCAAGCCCCGCCTGGCAGCGCCCACGGCGATCCCGGTACGGGTAGTGAGCGTCGCGCAACAGGACGTTCCCAGGTTTGTCAGCGGCATAGGCTCAGTGCTGTCGTTGCACAGCGTGGTGATTCGCCCGCAAATCGACGGCATCCTCACACAGCTGCTGGTCAAGGAAGGCCAGTCGGTGAAAGCTGGCGATCTGTTGGCTACCATCGACGACCGCTCGATCCGCGCCAGCCTCGACCAGGCCAAGGCGCAATTGGGCGAAAGCCAGGCACAGTTGCAAGTGGCGTTGGTCAATCTCAAGCGTTACAAGGCGCTAAGCATCGACGACGGTGTGTCGAAACAGACCTATGACCAGCAACAGGCACTGGTCAACCAGCTCAAGGCCACGGTGCAGGGCAATCAGGCGGCCATTGATGCGGCTCAAGTACAACTTTCCTATACCCAGATTCGCTCCCCGGTCAGTGGCCGCGTGGGCATCCGCAACGTGGACGAAGGCAACTTCCTGCGCATGAGCGACACCCAGGGGCTGTTTACCGTCACCCAACTCGACCCGATTGCCGTTGAGTTCTCGCTGCCACAGCAGATGCTGCCAACCTTGCAGGGCCTGATCGCCGCCCCCACCCGGGCCACCGTCGACGCCTACCTGGGCGCCGACACCGATGGCCAGACCGGCGACCTGCTCGGCGAAGGCCACCTGAGCCTGATCGACAACCAAATCAGCTCCACCACCGGCACCCTGCGGGCCAAGGCCGAGTTCAGCAACCCGGCGCATAAGCTATGGCCGGGACAACTGGTGACCATCAAAATCCAGACGGCCCTCGACAAGAACGCCCTGGTGGTACCGCCGACCGTGGTGCAGCGTGGGCTGGACTCACATTTCGTGTACCGCGTAAACGCTGACAAAGTCGAGGTGGTACCGGTGCGAGTCGCCTACCAGAACAGCGACATCAATATCATCAAAGGCGTGCAGGCCGGCGATGTGCTGGTCAGCGATGGGCAATCTCGGCTCAAGGCCGGTGCGCAGGTGGAGGTGCTCAAGGAGCCGCCGCAAGTGATCCACACCGCCGACGCCCAGGTGCAGCCATGAGCGCCAGCCGGTCGCCCTCGGCCTGGTGCGTTGATCACCCGGTCGCCACCCTGCTGTTGACCTTCGCCTTGGTGCTGTTGGGGATTATTGCCTTCCCGAACCTGGCCGTCGCGCCACTGCCGGAAGCGGAATTCCCGACCATCCAGGTTACCGCGCAACTTCCTGGCGCCAGCCCGGACACTATGGCCTCATCGGTGGCCACGCCTCTTGAGGTGCAGTTCAGTGCCATCCCCGGCATGACCCAGATGACCTCCAGCAGCGCCTTGGGCTCCAGCCTCTTGACCCTGCAGTTCACCCTGGAAAAAAGCATCGACACCGCCGCCCAGGAAGTCCAGGCCGCGATCAACACCGCGTCCGGCAAGCTGCCCAGCGACATGCCGAGCTTGCCTACCTGGAGGAAGGTCAACCCGGCAGACAGCCCGGTGCTGATCCTCAGCGTCAGTTCCAGCAGCATGCCCAGCACCGAGCTGAGCGACTACGTGGAAACCCTGCTGGCGCGCCAGATCAGCCAGATCGACGGCGTCGGCCAGATCAACATCACCGGCCAGCAACGCCCGTCGATTCGCGTGCAGGCCTCCCCTGACAAGCTCGCGGCCATTGGCCTGACGCTCGCCGATATACGCCTGGCCATCCAGCAGTCGAGCCTCAACCTGGCCAAGGGCGCGATCTATGGCGAAAACAGCGTGTCCACCCTGTCGACCAACGACCAGCTGTTTCACCCGCAGGAATACGGCCAACTGATCGTTTCCTACAAGAACGGTGCGCCAGTTCAACTGCGCGATATCGCCAAGGTCATCAATGGTTCGGAAAACGCCTACGTACAAGCCTGGTCCGGCGATACGCCGGGGGTGAACCTGGTGATTTCGCGCCAGCCCGGCGCCAACATCGTCGACACCGTCGACCGCATTCAAGCCGAGCTGCCGCGCCTGCAAGGCATGTTGCCGGCCTCGGTGCAGGTCAGCGTGTTGACCGATCGCACCAAGACTATCCGCGCCTCACTGCATGAAGTGGAAATGACCCTGCTGATCGCCATCCTGCTGGTGGTGGCGGTGATGGCGTTGTTCCTGCGTCAACTGTCGGCGACGCTGATTGTGTCTGCGGTGCTGGGTGTCTCGCTGGTGGCCAGTTTCGCCCTGATGTATGTGATGGGGTTCAGCCTGAACAACCTGACCCTGGTGGCCATCGTGATCGCCGTGGGCTTTGTGGTGGACGATGCGATTGTGGTGGTGGAGAACATCCATCGGCACCTGGAGGCTGGCCTGGGCAAGCGCGAAGCAGCGATCAAGGGCTCGGGTGAAATTGGCTTTACCGTGGTGTCCATCAGCTTCTCGCTGGTGGCGGCGTTTATTCCGCTGCTGTTCATGGGCGGAGTGGTCGGGCGGTTGTTCAAGGAATTTGCGTTGACGGCCACCGCGACCATTCTGATTTCAGTGGTGGTTTCGCTGACATTGGCACCGACGCTGGCCGCCTTGTTCATGCGTGCCCCTACCCACCCTGCCCACGCCAAACCCAGCTTCAGCGAACGCCTGCTGGCCGGCTATGCGCGCAACCTGCGCCGTGCCCTCGCGCACCAACGCAGCATGGCCGCGATCTTCGTGGTAACCCTGGCCCTGGCGGTGGTCGGCTATGTGTTCATTCCCAAGGGATTCTTCCCGGTGCAGGACACCGGTTTCGTGCTCGGCACCAGCGAAGCGGCGGCCGATGTGTCGTACAAGGACATGGTCGCCAAGCACAAGGCCCTGGCCGAGATCGTCAAGGCCGACCCGGCGGTGCAGGCGTTTTCCCATTCGGTGGGCGTTACCGGCAGCAACCAGACCATCGCCAACGGCCGCTTCTGGATCGCCTTGAAAGACCGCAGTGAGCGCGATGTGTCCGCCAGCCAGTTCATCGACCGCATCCGCCCGCAGTTGGCGAAGGTGCCGGGCATCGTGCTGTACCTGCGCGCCGGCCAGGACATCAACCTGAGCTCCGGCCCCAGCCGCGCCCAGTACCAATACGTGCTCAAGAGCAACGATGGCCCGACGCTGAACACCTGGACCCAGCGCCTCACCGAAAAACTGCGCGCCAACCCGGCGTTTCGCGACCTGTCCAACGACCTGCAACTGGGCGGCAGCATCACCCATATCAGCATCGACCGTCAGGCCGCCGCGCGCTTCGGGCTGACCGCCACCGATGTCGACCAGGCTTTGTACGATGCCTTCGGCCAGCGCCAGATCAACGAGTTCCAGACCGAGATCAACCAGTACCAAGTGATACTTGAACTGGACAGCCAACAGCGCGGCAAGGCCGAAAGCCTCGACTATTTTTACCTGCGCTCGCCACTGACCAATGAAATGGTGCCGCTGTCGGCCTTGGCCAAAGTCGACCCGCCCACAGTCGGGCCGTTGTCCATCAGCCATGACGGCATGTTCCCCGCCGCCAACCTGTCATTCAACCTCGCGCCCGGCGTGGCCCTGGGCGACGCAGTGATCATGCTCGACCAGGCCAAGAACGAAATCGGGATGCCGAGCACAATCATCGGCAACTTCCAGGGTGCGGCCCAGGCGTTCCAGAGCTCGCTGGCCAGCCAACCCTGGCTGATCCTCGCGGCGCTGGTGGCGGTCTACATTATCCTGGGTGTGCTGTATGAGAGTTTTGTGCACCCGCTGACGATCATTTCCACCCTGCCCTCGGCGGGCCTCGGTGCGCTGATCATGCTGTGGCTGCTGGGCCAGGACTTTTCGATCATGGCCTTGATCGGCCTGGTGCTGCTGATCGGCATCGTGAAGAAAAACGGTATCTTGATGATCGACTTCGCCCTGGAGGCGCAGCGGGTACGCGGGCTGTCACCCGAAGATGCGATTTATGAAGCCTGCGTCACGCGGTTCCGGCCGATCATCATGACCACCCTTGCTGCGTTGCTCGGCGCGGTGCCGTTGATGCTCGGCGCAGGCCCTGGGGCGGAACTGCGCCAGCCGCTGGGCATCGCGGTGGTCGGTGGCTTGCTGGTGAGCCAGGCGCTGACGCTGTTCACCACGCCGGTCATATACTTGTACCTTGAACGTTTTTTCCACAGGCCCAAACCAGCGCTGACGCTGGCGACCACACACTGAGGCGGTCATGCGCGTCCTGATTATTGAAGATGAAGAAAAAACCGCGGACTACCTGCACCGCGGCCTGACCGAGCAAGGCTACACCGTCGATGTGGCCCGGGAAGGTATCGAGGGCCTGCACCTGGCGCTGGAAAACGATTACGCCGTGATCGTGCTCGACGTGATGCTGCCCGGCCTGGATGGCTTCGGTGTGTTGCGTGCCTTACGCGCCCGCAAGCAGACGCCGGTGATCATGCTCACCGCTCGCGAGCGCGTTGAAGACCGCATCCGCGGCCTGCGCGAAGGCGCCGACGATTATCTGGGCAAGCCGTTTTCGTTCCTGGAACTGGTGGCCCGCCTGCAAGCCCTGACCCGCCGCAGCGGCGGCCATGAACCGGTGCAGGTCACCGTCGCAGACCTGTGGATCGACCTGATCAGTCGCAAGGCCAGCCGTAACGGCCTGCGCCTGGACCTGACCGCCAAGGAGTTCTCGCTGCTCAGCGTATTGGCGCGGCGCCAGGGCGAGATCCTGTCCAAGACTGCGATTGCCGAGATGGTCTGGGACATCAATTTCGACAGCGATGCCAACGTGGTGGAAGTGGCGATCAAGCGCCTGCGCGCCAAGCTCGACGGGCCGTTCGAACACAAGCTGCTGCACACCATTCGTGGCATGGGCTATGTGCTGGAGAACCGCATGCAGGAAAACCACAGTGGTCGCTAATTCCATCGCCCTGCGCCTGAGTGGCATGTTCACCCTGGTGGCGCTGCTGATCTTTCTGTTGATCGGCGGCGCGCTGTACCAGCAGGTCGACCGTGGCCTGGGGTTGTTGCCAGGTGCCGAGCTGGATGCGCGCTACAGCGTGCTGGAGTCGTCGATCAATCGCTTCGGCACGCCGGAGCATTGGGCCAAGATCAGGTCCAAGCTCAAGCTGTTGGGGGAAGAAGACAAGCGCATCCGTTTCTGGGTGGTCAGCAGCGACCCGAGCTACGAATACGGTGAGCCGGATGCGCAGATTCGTGCCTTTGCCGAGGGCGCCACGGGTAAGCGCGACCTGCGCCTGCCGGGTCACGATTATCCCTTCAAGGTGCTGGTCAGCCAGTTTGCAGCCAAGGACCAGCGCCCGGCGCTGCGCTTCATGATTGCCATCGACACGGAGAACTTCCGCGCCACCCAGCATCACTTGCTGGTGGCATTGGTCAGCCTGGCGCTGGTCGGTGTGGTACTGGCGGCACTGTTGGGGTTCTGGGTCGCGCGTATCGGCCTCAAGCCCCTGGGCAAACTCTCGGATGAGGCGCAAAAGCTTGCACCGCCGAAACTCTCCGGGCGCCTGCACCTGTCGCCGCTGCCGCCGGAATTGAGCCAGTTCGTCAATTCGTTCAACGCCACCCTCGACCGTGTCGAGCAGGCGTATTCGCGCCTGGAATCGTTCAACGCCGACGTCGCCCATGAACTGCGTTCGCCGCTCACCAACCTGATCGGCCAGACCCAGGTGGCCCTCACTCGCGGTCGGTCGGCGGAGCAGTATTTCGAGGTGCTGCAATCGAACCTGGAAGAACTGGAACGGCTGCGCTCGATCATCAATGACATGCTGTTCCTCGCCAGCGCCGACCAGGGCAGCAAGGCCACCAAGCTGATCGAAAGCGCCCTGGCCGATGAAGTGGCCACCACCCTCGACTACCTGGACTTCATCCTCGAAGACGCCCAGGTCGAAGTGCGCGTGCACGGCGATGCCGTGGTGCAGATCGAAAAGGCCCACCTGCGTCGCGCACTGATCAACCTGCTGAGCAATGCCGTGCAACACACGGCGCCGGGGCACGTCATCGACGTGCACATTGAAGTGCAGGCACACCAGGTGACGATTGGCGTGACCAACCCCGGCGAGGTCATTGCCAGCGAACACTTGCCACGCCTGTTCGAACGCTTCTATCGGGTGGATGCATCGCGCAGCAACAGCGGGGCCAATCATGGGCTGGGGCTGGCCATCGTCAAGGCGATTGCGTTGATGCATGGGGGGGATGTGTTTGTGCGTAGTGAAGGCGGTGGCAATACGTTTGGTATCACCCTGCCGATCTAAACAACTCGGTCAAAATGTGGGAGCTGGCTTGCCTGCGATAGCATCACCACGGTAGGCCTGGCATACCGAGGTGTCTGCATCGCAGGCAAGCCAGCTCCCACAGAAGATCCCATGGCCCTCACTGTTGCGGTTTGGGCAATAGTTATTATCTTGTTACACTCTGTATCGCACCGCTCGCCTGCGTTACTTTGACGCATCGATGAGCGCGACGGCAAAGGCAGCTGACCACTCACCCGAATTTCCCTCGACTTATTTCCAGGGCTCTACACTGGGAATCTGTCTTAAAGCCGCTGACTTCAGCGGCTTTTTTTTGCCGTGAAAAAAGGCCGGGCACACCCCCACGACACTGGCCGTTCATGATTGACCAAAGGAGCTCCACCGGTGAAGAACTCGCTGACGTTCACCCCGTTATTCCTCGCAATCGCAGCAACGATCATCCCCCTTGCCCACGCGGCAGACGCCCCGCCCGTCGAAGGTTTCGTCGAGGGTTCACACCTCACGATCAACACCCGCAACTACTACATGAACCGCGACCGGCGCGATATTCATACCGATGACAGCAAGGAATGGGGCCAGGGCTTTATCGGCACCTTCGAATCCGGCTACACCCAGGGCACCGTCGGCTTCGGCCTGGACGTCAATGCCATGCTCGGCCTCAAGCTCGACGGCGGTGGTGGTACGGATGGTTCCAGCATCCTTCCGTATGGCAGCGGCAACGGCAAAGCGCCGGGTTCGTTCTCGACGGCTGGCGGCACCTTGAAGCTGCGCGCCTTCGACACCGAACTGAAAGCCGGCGACCTGTTCCTCAACAACCCGGTGATCGCCGGCGGCATGACGCGCATGTTGCCGCAGACTTTCCGTGGCGTGAGCCTGACCAACCACAGCTTTGACGGCTGGATGATCGAAGGTGGCCAGGCCAGTTTTACCAAGCTCTACAACCAGAGCGGCCATCGGCGCATCGGCACCAGCTACGGCACACTGCCCGCCAACACCGACAGCCAGCATCTGGACTGGGCTGGCGTGTCGTTCAGCGGGATCGAGGGGCTGACCAGCAACCTGTACGCCTCCGAACTCAAGGACGTCTGGCACCAGTATTACTACGACGTGGAATACACCTATGCCCTGAACAACCTGGTCAGCCTGACGCCCGGCCTGCACTACTACCATACCCAGGACACCGGCCAATCGCTGCTGGGGGATATCGACAACAACACCTACAGCCTGCATTTCACCGTGGGCGTGGGCAACCACAGCGTCACGGCGACTTATCAGCGGGTCAATGGCAACACGCCGTTCGACTACATCACCCAGGGCGACAGCGTGTACCTGGACAACTCCCAGCAGTACTCGGATTTCAACGGGCCCAACGAGCGCTCCTGGAAGCTCAAGTACGCCTACGACTTCGCCGGCCTCGGCGTGCCCGGCCTGACGTCCGCCGTGTCCTACATCAGCGGCAAGACCGACCTGACCAAGGTCGACCCCAACAGTCGTGGCTACAGCAACTGGTACAGCGCCGATGGCAAGGACGCCAAGCACTGGGAGCGCGATATCGACCTGAAATATGTGGTGCAGGGCGGCAAGGCCAAGGACTTGGCCGTGCGCCTGCAATGGGCGACCAATCGCGGCAGCAATGGCTACTCTGCAGTGGACCGCGATGTGGATGAATACCGTGTGATCGTGGATTACCCGATCAACGTGTTCTGAGTACAGGTGGGAGCGAGCTTGCTCGCGAAAAACGTTAACGATAACGCGTGCTTCCTGAATAAACGCGGCGTCTGTGAGTTTTCGCGAGCAAGCTCGCTCCTACAGCCATATTTAAGAGTTGCTACTACGCTAAGGGCATTCTCAACGCAGAAGTGTGCCCGATGAGTTCAAGCCTTACCCGCCCCAACCGCCGCCCGGAGCGCCTGCTGATCCTGGGCAGTACGCTCACGGTGTTGCTGATCGTGGGGGTCGTCACTGCGCTGCTGATTCGTGAACATGCCAATACCCTGCAGACGGCCAAGCGCACCGCCAATACCATCACTCAATTGATCGACGCGGACGTGCTGCGCAATGTCGAACTTTACGACATGGCCCTCAAAGGCTTGATCAGCGCCACCGAGCGCACCGACCTGCAAGACGTTTCAGAGAGCATCAGGCACTTGGTGCTGTTTGATCGTTCCGCAGCGGCGCCCTACAAGGGCGATATCCTGCTGTTGGACCCGGCCGGCGAGGTGATTGCCGATTCGTCCCTGCTCACGCCAAAGCTGGGTAACTTTGCCGATCGGGACTATTTTCAGGCGCACCGCACCAACCCCGACCTGGGCTTGTATATCAGCCGCCCGTTCATGGCGCGCTGCCAGTGTGCCGACCCCTGGCGCATCGCGTTCAGCCGTCGCGTTTCGTCACCGGATGGGCGTTTCCTGGGAGTGGCGGTCGCGTCCATGCGCCTGTCGTACTTTCATCAGTTGTTCAGCAGCTTGAACATCGGCAGCAACAGCACCATCAACCTGCTCAACCACCAAGGCATCCTGCTGGCGCAAGAGCCTCTGCTGGAAGCAGATATCGTCGACAAGGACCTGAGCCAGCGCCCGAATGTGGCGCGCATGCTGCGCGAACGGGACGGCAGCTTCCAAAGTATCTCCAGTGTCGATCGCCAGGCACGGCTCTACAGTTTTTCGAATGTGGGCAACTTGCCGCTGATCGTGGCGGTGGCCTTGTCCAGCGATGAAATGTTCGCACCCTGGCGGCGTGCGGCGTGGCTGGTCAGCATCGCGACCGGAGTGTTGTGCGTGGGCCTGTTGTGGCTGACTTGGGCACTGTGCATGGAGTTGCGCCGCCGCCATCGGGCTGAACAGGTGCTGTCAGAACTGGCAGCCACCGACGCCCTTACCGGCCTGGCCAACCGTCGCACGCTGGACGAACGCTTGCGGCTGGAATGGGACCGGGCACAACGCTCCACCGAGTCGTTGAGCGTACTGATGATCGATGTGGACCACTTCAAGGCCTTCAACGACCGCCATGGTCACCAGGGCGGCGATGAGGCGTTGCGTGCAGTCGCGCATGTGATCGCCAGCCATATCCGCCGCCCTGCCGACCTGGCGGCGCGTTATGGCGGTGAAGAGTTCGCGGTGGTGCTGCCCAATACCGACGCCAAGGGCGCGTGGGTGATCGCCGAGCATATCCGCAAGGGGGTCCAGCACTTGCCGAGAGTGGCCGGGGATGAGCAACCGATCACTGTGAGCATCGGACTGAGTACCTGGCAGAAGCACAGCCGTATCTCCCTTGAAGACCTGCTGCTCAAGGCTGACCAGGCGTTGTATCAGGCCAAGCACAGCGGCCGTAACCGGATAGTGGATGTTTCAAAAACCTCAAACTGATGAGGTCAGGTGTGGGAGCTGGCTGCCTGCGATGGCGGTGGGTCAGCTACCTATAAGCTAACTGGCAGGCCGCTATCGCAGGCAAGCCAGCTCCCACATTTGGATCTTCGTCGGGCATAAAAAAAGGCCACCCGAAGGTAGCCTTTCAAAACTAAAGAAAGAGAGTTGTTACTTACACCGCCGCAACGGGACGCATGTAAGAGATCGGTGCGGTGCTGGCATCTTCGAAGGTCACGACTTCCCAAGCGTCTGTCTGCTCAATCAACTTGCGCAGCAGCTGGTTGTTAAGGGCGTGGCCCGACTTGAAGCCTTTGAACTCGCCTATCAGGCTATTGCCCAGCAGGTAGAGGTCACCGATTGCATCGAGGATCTTGTGCTTCACGAATTCGTCTTCATAGCGAAGGCCGTCTTCGTTCAGTACACCATCCGCGTCGACCACAATGGCGTTTTCCACGCTGCCGCCGAGTGCGAGGTTGTGCTTGCGCAGGTACTCGATGTCACTCATGAAACCAAAGGTGCGGGCGCGGCTGACTTCTTTTACGAACGAAGTGCTGGAAAAATCCACGCTTGCACTTTGGGTGCGGTCACGGAATACCGGGTGATCGAAATCGATCTCAAAGCTCACTTTAAAGCCTTCGAACGGGACGAAGGTGGCGCGCTTGTCGCCGTCTTCTACTGTCACTTCCCGCAGAATGCGAATGAACTTCTTGGCTGCGTCCTGTTCTTCCAGGCCGGCAGATTGAATCAAGAATACGAAGGGGCCAGCGCTGCCATCCATGATCGGGACTTCGGACGCGGAGAGCTCGACGTAGGCGTTATCGATGCCCAGGCCAGCCATGGCCGAGAGCAAGTGCTCCACCGTGTCCACTTTGACGTCACCGTTGACCAATGTGGTCGACATAGTGGTTTCGCCAACGTTTTCCGCGCGAGCAGGAATCTGCACCACAGGGTCCAGGTCGGCACGCACAAACACGATGCCGGTGTCGACAGGTGCAGGCTTGAGGGTCAGGTATACCTTCTCCCCGGAGTGCAGACCTACACCTGTGGCACGAATAATATTCTTCAGGGTGCGTTGTTTAATCATGGCTTGGACCGCTTCAGCGCAAATTGCGAACTGGTATCAACAAAGGCTGGCGATAATAGCAGACCAGACCTTTGCTGAACACCAATCACCTTCATAGCCCTGATACATTCCATTAATCGGCCTGACGACGCAGGAATGCCGGGATGTCCAGATAGTCCAGGTCATCTTGCGGATTCGGGCTACGGGACGCCGCAGCACCGGCCTGAGCCTGGTTGCGCATCACGGTCGGACGGTCCAGGTCACGGTAGTTGACCGACGGCAGTTCCTGGCGAGCAGGGGCTGGAGCGGCAGCTGCCTGGCTGGCCTGGCTGGTGTGCAGGGTGTTGTCGATGACCTTCACAGGCTTCTCGATTTTTGCACCCAGGCCGGTAGCAACCACGGTTACATGCAGCTCATCGCGCATGTCCGGATCAATAACGGTACCGACTTTGACCATGGCGTGCTCGGACGCGAAGGCTTCGATGATGCTACCCACGTCGGAGTACTCACCCAGGGACAGGTCAGGACCGGCGGTGATGTTCACCAGGATGCCGCGTGCACCTTGCAGGTTCACGTCTTCGAGCAACGGATTGCGGATGGCCGCTTCGGTGGCTTCGCGTGCACGGTTCGGACCGCTGGCGCAGCCAGTGCCCATCATCGCCATGCCCATTTCGCTCATGACAGTACGTACGTCGGCAAAGTCGACGTTGATCATGCCTGGGCGCTTGATGATGTCGGAGATACCGCGAACGGCACCGGCCAGTACATCGTCAGCCTTGGCGAAGGCGGACAGCAGGCTGGCATCCTTGCCCAGGATGGTCAGCAATTTCTCGTTGGGGATGGTGATCAACGAGTCGACGCTTTCAGACAGCAGACGGATACCTTCGTCGGCGATCTGCATGCGCTTGCGGCCTTCGAACGGGAACGGACGCGTCACGACAGCAACGGTCAGAATCCCCATTTCCTTGGCCACTTCGGCAATGATCGGGGCCGCACCGGTACCGGTACCGCCGCCCATGCCAGTGGTGATGAACACCATGTTGGTGCCTTGCAGCACTTCGGCAATACGCTCGCGGTCTTCCAGGGCGGCTTGACGGCCGACTTCCGGATTGGCGCCAGCGCCAAGGCCTTTGGTCACCGCGGTGCCCAATTGCAGGATGGTCCGCGCGCCGATGCTTTTGAGCGCCTGGGCATCAGTGTTGGCGCAGATGAACTCAACGCCTTCAATGTTGCTCTTGACCATGTGGTTGACAGCGTTGCCGCCGCCACCGCCGACACCGATTACTTTGATAACCGGGCTAGCGGGGATGTTGTCTACGAGTTCGAACATGTTCCCTCTCCTTTCATTTTCTCTAGTTTTTTCGCCTACTGCTTATTGCGGGTGCTGCGGTGTCGCGGTAAATCTTTAGAAATTGCCTTTTACCCAAGCCTGCAGCCGCTCGAACAATGGCGCTTTCGCCTCGTCGTCGCTGCGGTAGCTGTCACGGATGCTCGGGCCCGACAGGGAAATGCCGTCGGTCTGCTTTTGCAGCCCGTACAACAGCAAGCCCACACCGGTGGAATAAATCGGGTTACGCACCACGTCGCCCAGGCCCTTCACGCCATGGGGCACGCCCAGGCGCACCGGCATGTGGAAGATTTCCTCGGCCAACTCGACCGCGCCTTCCATCTTCGAGGTGCCACCGGTCAGCACGATGCCGGCCGGGATCAAATCTTCGTAGCCGCTGCGGCGCAGTTCAGCCTGGATCAGGGTGAACAGTTCGTCGTAGCGTGGCTCGACCACTTCGGCCAGGGCCTGGCGCGACAGCTCGCGAGGTGGACGATCACCCACGCTTGGCACCTTGATGGTCTCGCCGGCACCGGCCAGCTTGGCCAGGGCGCAGGCGTAGCGGATCTTGATTTCTTCGGCGTACTGGGTCGGTGTGCGCAGCGCCATGGCGATGTCGTTGGTGACCTGGTCGCCGGCAATCGGGATCACGGCGGTGTGACGGATCGCACCCTCGGTGAAGATCGCGATGTCGGTGGTGCCGCCGCCAATGTCCACCAGGCACACGCCCAGTTCTTTTTCGTCGTCGGTCAGGACCGAGTAGGCCGAGGCCAACTGCTCGAGAATGATGTCGTCGATTTCCAGGCCGCAGCGGCGCACGCATTTTTCAATGTTCTGTGCGGCGTTGACGGCGCAGGTCACCACGTGGACCTTGGCTTCCAGGCGAACGCCCGACATGCCCAGGGGCTCGCGCACGCCTTCCTGGTTGTCGATCACGTAGTCCTGCGGCAGGGTGTGCAGCACGCGCTGGTCCGCCGGGATCGCCACGGCCTGGGCAGCGTCGAGGACGCGCTCAAGGTCGGCCGAGCTGACTTCACGGTCGCGGATCGCCACGATGCCGTGGGAGTTCAGGCTGCGGATGTGGTTGCCAGCCACGCCGACGAACGCCGAGTGAATCCGGCAACCGGCCATCAGCTGCGCTTCTTCGATGGCGCGCTGGATCGATTGCACGGTGGACTCGATGTTCACCACCACGCCCTTCTTCAGGCCCCGGGACGGATGCGTGCCAATACCGACGATTTCGATCGCGCCGTCTTCCCCGACCTCGCCCACCAGCGCCACCACCTTGGAGGTGCCGATATCGAGACCGACGATCATTTTGCCGCTTTGCACGTTTGCCATGGGTCCTGCCTCTTCTTAATTCTTCGCGACAGCGGGTTGTGCTGCCGTGGGCGCAGCCGGTGTACGCCAGCCGACGGCCAGGCCGTTGGCGTAACGCAGGTCGACGCTCGCAATGTTCGTAATCTGTTCTTTCAAGGTTTTTTCATAGATGGCAATAAAGCGGCGCATCTTTTCCACCAAGCGGTCGCGTCCCAGCAACAACTCGATGCCCGGGCCGGAACTGCCTGCCCCGGTCGTCAAAAACCAGCTGCCCCGCTCACGCAATTCCAGGCGTGCAATGGAGAAGCCCAGTGGCCGCAGCATCTGGCTCAAGGCCTGGTACTGCTGCATCACTTGCTGCTGCGCCCGCTGCGGCCCGAACAGCTGCGGCAGGTGTTCATAGTTGGCCAGCTCACGCGGAGTGAACGCCTGGCCCTGGTTGTTCAACAGCGCTTCATCGCCCCAACGGGCCACGGGCAGTTGTTCTTCCAGGCGGATCGTGACCTGGTCCGGCCATACCCGGCGAACTTCGGCGTGGGCGATCCACGGCATCTGTTCCAGCTCCGAGCGCATGCCGGCCAGGTCGATGGTAAAGAAGCTCGCCGCCAGGTATGGGCCGATGCGCTGCTGTACCGCTTGCTGGCTGATGTAGCTCAAGTCGCCCTGCACGCTGATCTTGGTGATCGGCCGGTCGGCATACGGCAACAGACGCTGCGCGCCTTCGTACGTGCCAAAGCCCAGCACCACCAGCAGCACCGGCCAGAACAGCGCCTTGATAAAACCAAAGTTGGCTTTTGGCAGGCGCGCCGACATCGGCTCTTTAGCCACCATTCGGCTTGCACCCCGTGGCACCGGCTTGCGGCTCGGTGCTTGTGGGGGCTGATGACGAAGCGATGCGCCGTTCATGTGTTTAGCCTCTTGGCTCAATGCTGTCGGCCAGGATCGCCAGCACTAACTGCTGGAAATCCAGACCGGCGGCACGGGCTGCCATGGGAACCAGGCTGTGGTCGGTCATGCCCGGTGCGGTGTTGACTTCAAGGAACCAGAAATTCCCTTGGTCATCCTGCATCACGTCTGCCCGCGCCCAACCGGCGATACCCAGCGCCTCACAGGCTTTCGCCGTGAGGTCCATCAATTCCTGTTCCTTGGTTGCTTCGAGCCCACACGGGATCCGGTACTGAGTATCGGAAGCCAGGTACTTGGCGTCGTAGTCATAAAAGGTGTGGGGCGTGCCCAAAGCGATGGGCGGCAATACCTGGCCACGCAGGGTGGCGATGGTGTACTCGGGACCGGAAATCCACTGTTCCACCAACACTTGCGAATCGTAGGTACTTGCCGCTTTCCATGCGTCGATCAATTCGGCGGCCGAGTTCACTTTGGCCATGCCGATACTGGAGCCTTCATGGGCTGGTTTGACGATCAAAGGCAGGCCCAGTTCCTTGGCCGCAGAAATACAATCGTCTTCACTGCACAGTACGGCGTGACGTGGGGTCGGAATGCCCAGGCTGTGCCACACCTGCTTGGTGCGCAACTTGTCCATCGCCAAGGCCGACGCGAGGATGCCGCTGCCGGTGTAAGGGATGCCGGCGCATTCGAGCAGGCCCTGCATGCTGCCGTCTTCACCGCCGCGGCCGTGAAGAATGAGAAAGGCACGGTCGATCTTCTCGGCCTGCAGGCGGGCAAGGAAGTCATCGCCCACATCGATACCGAACGCGTTCACGCCAGCACTTTGCAGCGCCTCAAGCACCGCATTGCCGGACTTGAGCGACACTTCGCGCTCGGCGCTCTTGCCGCCGAACAACACGGCCACGCGACCGAAGTCGGCAGGCTCAAGGGTGGAAAACAGGGAGCCGTAATCAGTGGTCATTTCGACTTCCCCTTGGCGGCGGCTGCAAACAGCGGGCTCGCCAGCAATTTGGGCGCAAGGCCACCGATATCACCGGCCCCCTGGCACAGCAGGATGTCACCAGCACGCAACAGCGGCTTGACGATAGGCGCCAGGTCCACACCACGCTCGATGTAGATCGGGTCCAACTGGCCGCGCTGGCGGATGCTGTTGCACAGCTTGCGGCTGTCAGCGCCCGGGATCGGTTCTTCACCGGCCGGGTAGACTTCCATCAGCAGCAGCACGTTGGCATCGGCCAGTACATTGACGAAATCGTCGTACAGGTCGCGGGTGCGGCTGTAGCGGTGCGGCTGGTACACCATCACCAGCCGGCGCTCCGGCCAACCACCGCGCACGGCCTTGATAACGGCCGCAACTTCGGTCGGGTGGTGCCCGTAGTCGTCCACCAGCATCACGTCACCGCCTTCGACCGGCAGTTGGCCGTAGACCTGGAAGCGACGGCCCACACCGGCAAAGCGCGACAGGCCCTCGACGATGGCTTCATCGCTGACGCCTTCATCGGTGGCAATGCAGATGGTCGCCAAAGAGTTCAGCACGTTGTGATTGCCCGGCATGTTCACCGACACGTCCAGAGGCTCGCGATCGGGGCGCAGCACGGTGAAGAAGGTTTGCATGCCTTCCTGGCGCACATTGATTGCGCGCACGTCGGCGTCTTCGCTGAAGCCGTAGGTCACGGTAGGGCGTTTGACCTGGGGCAGGATTTCACGCACCACCGGGTCGTCCAGGCACACCACCGCCAACCCGTAGAACGGCAGGTTGTGCAGGAAGTCGACGAAGGTTTTCTTCAACTTGTTGAAGTCGCCGTCGTAGGTCGCCATGTGGTCTTCGTCGATGTTGGTGACGACGGCAACCAGCGGTTGCAGGTGCAGGAAGCTCGCGTCACTTTCATCGGCTTCGGCGATCAGGTAGCGACTGGTGCCCAGCTGGGCATTGGTGCCAGCTGCATTCAAGCGGCCACCGATGACGAAGGTCGGGTCCAGGCCACCGGCGGCGAACACCGAGGCGATCAGGCTGGTGGTGGTGGTCTTGCCATGGGTACCGGCCACGGCGATGCCGTGGCGATAGCGCATCAGCTCGGCAAGCATCTCGGCACGCGGTACCACAGGGATACGGCGCTCAAGGGCGGTCGCCACTTCCGGGTTGGACGTGTTCACGGCGCTGGACACCACCAGCACGTCAGCCTCGGCGGCGTTCTCGGCACGGTGGCCGATGAAGATCTGTGCGCCAAAGGACTTCAGGCGCTCGGTGACCGGCGACTCTTTCAAGTCCGAGCCGGACACCTGGTAGCCCAGGTTCAGCAACACTTCGGCAATCCCGCACATGCCCACGCCACCGATACCGACGAAGTGAATACGACGGATGCGGCGCATCTCGGGTTGCGGCATGGCTTTCTGATTCTCAACCATGGGCCACCTCCAGGCAGATATCGACCACGGTGCGGGTTGCGTCAGGTTTGGCCAGGCGGCTTGCGGTGCTCGCCATGCTGTTGAGTCGTTCCGGTTGCATCAAAACCTCGGTCAGGCGTGCGGCCAAATCGGCGGCGCCAGTCGTTCTTTGCGGCAGCAGGAAGGCAGCGCCCTCCCCGGCCAAATATTCGGCGTTGCGGGTCTGGTGATCGTCGATGGCGTGGGGCAAAGGCACCAGCAAGGACGGCAGACCGGCGGCCGCCAGTTCACTGACGGTCAGCGCACCAGCGCGGCAGACCACCAGGTCGGCCCAGCCATAGGCTTGGGCCATGTCTTTGATGAAGGGCTGTACATTGGCCTCTACACCGGCCTCGCGATAACGCGCGGCGGTGACTTCATCGTGGTTCTTGCCGGCCTGGTGGAAGATCTCCGGGCGCACATCCTCAGGAAGTTGCGCAACGGCTTCAGGCAGCAATTTATTCAGTGGCTCGGCACCCAGGCTTCCGCCCAGGATCAGCAGGTGAGCCTTGCGCCCGGCCAGCGCGTCACGCGCAATGGCCATGAACAGTTCGGTACGCACCGGGTTACCGGTGGTGCGAAGCTTGTCGGAGGCGGCGAAGGTTTTCGGAAAGGCTTCACACACCCGCGCGGCCAATGGCACCAGCAGGCGGTTGGCGGTACCGGCGACGGCGTTCTGTTCATGGACGATCACCGGCACGCCCGCGAGTTTCGCCGCAACGCCACCAGGGCCGGTCACATAACCACCAAAGCCAAGCACACACACCGGCTTCAACTCGCGAATGATCTTGCGCGCCTGCATGACCGCCTTGAGCAACACGAACGGCGCCTTGAGCAATGACAACTTGCTCTTGCCGCGCAACCCGGTGACGTTGATCAAATGCAGCGGCAAACCGGCATTGGGCACCAATTCGTTTTCGATGCCACGGGGCGTACCCAGCCAGTGCACGGTATAGCCACGGTTCTGGAATTCACGGGCGCAGGCCAGGGCCGGGAACACATGCCCCCCGGTACCGCCCGCCATGATCAGCACGTTAGCGCCCATGAGTCGGCTCCTCGGCGAAGTCGCTCTCGCTGAACTCCATCTCTTCGCTGCCCAGGTGGGTGCGACTCTCCCACTCGATACGCAGCAACAACCCGAGACAGGCGCAGCAAATCACCAACGAGCTGCCGCCGTAACTGAGGAACGGCAAGGTCAGGCCCTTGGTCGGCAGCAGGCCGACGTTCACGCCGATGTTGATCAGGAACTGGCCGATCCACAGGAAGGCCAACCCATAGGCAACGTAGGCGGCGAAGAACTGCTTGGCCTTCTCGGCCCACAAGCCGATGTACATGGCGCGCACACAGACGAATACAAACAGTGCCACGGTGCACAGCGAACCCACCACACCCAACTCTTCGGCCAATACCGAGAACACGAAGTCGGTGTGGGCTTCCGGCAGGTAGAACTGCTTCTGCACACTGTTGCCCAGGCCCACACCCAGCCACTCGCCTCGACCGAAGGCAATCAGCGCCTGGGTCAACTGGTAGCCGGAGCCGAACTGGTCGGACCAGGGGTCGGTAAAGGTGATCAAACGCGCCATCCGATAGGGTTGCGCCTGTACCAGAATGGTCACGGCCGCCACCGCCAGCACCACCATCAAGGTGAAGCGGAACAGCCCTACCCCACCCAGGAACAGCATCGCGGCGGCGGCGCCCATCATCACGACCGTGGCCCCGAAGTCGGGCTCCATCAGCAGCAGGCCAGCCATGGGCAGCAGCACGATGAACGGCTTGAAGAAGCCCATCCAGCTTTCGCGTACTTCTTTCTGACGGCGCACCAGGTAACCGGCGAGGTAGATCACCACGAACACCTTGGCGATTTCCGAAGGCTGCACGTTGAACGCGCCGAAGCCGATCCAGCGCATCGAACCGTTCACCTCGCGGCCAATGCCCGGGACGATCACCATGACCAGCAAGCCGAACGCACCGATCAGCATCAGCCAACCCAGACGCTGCCAGGTGGCAATCGGAATCATCATGGTGACGATGCAGGCGCCCAGGCCGATCACCAGGTACACCAGGTGGCGGATCATCATGTACAGCGTGTTGCCCGACTGCACGGCAGCCACTTCGGAGGACGCCGAAGTGATCATCACCAGGCCCAGGCCGAGCAGCGCCAGGCAACCGGCGAGCATAGGGAAATCAAGGTCAATGCCGCGCCCGGTAATGATCGGCGACGGGTATGGCTTGATGATGTTTCTCAGGTTGAGGCTCATGCCAAAGCCTCCACGGCGCGGGCGAACAGTTGGCCGCGCTCTTCATAGTTCTTGAACATGTCGAAGCTGGCGCACGCGGGCGACAGCAACACCGCATCGCCAGGCTGGGCCAGGGCTTTGCTCTGGGCAATGGCATCATCCAGGGAAGCTGCGCGTACTTGCGGTACAGCGTCACCGAGGGCGGCGGCGATCAGGTCCGAATCGCGGCCCATCAGCACCACGGCGCGGCAATGGGCGGCGACTGGCGCTTTGAGGTCCTTGAAGTCGGCGCCCTTGCCATCACCACCGGCGATCAGCACCAGCTTGCCGTCGATATCGGCACCCAGGCCTTCGATGGCCGCCAGGGCTGCACCGACGTTGGTGGCTTTGGAGTCGTTGTAATAGCTGACGTCATTGAGGTCGCGCACCCACTGGCAGCGATGCTCAAGCCCGGCAAACGTGCGCAGGCTCGCGAGCATGGCGTCGAATGGCAGGCCAACCGCGTGACCGAGTGCCAAGGCCGCCAGGGCATTGGACTGGTTGTGTGCGCCACGGATTTTCAGTTCGCGTACCGGCATCAGGTTCTGGAATTCGAACGCCAGGTACTTCTCGCCGTTCTCTTCACGAATGCCGAAGCCTTTGAAGTCCGGTTTGCCCAAACCGAAGGTCCAGCAGGGCATGCCCTCGCCCATCAGCGGACGGCTCAGGGCATCCTGGCGGTTGACGACAAATTGCCTGGCGCCCCGGAAGATTCGGTGCTTGGCCAGGTGATAAGCCGGCAGGCCGCTGTAGCGGTCCATATGGTCTTCGCTGACGTTCAATACCGTCGCCACTTCAGCGCCCAGGTCGTGGGTGGTTTCCAGCTGGAAGCTCGACAATTCCATCACATACAGCTCGACGTCGTCGCTGAGCAGGTCCAGAGCCGGCACGCCAAGATTGCCGCCGACGGCCACACGCTTGCCCGCCGCCGCTGCCATCTCGCCGACCAGAGTGGTAACGGTGCTTTTGGCGTTGGAACCGCTGATGGCCACGATCGGCGCCTTCGCGTTGCGTGCGAACAGGTCGATATCGCCAGACAGCTTCACGCCACGGGCCGCAGCTGCTTGCAGGGCCGGTGTCGCCAGGGCCAGGCCCGGGCTCACGTAGAGCTCGTCGGCACGACACAGAAACTCGACATCCAGCTCGCCACAACGCACTTCCACGTGCGGGTAGTCACGGCGCAGCGTGACCAGCTCCGGTGGATTTTCCCGCGTATCGGCCACGGCAAACGACGTGCCCCGGTTCGCCAGGAAGCGAACCAGGGACATGCCGCTCTTGCCGAGGCCGACAACGATGCGGAAGTGGTCTGAAGCGATCAAGGACACTCGTTTCTACCTCAGTTTCAGGGTGGCAAGGCCGACCAGTACCAGAATCACGGTGATGATCCAGAAGCGGACAATCACGCGTGGCTCAGGCCAGCCCTTGAGTTCAAAGTGGTGGTGAATCGGCGCCATGCGGAACACACGACGCCCGGTCAACTTGAAGGACGCCACCTGGATGACCACCGACAGGGTTTCCATCACGAACACACCGCCCATGATGAACAGCACGATTTCCTGGCGAACGATCACCGCGATGGTGCCCAAGGCTGCGCCCAGCGCCAGTGCGCCGACGTCGCCCATGAAGACTTGTGCCGGGTAGGTGTTGAACCACAGGAACCCCAGGCCGGCACCGATCAAGGCGCCGCAGAACACGATCAACTCACCGGCGCCCGGTACATAGGGAATCAGCAGGTATTCAGCGAACTTCACGTTACCCGAGAGGTAGCAGAAGATGCCGAGCGCACCGCCCACCATCACCGTCGGCATGATCGCCAGGCCGTCGAGGCCGTCGGTCAGGTTCACCGCGTTGCTGGAGCCGACGATCACGAAGTAGGTCAGCACCACAAAGCCCACACCCAGCGGGATGCTCACATCCTTGAGCATCGGGATGATCAAGGTGGTTTCCACGGCACTCGGCGCGGTGGTGTACAGGAATATCGCGGCGGCCAGGCCGAACACCGACTGCCAGAAATACTTCCAGCGGCTTGGCAGCCCCTTGGAGTTTTTCTCGATCACTTTGCGGTAGTCATCCACCCAGCCGATGGCACCGAACAGCAGGGTCACCAGCAACACCACCCACACGTAGCGGTTATGCAGGTCGGCCCAGAGCAAGGTGCTGACGCCGATGGACGACAGGATCAGCGCACCGCCCATGGTCGGCGTGCCAGACTTGGACAGGTGCGACTGCGGGCCGTCGTTACGAACCGATTGACCAATTTGCAGGTTCTGCAGGGTGCGGATCATCCACGGCCCCAGGAACAGTGACAAAGACAGCGCGGTCAGCACACCCAGGATCCCGCGCAGGGTCAGGTACTGGAAGACCGCGAAGCCTTTGTGGAACTGTTGCAGATACTCAGCCAGCAGCAGCAGCATTAATGTTTCTCCGTACTTGAGCCACACAAGGCTGCGACGACGTTTTCCATCACCGCGCTGCGCGATCCCTTGATCAAAATGGTTGTGTGTTTGTCATGTTCAGCCGCCGTCAACGCCTGGATCAGCTCGGCCTGGCTCGGGAAATGCCGCGCGCCAGGGCCGAAAGCGTTGACCGCATGGGCCATGTTTGTGCCAACGGCGTAGAGCGCGTCCACTTTGCCGGCGGCATAGGCGCCGACTTCACGGTGGCCCTGTTCAGCCCAATCGCCCAATTCGCCGATATCGCCCAGCACCAGCACCTTGCGCCCATCAAAGCCTTTGAGCAGGTCCACAGCGGCATTGATGGAGGACGGGTTGGCGTTGTAAGTGTCATCAATCACGCGCATGCCGTTGCCAGCCAGTTGCGCCACGGTGCGGCCCTTGACCGGCTGCACCGCGCCCAGGCCGGTGGCAATACCGAACAGCGACACGCCCAGGGCATGGGCGGCAGCGGCGGCGGCCAAGGCGTTGGCGACGTTGTGGTTACCCAGCAGGTTCAACTGCACGTGCTCATCACCTTGCGGGGTGTGCAAAGTGAAGGACGGGCAGCCACGGGCATCGACATTGATGTTGGAGGCGTGGAAATCGGCTGCGGCATTCAGCACTGCAAACGTCAGGACCTTGCGACCGGCGGCGCGTACACGCCAAGTCTCGAAGGCCTTGTCATCCAGGTTCAGTACCGCAGTGCCCGAGGCGTCGAGGCCCTCAAGGATTTCGCCCTTGGCTTCGACGATTTTTTCCGGGCCGCCGAACTCACCGACATGGGCGGTACCGGCGTTGTTGATGATCGCCACGTGAGGCTGGGTCAGCGCCACGGTATAGGCGATTTCGCCGATGCGCGAAGCCCCCAGTTCAATCACTGCCGCCGTGTGTTCCGGGGCCAGTTCGAGCAGGGTCAGCGGTGCGCCGAAATCATTGTTCAGGTTGCCACGGGTCGCGAGTACCGGCCCGCGCGTACGCAAGACGCCAGCAAGCAGTTCCTTGACCGTGGTCTTGCCGCTGGAACCGGTAATGGCCGCCACCGGCTTATCAAAAGCAGCACGGTTAAGCGCACCCAGTTGGCCCAGGGCCAGGCGGGTGTCGGGTACCAGCAATTGCGGCAAGGCAGAATCGGCCACTTCACGCTGCACCAAGGCACCGACGGCACCTTTGGCGGCAACGTCGTTGAGGTAGTCGTGACCATCGAAACGCGGGCCGGCCAGGGCGACAAACAGCTGCCCCGGCTGGATGTTA
Source organism: Pseudomonas sp. GW823-FHT02F05 (assembly GCF_058797315.1). NCBI lineage: Bacteria > Pseudomonadati > Pseudomonadota > Gammaproteobacteria > Pseudomonadales > Pseudomonadaceae > Pseudomonas > Pseudomonas sp. GW823-FHT02F05. The sequence continues at coordinate 27,815 of NZ_JBXAJM010000031.1, forward strand.
CGACTGTCGATACTGACGCCGGTGAATGTGCAGTCGCTCGACAGCACACGGGCCGACAGGGACTGGGCCAGTTCGCTGAACGTCATCGCCTTAAGCATGGGCGACCTCCCAGGCGGTCAGGGCGTGATCCGCCTCGACCAGATCGGAGAAGGCATGACGCTCACCGTTGATTTCCTGATAGTCCTCGTGGCCTTTACCCGCGAGCACCACTACGTCGTCCGCGCCGGCACCGGCGATCAACTGGGCAATGGCGGCGCCGCGACCAGCCACAAAAGTGACGTTGGAGGCGTCTTTGAAACCGACACGGATGTCGTCGAAAATCTGGCTCGGGTCTTCGCTGCGCGGGTTATCGTCGGTGACGAGTACGCCATCGGCCAAGCGCTCGACAATTTCGGCCATCAACGGGCGCTTGCCGCGATCGCGATCACCGCCGCAACCGAACAGGCAAAGCAGTTTGCCTTTGGCATGTGGGCGCAGCGCTTCGAGGACTTTTTCCAGGGCATCCGGGGTGTGGGCGTAATCGACCACCACCAACGGTTGCGTGCCGCCACCCAGGCGCTGCATGCGACCGGCCGGGCCTTCCAGCTTCGGCAATACCCGCAGGATTTCATCCAGGGCGTAGTCCAGGCCCAGCAGTGCACCGATAGCGGCGAGCACGTTGCTCAGGTTGAACCGCCCAAGCAAGGCACTGCGCAAGTGGTGCTCGCCCTGCGGCGTCACCAATGTGGCGCGCACGCCTTCATCATTGAATTGGGCTTCGCGGCAGTACAGGTAGGCACTGGCATCTTGCAGGCTATAGCTGATCAGGCGCGCATCGCTGTCTTCGCCCGCCAGTTGGCGGCCGAATGCGTCGTCGAGGTTGACCACCCGGCACCTCAGGTCATTCCAGGCAAACAGCTTGGCCTTGGCGGCGGCGTACGCCTCCATGGTGCCGTGGTAGTCGAGGTGATCGCGGGACAGGTTGGTCATCACGGCCACGTCAAAAGCCAGTGCGGTGACACGCCCTTGGTCCAGGCCATGGGAAGACACTTCCATGGCTACCGCCTTGGCACCGGCCTTTTTCAGGTCGGCCAGGGTCGCTTGTACGGCAATCGGGTTTGGCGTGGTGTGCAGGCCGCTTTGCAGCGCGCCATAGAAACCGGTGCCCAGGGTGCCGACGATGCCGCAGTGCTGACCCAGCAGGTCCAAAGCCTGGGCAACCAACTGGGTCACACTGGTCTTGCCGTTGGTGCCAGTCACGCCCACCAGGTTGAGTTGACGGCTCGGGTCACCGTAGAAACGCCCGGCGATGTCGGACAACTGCGCTGCCAGGCCCTTGACCGAAATCAACGGCACATCGGTGATCGGCAGCACGGTGGCGCCTTCCACTTCATAGGCGACCGCAGCCGCACCGCGTTGCAGGGCATCGGCGATATGCGCACGGCCATCGAGCTTGCCGCCAGGTACCGCCAGGAACAGGTCACCGGCGCGTACATTACGGCTATCCAGCGTCAGCTCACGAATAAGCAGATCGTGGCCGGCATGGGCAAAAATCTTGTTCAGGCTAAGAGACATCAGCCGCGCCCTCCATTGGCTTTGACAGCGGCAGCCGGTGGACCAGCGTTGGCTTGTTGCGTTGGCGGCAGGTTGTCCGGCGTGATATTCATCAAGCGCAGGGTGCCGGACATCACTTTGCTGAACACCGGCGCCGAAACCAGGCCACCGAAGTAGCCGGCTTTACTAGGCTCGTCGATGACCACGACGATGGCATAGCGTGGGTCGCTCATCGGGCCGAAGCCGGCGAACAACGAACGGTAGGAGTTTTCGGCATAGCCCTTGGTGCCCACCGAGGTCTTACGCGCCGTACCGGACTTGCCAGCAACGTGGTACGCCGGCACCTGGGCGCGGAATACGCCACGCGGTGCCTCGATCACTTGTTGCAGCATGCCTTGCATAGTCTTGGCGACGTTTTCCGGGATCACTTGGGTGGCTTTTGGCGCTTCGTCGACGTGGATCAGGCTCAGCGGAACCATACGGCCGTTATTGGCCAATACCGAGAACGCGTGGGCCAACTGGATGGCGGTCACCGACAGGCCGTAGCCATAGGAAAGCGTGGCAGTCTCGGCTTTTCTCCACTCGCGGTAGTTCGGCAGGTTACCGACCCGCTCGCCCGGGAAGTCGAGGCCGGTGGGTTGCCCCAGGCCGATCTTTTGCGCCAGGTGATAGATGGTCTCGCCGCCGATATCGAAAGCAACCTTGCTCATGCCGACGTTACTGGAGTTGATCAGGATGCCGGTCAGGTCCAGCACTGGCCCCTCGGTGCGGGACACGTCACGAATGGTGTACTTGCCCAACTGCAAGGTGCCTGGGTAAACCTCGACCTTGTCGCTGGGTTTCCAGCGGCCGGTTTCCAGGGCAGCGCTCATGGAGATGGCTTTCATGGTGGAACCAGGTTCGAACACGTCGATCATCGCGCGGTTACGCATCATCGCCGGCTGCAGGTTGCGGCGGTTGTTCGGGTTGTAGGTGGGCTGGTTGACCATGGCGAGGATCTCGCCGGTTTTCACATCCATGATCACCAGGCTGCCGGCCTTGGCGCCGTTCTCGATGATCGCGTTACGCAGTTCGCGGTTGGCCAGGTATTGCAGACGCAAATCGATCGACAACGCCAGAGGCTTGCCGGCCTTGGCGTTCTTGGTGACCTGGACGTCCTTGATCAGCCTGCCGCGCCGATCCTTGATGACCTGACGCTTGCCCGGAACCCCGGCCAGCCATTCGTCATAGGCCAGTTCGACCCCTTCGCGGCCGTGGTCATCGATGTCGGTGAAACCCACCATGTGCGCGGTGGTTTCACCGGCCGGGTAGAAACGCCGAAATTCCTCGATGCCGTAGACGCCGGGAATTTTGAGATCGAGCACTTGCTGGCCTTGCTCAGGGGTAAGCCCACGAACCAGGTAGATGAATTCTTTATTGGCCTGGGCTTCCAGGCGTTCGGTCAGGGCCTTGCGGTCCTGCCCGAGGGCAGCGGCCAGTTCAGGCCACTTGTCCTTGGCAACTTGCAGCTCTTTGGCGTTGGCCCACAGGGTGGTCACCGGGGTACTGACGGCCAGAGGCTCGCCGTTACGGTCGGTGATCAGGCCACGGTGTGCAGGAATCGGGATGTGCCGCAGGCTGCGAGCGTCACCCTGGCCGATCAGGAAGTCGCGGTCGACGACCTGAAGGTCGAAGATGCGCCAGACGATCGCGCCCACCATCAATGCCAGCAAGCCGAGCATCAGGCGAAAGCGCCATGGGTAGAGTGCCCCTTCGAGTTTCATCATGGCGCCACCATGCGAACTTCAGCCGCGCCTGGGATGTGCATCTTCAACTGTTCGGTAGCCAGCACTTCGATACGGCTGTGGGCCGTCCAGGTGCTTTGCTCAAGAATCAACCGGCCCCATTCTGCCTGGGCTTTGTCGCGCACGCTCAATTCCCCGTAAAGGGTATTGAGCAACTGACGGTTCCAGTGGGCGCTGTAGGACACCGCTATCGCGGACACCAGCACGCCGACAAACAGCAGCAACATAAAGAAGCTACCGCCCGGGAGGGGCTTGGCGAAAAGCTTGCTCACCGCAATTTCTCCGCAACACGCATGACGGCGCTACGGGAACGTGGGTTGGCCTTGAGTTCGGCTTCGGAAGCGAACTGCGCTTTGCCATGGATTTTGATTTTCGGCACGAAGGCTTCGAAACGCACCGGCAGGTTACGCGGCAGGTTATCGGACTCGCCCTTTACCAGACGACGCATGAAGAGTTTGACGATGCGGTCTTCCAGGGAGTGGAAGCTGATCACCACCAGGCGACCGCCCACTTCCAAAGCATCCAGAGCGGCCTCGAGGCCGGCTTCCAGATCGCCCAATTCGTTATTGACGTGAATGCGCAACCCTTGGAATGCGCGGGTGGCCGGGTTCTTGCCCTTTTCCCAGGCAGGGTTGGCGACCTTGAGCACTTCGGCCAGGTCAGCGGTGCGTTCGAACGGCTGGATTTCGCGGCGCTCGACCACGGCACGCGCCATTCGACCGGCGAAGCGCTCTTCACCGTATTCCTTGAACACACGGGCGATTTCTTCTACCGGCGCGGTGGCGATGAATTGTGCGGCACTGACCCCACGAGTGGGGTCCATACGCATATCGAGGGGGCCGTCGTTCATGAAGCTGAAGCCGCGCTCCGGGTCGTCGAGCTGTGGCGAAGACACGCCCAGGTCGAGCAGAACCCCGGCCACCTTGCCCGCCATACCGCGCTCGGCAACTTCGGCACCCAGCTCGGCAAAGCTGCGCTGCACAACGACAAAGCGGCCGTCTTCGGCCGCTAGCGCTTGCCCGGTGGCAATCGCTTGAGGGTCTTTGTCGAACCCGAGGAGTTTGCCGTCGGACCCGAGCTGGCTGAGTATCAACCGGCTATGCCCGCCCCTGCCGAATGTGCCATCGACATAGCAGCCATCGGCACGTACGGCGAGAGCCTCAACGGCTTCGTCAAGCAGTACGGTGATGTGGTTAAAGCCGCTATCAATAGTCACAGGATCAAATCACGCAGTTCATCAGGCATGGCGCCCGGTTGTTGAATAGCAGCCAGGTCCGCTGCAGACACAGCATCCCAGGCATCTTCGTCCCACAATTGGAACTTGTTCAGCTGGCCTACCAGCATTGCGCGCTTGTCGAGCCTGGCGTACTCGCGCAGTCGCGGCGGCACCAGGAAACGACCGCTGCCATCGAGCTCAAGGTCGACGGCATTACCGATCAGCAAACGCTGGAGGCGGCGGTTTTCTTCACGCAATGAAGGCAGCGCGCGCAACTTGGTTTCAATCAACTCCCACTCATCGAGAGGGTAAACACATAAACAGGGGTCAACGGCGTCAATCGTGATGATTAACTGCCCTGAACTTCGCGAAATGAGCTCGTCACGATACCGGCTCGGCATGGCGAGACGGCCTTTTGCATCGAGACTGATAGCGTTAGCTCCGCGAAACACAGATGCGTTTCTCCAAATTTTAGCGTTTTACGTTCAAAAAACCCACTTTGTGCCACTTTCCGCCACTTGCGCACACTATAGGAATGCGCCCACCACACCGTCAAGGCGCGTATTCAAGGAAAAGCCTTACAGAACGGAGATTTAGGAGTGCAAAAGGAGGAGAAACGAGAGTTTGGCGATGTTTTTGACTCAACAACGGCAAATGGCTCAGAGAGCTAGAGGCTAAAGTTAAAGTAATTTATTAAGAGTAAGATTTTTTTGGTATTACGAAGATGCATCTGCCAATGATTTGGCAGGAAGGGATTCTTGCGTTACTACCGGGTTTGCGCACGAGATTCGAACGCAAGGAAAAAAGGTGGAGAGTCGATCTGTAAGCCGGGTTCTGTCTTGAACAGTCATTCGTCTACGATGGCCATCACTGGACATCTTTAGCAACCTACCCGGTCCCAGCGCGGGCCACGCCTTGGGACCCTATTTGGTCTTGCTCCAAGTGGGGTTTACCTAGCCACGAACTGTTGCCAGTCGTGCGGTGCGCTCTTACCGCACCTTTTCACCCTTACCGGCACCGAAGTGCTTAGGCGGTTATTTTCTGTGGCACTTTCCGTAGGCTCACGCCTCCCAGGCATTACCTGGCACTTCGCCCTATGGAGCCCGGACTTTCCTCCCCCCCCTAATTTTCATAGAGGGCAGCGACTGTCCAATCGACTCTCCGCCGCGCAGGTTAACGGCACGGCGGCTTGAGGACAAGTATTAAAAGTGCGGCATTGCCATCACGTTCAGACGAAATACAGATTTGCCCCAGGAACTATTCGGCCTTCTGCTTATCGAGCGCGACCTGATACAACACGTTCTTGCGCACGCCGGTAATTTCCGCTGCCAGGGCGGCGGCGCGCTTGAGTGGCATTTCCTTGAGCAACAAATCGAGGACGCGCATGGCCTCGCTGCCCACCGCATCTTCATTCTCCGGCGCGGTCCAGCCTGCTACCAGCACCACGCATTCTCCACGTTGTTGATTGCTGTCGCCCTCGACAAACGCTCGCAGCTCCTCCAGCGGCAACCCCTTGAGGGTTTCGAAGGTCTTGGTCAACTCTCGGGCCAGCAAGGCCAGGCGCTCACCGCCGAACACCAGCTCCATGTCTTGCAGGCATTCAAGGATACGATGCGGAGCCTCATAGAAGATCAAGGTGCGCGGTTCTTCTTTAAGTGCCTGCAGACGCGCCCGACGCCCTACAGCCTTGGCGGGCAGGAAGCCTTCGAAGATAAAGCGGTCCGAGGGCAACCCGGCGGCCGATAATGCAGCAATCAGCGCGCAGGCTCCCGGAACAGGCACTACATTGATACCTGCGGCACGGGCCTGGCGGACCAAGTGGTAACCAGGATCGGAAATCAGGGGCGTGCCCGCGTCGGAAATCAGCGCGACGTCATCACCCGCCAAAAGACGTGTGATAAAGCGGCTACCCTCTTCACGTTCGTTGTGTTCGTGGCAGGCCGCTAATGGCGTGCTGATACCAAAATGCTGCATCAACCGTTGGGAGTGCCGCGTGTCTTCTGCCGCGATCAATTTCACCTCGCGCAACACTTTCAGCGCCCGGGCACTGATGTCGTCCAGGTTGCCAATGGGCGTCGCCACCACAAAAAGCGAGCCAGCAGTGGAATTCAAAAGACCTGGAGCAGTCAAAGCGCACACCTCGATGGTTGGCAAAAGCCACATTGTAGCGCGTAGACGCCTTGAAAATATGCCATCACGGCCGATGCCGTTTCAGCCACCATTAGCTAAACACAACATTTGCACGACCTAAATCCACGGTTTAACGCCATGAACATCGCGCCTGGGCCAGTGCTTGGGTACACTTCCACGCTAATTTGATCGGTATCAGGAACACTTACATGATCGCTTGCCTGCGGCTGCTCTCCGCCCTCTGCCTCGCTGCCTTGCTGGCTGCTTGCGCCAGTTCGCCCTCCTCCAGTCTTGGCGAACTGCCACGCACGCCCGATGCCAGTATCGAGCAACTGCTCGAACAGGCGACGAACGCCAAGACGCCAGAAAAAGCCGCGTTGCTGCGCCTGAGCGCGGCGGACCTGGCTTACCAGCAGAACAACCCCGGCCGCTCCTCGCAGATCCTTGCGCAAGTGCCCCTGGACGCCCTGAAGCCAGCCGCGCAAGTATTTGCCAGCACCCTGGCCGCAGAACTGGCCATGGGGCGCAACCAGCCCAAGGCGGCTTTGGCAGCGCTGAACCACCCCAGCCTGCAAAGCCTGAAGGAACTGCCGACCGACCAGCAGATCCGCACCGGTACCGTACATGCACGTGCCTATGAAGCCGATGGGCAGACCCTCGCCGCCGCTCGCGAGCGGGTGTCCATGGCGCCCCTGCTGACGGGTGAGGCTGCCAACAGCAACCACGAGGCCATCTGGGTATTGATTGCCGCGTTGCCAGCCGAACAGCTGCAAGCCACTGGCAACCCGACACTCGATGGCTGGATCACCCTGGCCCAGGCGGTCAAGGGCGCCGGTACGCTGGAGCAACAACAAGCCGCCATCGACACCTGGCGCGCACAGAACCCGGGCCACCCGGCTGCAGTGCAACTGCCAGCGCCGCTGACCAAGCTCAAGGAACTGGCCAGCCAGCCCCTGAACAAGATCGCCCTGCTGCTGCCGCAGGAAGGGCCGCTGGCGGCTGTGGGCAAAGCGCTGCGCGAAGGCTTCATGGCGGCTCACTACCAGGCTGAACAAGCCGGGCAGAAGCCACCGGTCATCGAGTTCTATGACAGCTCGCGCCTGGGCTCCCTCGACGACTTCTACGCCAAGGCCCAGGCCGCCGGCGTGCAACTGGTGGTCGGCCCGCTGGAAAAACCGCTGGTCAAGCAACTCAGCGCACGCCCGCAGTTGCCGATCACCACCCTCGCCCTGAACTACAGCGAGACCGATCAAGGCCCGGCGCAGTTGTTCCAGTTCGGCCTGGCCGCTGAAGACGAAGCCCGCGAAGTGTCGCGCCGTGCACGTGCCGACGGCCTGCACCGTGCCGCCGCCATGGTGCCCCGTGGCGAATGGGGCGAGCGCGTCTACAAAGCGTTCCGCCAGGATTGGGAAGCCAATGGCGGCACTGTCATGGGCGTTGAATATGTCGATCAGCCTGTTGCCCTGGCCCAGCAGATCGCCGATCTGTTCCAACTGCGCAAGAGCGAAGGCCGCGCCAAGAGCCTGCAAAGCACAGTAGGCACCGACGTAGCCGCCCAGCCTTCGCGTCGCCAGGACATCGAGTTCATGTTCCTGGCTGTCACGCCACAACTGGCCCAGCAGATCAAGCCGACCCTGAACTTCCAATACGCCGGCGATGTGCCGGTGTACGCAACCTCCCACGTGTTCAGTGCCAGCGGTGACCGTAACCAGTACCTGGACATGACCAACGTGATGTTCTGCGAAACCCCCTGGTTGCTCAACACCACCGACCCACTGCGCAACCAGGTTGCGGCGCAATGGCCGCAAGCCAATGGCAGCCTGGGCCGCCTCTACGCAATGGGCGTCGATGCCTACCGCCTGGCACCACGCCTGGGCCAGCTCAAGGCACTGCCTGACACCCGTGTCGACGGCCTCTCGGGCAACCTGGGCATCAGCGCCAACCAGCGCGTGGACCGCCAGATGCCTTGGGCGAAGTTCGTCGGCGGCGAAATACAGCGCCTGCCCGATACCCCACGCTGATGCCCCAGCGGTCCAGCGCACAAAGCGGCAAGGATGCCGAACTGCATGCTCTCGATTACCTGCAACAACAGGGTCTGCGCCTTCTGGCGCAGAACTGGTTATGTAGACGCGGCGAGCTTGATCTGGTCATGCTTGACGGCGATACAGTAGTATTCGTCGAAGTCCGCTACAGAAAACACGCACAATGGGGTGGCGCGCTCGCCAGTATCGACGAGCGCAAGCGTCAAAAGCTGATACTCGCTGCGCAGTTTTTCCTGCAAAAAGAGCATCGCTGGGCTGACCGCCCCTGCCGTTTCGATGTGGTTGCAATGGAAAGCACCCCGTCAGGCACAGCTGATCTGACCTGGCTTAAAAATGCCTTCGACAGCTGATTCGCCGGGCACCCTCACCACTCACTTTTGCTCTTTGCATTGCGGGCTGCACACTACCTGTGCCAAACAGCCGCGCTACTTAAGGTCACACAGATGGACATGCAATCCCGAATTCGCCAGCTTTTCCAGGCCAGCATCGACACCAAGCAACAGGCGATGGACGTACTTGCACCGCACATCGAGCAAGCCAGTCAGGTCATGGTCAATGCCTTGCTCAACGAAGGCAAAATGCTTTCGTGCGGCAACGGTGGTTCGGCCGGCGATGCCCAGCATTTTTCCTCCGAGCTGCTCAACCGTTTCGAACGCGAGCGCCCGAGCCTGCCGGCCATTGCATTGACCACCGACTCGTCGACGATCACTTCGATCGCCAACGACTACAGCTACAACGAAATCTTCTCCAAGCAGATCCGCGCCCTAGGCCAGCCGGGCGATGTATTGCTGGCGATTTCCACCAGCGGCAACTCGGCGAATATTATTCAAGCGATCCAGGCCGCACATGATCGCGAAATGATTGTCGTAGCCTTGACCGGTCGCGACGGCGGCGGCATGGCTTCGCTGCTGCTGCCCGAGGACGTGGAGATTCGCGTCCCGGCCAATGTCACTGCACGTATCCAAGAAGTTCATCTGCTGGCGATCCACTGCCTGTGCGATCTGATCGACAGCCAACTGTTCGGGAGTGAAGAATGACCGTTAATCGCCTCAGTCTTTTGGCCATTACGCTGTGCGTCGCCATCAGCGGCTGCAGCTCGGCTATCACCGCTACACGGGACACCCCTATTCAGGACGACCGGGGCACACGCACCTTCGGCAGCACCATTGATGATTCGCTGATCGAAACCAAGGTCAAGGTCAACGTCGCCAAGGCTGCTACCGACCTGGGCAACGGTGCCTCGCGCATCGTGGTGACCAGCTTCAACGGCGTGGTCCTGCTGGCAGGCCAAACACCCCGCGCCGATCTCAAGGCCCAGGCCGAGCAAGCCGCTGCCGGCGTGCAACGCGTCAAGAAGGTCCACAACGAACTGCAGGTCATGGACCCGATCACTCTGCTGGCCATCAGCAACGATGCCTTGCTGACCACCAAGATCAAGGCCCAGATGCTGACCGACAGTGCAGTGCCAGGCTCGCGAATCAAGATCGTCACCGATAACGGCATCGTCTACATGATGGGCCTGCTGACCCAGGCAGAAGCCACCCGCGCCGCCAACCTGGTGCAAGGTGTGTCGGGCGTACAGAAGATCGTCAAGGTATTCGAATACATCGACTGATGTAGATCGAAGCTGCCTGATCGTTCCCACGCTCTGCGTGGGAACGCATCCCGTGACGCTCCGCGTCACCCCACAAGCCTCGACTTTTGCGCCATCAGTGGGACGCGGAGCGTCCGAGCGGGCATTCCCAGGCAGAGCGTGGGAACGATCAAAAAAGGGCGCCGTGCATTGACTGCACGGCGCCCTTTTTAGTGCCCAGGGTTTACTGGTATTGCTGGTACGGATTGCCCTGGAACTGGTTGTTCTGCTGTGGTGCCTGCTGCTGACCAGGCTGGCCGTATTGCTGGCCAGGGATCGGGCCGAGGTTGACTTCGACGCGGCGGTTCTGCGCACGGCCATTCACGTCGGCGTTGCTGGCAATCGGGTTATCCGGACCGGCACCGCGTGCGCTCAGGTTGGCACCATTGACGCCTTGGGAGGTCAGGTAGTTGGCCACGCTCTGCGCACGGCGCTGGGACAGGTCCATATTCAGTTGGCGGCTACCGGTGCTGTCGGTGTAGCCAACGATCTGGATGGTGTTCTGGTTGAACTGCTTGAGAGAGTTGGCCAGGTTGTTCAGCGGCTGGTAGAAGCTGCTGGAGATCGCGTCCGAGTTGGTGGCGAAGGTAATGTTGCCCGGCATGATCAGCTTGATCTGGTCACCCTGGCGCTGCACCTCGACCCCGGTGTTCGCCATGCTTTCACGCAGTTTTTTCTCTTGCTGGTCGGCGTAGTAGCCATAGCCCGCCGCACCGGCACCCGCAACGACTGCGCCAATCAGCGCGCCCTTGCCACGGTTGTTATGGTCGATGGCCGCACCGGCCAATGCACCAGCCAGCGCACCTAGGCCGCCGTACTTGGCGGTTTTGCTCATGCCGCTTTCGGAACCATTGCTGGCCTGTCCCTGGCTGCCGTCATAAGGGTTAGGTGAGGCGCAGCCAGACAACAGGGCTACGGCGGTAGCGACAACAAGCAGACGACGCGGAGTGAACATGAAGGAAGCTCCTACTTTTGCATTCTGTGATGCAGAGGACATTGGCAATGGACCTGTGCCGAGTTTGGAACGCGACAAACGGCAAAAATTCCGTGGAGGGGTGCGTAAAGCATAGCTGTCTTTGGCTCGGGCCTGTGTCTGTGTGTCTGTACCGGCTTGTATCAGAGCCGACAACCCATCACGCACGCACGAAAGGATTCTCCCGCATCTCATCGCCCAGCAAAGTATCCGGCCCATGCCCAGTGACCACCGTCGCGCCCTCGTCCAGCGTATACAAGCGCTGCTTGATCGACCGCACGATCGTCGCCTGGTCGCCGCCCCATAAGTCCGTGCGCCCTACGCCGCGACGAAACAAGGTATCGCCGGCGATCAACAGCTTGGCGTCGGCGAACCAGAAACTCATCGAGCCCGGCGTATGCCCTGGGGTGTGCAAGGCTACGCCACAGCCGCAGGCCAGTTCTTCGTCATGCTCCAGCCAGCGATCCGGCGACGGTACCGGGACGTAGGGCACGCGAAACATCTGGCATTGCATTTCCAGGTTGTCCCATAGAAATTGATCATCTTTGTGCAGATGCAGCGTGGCGCCGGTCTTTTCTTTCAATTGACCGGAGGCGAGGAAATGATCGAGGTGAGCATGGGTGTGGATAATGCTCACCACCTTCAGTCCCAGCGCATCAAGGCGCGCCAGGATCAACTCGTGATTGCCACCGGGGTCGACTACGATGGCTTTTTTAGTGATCGGGTCGCCAATGATGGTGCAGTTGCACTGCAACGGGCCGACGGGAAAGGTTTCGCGAATCAACGGTTGTTTTTCAATAGTCATGGGTGTCCTGCAAGCTCTCTGGCGCGTTCCAAGTGCAGTATGGTGTAGCTTGGCCCTGCTCTGGAAGGAGTCGATTACGCGGTCCATCCGCTGCTAAGCTACGCAAGCGCCATTGAAATCCCCTGCTGCAGTCAGTCGCATTTGGAGCAACACCCATGGCGAATCAACAGATCATCTGCGAACACTGCGACTGCGTGTACGAGAAAGTCACGCTCGCCAAACATCAAAAAGCCCTGTGTGTGCGTTGTTTTGGCGTGCTGCAGCGCTATAACGGCCTGTCGGTGCAGCAACGTCTCGCCCTGACGGTGACCGCCGCAGTGCTGTGGACCTTTGCGAACTTTTATCCGGTGATGAGCATCAGCCTGCAGGGCTTGAAAAACAGCGCGACGCTCTGGGATTCAGTCGTTGCATTGAGCCTGGGGCCGATTACGTTCATTGCCTTGGTCGCGGCGATTTCCATCATTATCGCGCCAGTGTTTCAGTTGCTGTTGCTGATCTGGGTGCTGAGTTTCGCGTTGGCCGGCAAGCGCTCGCCGGCATTCAAGCTGTGCATGCGCTGGCTCGAAGCACTCCGGCCCTGGAGCATGCTGGAGGTGTGCCTGCTGGGCGCGATGGTCGCGGTCTTCAAGCTGGCCGGCATGCTGGATGTGATCCCTGGCACCGGCCTGTTCGCCTTGGCCGCCCTGAGCCTGTTGCTGATCCGCATTGCCGGGCGCGATGTACGCGACCTGTGGGACACCGTATGAATTCACCGCCCACCGCCCGCGAGCTGAACCTGTGCCTGTGCCATACCTGCGGCCAGCCCTGCGACATGCGCCTTGAGCCCACCGAGTGCGATCGCTGTGGCGCCGCACTGCATCGGCGCAAGGTGCAGTCCCTGACCCGAACCTGGGCCTACATGCTCACCGCCCTCGCCTTTTATGTCCCGGCCAACTTACTGCCGGTGATGAACACCACCATGCTCGGCTCGGGCGCAGACAGCACCATCATGAGTGGCGTGCTGGAGTTCTGGCAGCATGGCGCCTGGGACATTGCGCTGATCATTTTCATCGCCAGCATTGCCGTGCCGGGTATCAAGTTCCTGTCGCTGGGGCTGCTGCTGGTCACCGTGCAGCGTAATAGCCAGTGGGCGCGCAAGGAGCGTTCAAAGCTGTTTCGGTTTATCGAACTGATCGGCTACTGGTCGATGCTCGATGTCATCGTGGTTGCCCTGGTGGCCGCGCTGGTGAAGTTTCAAGCCCTGGGCACGATCGAACCGCGCCTGGGCATTCTGTTTTTTGGCCTGGTGGTCGTGTTTACGATGCTGGCGGCCATGAGTTTTGATCCCCGGCTAATCTGGGAAAATCCACATAACGAGGAGACCTCGGATGAGCTCATCCAAGGCTGACACCCCTGCGGGGCAACCCGTGATCAAGACGCGTCGTTTCAGTGTCTCGCTGGTCTGGATCGTGCCGATTGTCGCCGTACTGGTGGGGATCTCGCTGGTGATTCACAGCGTCATGCAACAAGGGCCGACCATCGTCCTCAACTTCAAGACCGGCAGCGGGCTGGTTGCCAACAAAACCGAGGTCAAATACCGCAACGTGGTGATCGGCCAGGTAACCGCCGTGGCCCTGAGTGATGACCAGAAAAGCGTCAATGCCACCGTCGAGCTGGTCAAACAGGCCGAAAGTTTCACCCGCGAAGATTCAAAATTCTGGGTGGTGCGCCCGCGCATCGGCGCAGGCGGCGTGTCGGGCATCGACACGTTGTTGTCCGGCGACTACATCGGCGCAGACATTGGCCAGTCCGAGACTCGCGCCAAACACTTCACCGGCTTGGAAAACCCGCCGCCCATCACCTACGGCGAGCCGGGCAAGCGCTTCACCCTGCACACCCAGGCCTTGGGCTCCCTGGATATCGGCTCCCCCGTCTATTACCGCAAGATCCCGGTGGGCCAGGTAGTGGCCTATGAGCTGGACAACGAGGGCAAGGGCGTGAATGTCGAAATCTTTGTGCATGCGCCCAATGATGTGTACATCACTGAGAACACGCGTTTCTGGAATGCCAGCGGCGTCGACTTGAGCGTCGGTGCCAATGGCTTCGCGCTGAAAACCGAATCCTTGTCCTCCATGTTGATGGGCGGGATTGCCTTCCAGGCCCCGCCCTACAACCCCAATGACAAACCGGCCGAAGAAAGTCGCAGCTTTGACTTGTTCGAAGACCAGCAAAGCGCCCTCGCCCCGCCCAACGGCAAGGGGCAATACATGGTCCTGCGCTTCGATCAGGCCCTGCGTGGGTTGAAAGTCGACGCGCCGGTGGAGTTCCTCGGCGTCGAGTTCGGCAGGGTTGTATCGATCAACCTGGATTTCGATGCGAAGAAACGCACCTTCCCGGTCAATGTCGGCATCGTGATCTACCCGCAACTGCTCGGCGAGGCCCACACCAAGTTGCTCAAGGCCATGAACAATAACCCTGACGATGAGGCAGCCGGCGTACGCCTGATCGGCACCTTCATCGAAAACGGCCTGCGCGCCCAGGCCCGCAGCGGTAACTTGCTGACCGGCCAGCTGTACATCGCCCTGGACTTCTACCCCAAGGCCGAGAAAGTCGCGTTCGACCCGAACCAGCGCCCCGTGGGCATCCCCACGATCCCGGGCAACCTGGAACAACTGCAAGAGAAGTTCGAAGGCATCGTCAACAAGATCAGCCAACTGCCTGTCGAGCGCATTGCCGGCAACCTCGACGCCAGCCTGGTCGAACTGCGCAAGGGCCTGGCGCAATTCAACGCCAAGACGCTGCCGGGTGTGCAGACGACCTTGGCCGACGTGAGCAAGACCCTGCAATCGGCCAGTTCAACCTTGGCCGAAGACTCGCCGCAGCGTGAACAACTGACCCAGACCCTCGACGAGTTGGGGCGCATGTCGCGCTCCCTGCGCGAGCTTTCGGATTACCTGGGCCGGCATCCGGAGTCGCTGATTCGCGGCCGCCCCGATAACGCCGCACCGACGGACCTGCAAGGGCCACCCCGCAAATGACCATTGGAGCCGCCATGACATTGCCGTTGAAGATCACGTTGCTGAGCGCCCTGCTGCTGCTCGGTGCCTGCCGCAGTGAACCCATCGCCTTTCACACCCTGACCCCGGCGCACTTGAGCCCGAGTACGCGAGCAGAGGCCGGCGGTGTGCGCATTGAGAGCATCAGCGTGCCGCCTCAGGTAGACCGCGCGCAGATCGTTATCCGCCAGGGCGACAGCGGCCTGGCGATTCTTGAAACCCAGTGGTGGGCCGCCACCCTCGCCGATGAACTGAGGAGCGCCTTGGTGGATCAATTAGCCAACAGCAATGCCCGGCGAGCCGTGGCTTTGCGCGTAGACGTGCAGCGGTTTGACTCGGTACCGGGGCAGTACGCATTGCTCGATGTGCGCTGGCGCGTGAGGCAAGTCAATGGCGATCGCCCGGCCTTGACCTGCCGCACCACCTTGCAATCACCTGCCGGGCCGAGCATCGACGAGTTGGTGGTGGCGCATCAGAACAACCTCAAGCGTTTCGCGGCGCTGATCAATCAGACCGTCGACACCTCACTCAAAGGCTGCCCGACCACGCCATAAACCCAGGGCTCAGGCCAACAACCCCATGGCCTTGGCCCGCGCCACCGCCTGGGTACGACGCTCCACGCCGAGCTTGCTGTTGATATGGCTGGCGTGGGTCTTCACCGTGTGCAGGGAGATGAACAGCTGGTTGCTGATTTCCTGGTTTGAACAGCCTTGGGCAATCAGTTGCAGCACCGCCAGCTCTCGGGTGCTGAGGGTTTCCTGTTGAGGTGTGGCTTCAACTGCGCTGGCTTGGGGCAGCAACGCCAGCAAGCTCTGATTGAGCAGCCCATGGGAATCCTTGCCCAACTGATCGCGTATCCACTGCGGATAACCCTCCAACAACCGTTGAAACGGCTGCAACGCACCGCCCGAACCGGCTTCCAGGGCACGGGCGAATACCGGCCGGGCCTTGGCTTCCAGGCCATTATCCAGAAGTAACTGCACCTGCTGGACCAGCGCCATCAGGGCAATCATCTGGCGCCCACTGTCATGGGCCTGTTGGGCCAACGCTTCCAGGCGTTGCAGCGCGCTGTCGGGCTGATGGCGCGTGGCATCGAGCGCAGCTTGTTGCAGCTCGATATGTTGCGGCAGGTGCGGATGAAACTCGGGGGCCGCCGCGGCGTGCTCGCCGTTGTAGGTCTGCCCCAGGCGGGCCAGCCAGGCGTCGGCCAGGTCAGTGCGCCCCTGGGCCAGCCACAACTCGCATTTGATCAGGGTGATCATCGCCAGGTAATAGATCGGCGGCACATCCCAGATGTGCATCAAGCGCTCGGCCTCGGCCAGTTCGGCAAAAGCATTGGCAAACTCCCTACGCCGCCCTTCGAAGCTGGCGATGACGCAGTGCCCGATCAGCACGCTGATATCGCGGCAGGCACGGGCCTCGGCCAGGCCGGCGCGCAAACGCGCCAGGCCGGCCTCGGGCTGGTAACGCACCAGCAGCAGGTAGCCTTCGTACAGCGACAGGCGCGCGCGCACGGCATATAGGCGTTGGGAGGCGAGCCCATGCAAGCGCTCCAGGCCCTGACGGACTTCATCCAGGGAACGCAGGATCTCCCCCCGCGCCTGCAGTACCCGGGCCCGGTCGTAATGGGCCAAGGCTTCAAACAAGGGGTTACCGACGCGCTGCGCCAGTTCCAACGATTCGCGGTTCAGGCCACGGGCGCGCCACAGGTCGGCATCGACGATCGCCAGGTTGGACAGGGTCGAAAGGCACATCAGGCGCTGGCCGTAACGCTTTTGCGGCAGGCTTTCCAACGCCTCTTGGCAATAGCGCTGGGTCAGCTCACGGTCCCCACGCCCACGGGCAATAATCCCGCTCAGCGCCAACCACTGGGCCAACATGGATTTTTGCGCGGTGGCCGACGGGGCAGGCAGGAAGCGGCTGAGGTAACTGGACAGCTCCTGTGCCGCATCCAATTGGCACGCCAGCCCCAACGCCCAGCTATACAGCACGATCAAACGTGGCGTGCTGATCAGCAGGCTGTCGGGCAAATCCATCTTCCAACGCAACAGCATGCCCACATTCTGCTCTGCCAGCAGTTGCTCTTCGGACAGGTTCTGCACCAGGTTCGCCGCCACATCCAGATGCCCGGCCCGCAGCGCCTGCTCCACCGCCTCGTCGATCAAGCCCTGGGCGTTAAACCAGCGACAGGCGCGCAAGTGCAAACTGGCCGGCGGCAAGGTGGCGCTTTTCTCGCGGCGGGTGCGCAGCAGGTCGGAGAACAAGTGGTGGTAGCGGTACCAATGGCCTTGCTCGTCCAACGGCACCAGGAACACTTGATGAGCCTGCAAATAGCGCAGGATTTCTGCGCTGTCATGGGCCTCGCGGACGGCGTCGCATAGTTCGCTGCAAAAGCGCTCCTGCGGTGCGGTGTCGTACAGGAACGCTTGTACCTCCGCAGGCAGGCAGTCGATGACTTCTTCGAGCAGGTAATCGCGAATCAGACCCTCGCCACCGTGCAGGCTTTGCGGCAAGGCGCTCTCACTGCCGGCTTCGGAGGCCGCCAACAGCCAGAAGCGCAGGCCGGCGACCCAGCCCTCGCTACGGCGGATCAGGTTTTCCAACGCCTCGCCGCGCAATGCATCGCCGTGTCCATCCAGCACCGCCAGGGACTCGTCATGGGTCAGGCGCAGGTCTTGCTCATGCAGTTCCAACAGGTGCCGCGACAGGCGCAGGCGTGCCAGGTGCCAGTCCGGACGCTGCCGGCTGGTGACCAGCACCACTAGGCCATCAGGCAAATGATTGAGAAAAAACTGCAGGCAGCGATCCAGCACCGGGCCTTGGGCCAGGTGATAGTCATCCAGCACCAGCAATAACGGCGAACGTGCAGACAGGTGCACTGCCAGTTCGTCGAGCAGGCCATCGAGCCATTCTTCGAAGGCAAAGGGTTGGTGACGCTGGCGCATTTTCAGCAACCCCAGGGATTGGGCGCCGAGTTGCGGGAAATACTGTTGCAAGCCGTCGAGCAGCCGCTCCAGGAAACGGCCGGGGTCGCTGTCCCGAGGGCTCAGGCCCAACCACAGGCTTTGCCACTGGGCAGGCAAGCCCTGGCAGAACTCCACCGCCAACGAACTCTTGCCAAACCCCGCGGGCGCGCTGACCAGCAACAGTCGCCCATCAAGGCCCGCATTCAGCCGTTCGCACAGGCGCGGGCGCAGCACGTAGCCGTCAGGCAGCGGGGGCCGGTAGAAGCGGCCTTCCAGGGTCGGCATCACCACACTGGCAGGCCCATGGGTTCGGGACAGATCAGTCATCGCCGGGCTCTTGTAGAAGGCTGTTGTCGGCATTGCAGATGTCCGCAGACTAGCGGTAAAAGCGGCGGGATTGTAGATCTTTGCAACAAATGGCTGAAAAAGAACTGCGACAAGAAATATCCCGTCCAGCCTCCTGGAAAGAAGTAGGAGCGAGCTTGCTCGCGAAGCGCTCAAAAACAACGCGCCCATCCAGGAATGATCGTTCCCACGCTCTGCGTAGGAATACAGACTTCGACGCTGCGCGTCGACTTTTGAGGCGTGACGCAGAGCGTCACGGGAAGCGCTCCCACGCAGAGCGTGGGAGCGATCAGTTAGCGAACGCCGTCCTGGCGCAGGGCCGCTGGGGTGAAGTCGCTGGTGCTGGCGGTGAAGCCGAAGTCATAGGCCTGCTTCTCTTCGTTCTTCATGCCCAGGGCCAGGTAGCGGCCGGACTGCAGGTCGTAGAGGGTTTCCAGGGCGTACCACGGCACTTGCTTGTCGTAGTAGTTCTCGGCATGGGCTTCGGCAACGCGCCACAGTTGGCCGCGACCGTCGTAGTGGTCGATCACCGCTGCTTGCCAGGTGTCTTCGTCGATGTAGAAGTCACGCTTGGCGTAGATGTGGCGCTGGCCTTCCTTCAAGGTGGCGACCACGTGCCAGACCCGGCGCAGCTCATAGCGAGCCAGGTCCTGGTTGATGTGGCCAGCCTTGATGATGTCGGCGTACTTGAGCTTGGGATCGTCGACCTTGTAGCTGTTGGAGGCGATGTACATCTCTTTCTTGCCTTCCAGCTTCCAGTCGTAGCGGTCCGGCGCACCGTTGTACATGTCGAGGTTATCGGAGGTGCGCAGGCCATCGGCGGCAGTACCCGGCCCGTCATAGGACACTTGCGGCGCCCGACGCACACGGCGCTGCCCGGCGTTGTAGACCCAGGCCGAACGCGGCTCTTTGACCTGGTCCAGGGTTTCGTGCACCAGCAGTACACCACCGGCCAGGCGCGCTGGCGCAGTCACTTGCTGCTTGAAGTAGAACAGCACGTTGCCTGGGTTTTTCGGATCGAAGTCCTTCATCTTGTCGCGGAACACGAACTGGTCGCGGAAGTACACCAGGCTATAGGAACCGTTGGTTTGCGGGGTGGCCTGGGTAACCAGGCGGGTCACGCTGCCGCCGCGATAACGGGTGATGTGGTTCCAGATCACTTCAACGCCGCTCTTGGGAATCGGGAACGGGACGGCGGTTTCGAAGTTTTCCAGGCCGTTGCCGCCGGACACCAGGTTGGTGGTGGTGGCGTTTTTCTTGATCGAGGCAAACACCTCGGCCGGCACGGTGGCGCCGCGATGGGTCGGGTACACCGGCATCTTGAAGCTGTCCGGGTAACGCTTGAACATCGCGTATTGCCCGGGGGCCAGCTTGTCTTTGTACTGCTCGACGTTCTGCGCAGTGATGGTGAACTGCGGTTGCTCGCTGGCATACGGGTTGGCGAGGAAACCACGGGCGTCCACCGCGCCGGCATTGGTCGGCAATGGCGACCATTTAGGAATGGTGCCGGCCGCGTTACCGGCCATCTCGGCGCCCATCGGGGTCAGGGTCGTGCCGAGCTTGGCGGCTTCATCTGCCGAGACTGCCGCCATGACGTTACTCGCCAGGATCGACAGCCCAAGCACACCCACGTGCAACAGACTTTTTGTTATTTTCATGCTCTGGTCTTCCTGAATACATGCCACTTGAAAAGAGTGTGCTTAGAAGTTGGCGCCGAAGCTCAAGGCGACAAAGTCGCGGTCATCCACGGTGCTGAACTTGCCACCAAAGAAGTTGGTGTACGCCAGGCTCGCGGTGTAGGTGTTCTGGTATTCGGCATCCAGGCCCAGGCTGACCGCCTTGCGACCTTCTTCAAAGTTGCCGCCAGGGCCTGGCGAGTAACCTTTGACGTCGTGGGACCAGGCCACGTTGGGCTTGAGGTTCACGCCTGCGAACACGTCCGGGTATTCCCAGATGGCACGGGCGCGGTAGCCCCATGACGTTGCGGTGGTATAGCCGTCGTTATTGCAATTGGTGTTCAGGCCAGCAGCGTTGGGCAAGCCGGCGCCGTTGGCGGTGGAGTTGTTGAGGGCGTTGCAGAACCCACCTGGCAGCGTGCCTGGGCCGAACACCGGATCGCGGCCGTAACGAGCCTGGGATTTGCTTTCCAGGCCACCCACGTGGGTCACGCCGATTTCACCGACGGTGGTGAGGCGGCTGGCGCCCATGACCTGGTCGAAGAAGTGCGTGAAAGTGGTCTGGAACTGGGTGACTTCCTTGCGGTTGTAGCCGTGCAGGTCCTGGCCTGGCGTGCCCTTGAGCACGGACGCATTGCCAAAGCCGGGGATCGGCGTGACGCCGGCGAACAGAATGTCAGTGGTGCTCAACTGCACCGGCGCATTCGGACGGTAGCTCAACTCACCGCTCCAGGCGGTGCCGGTAGGCAAGGTGGTGGAGAAGCTCAGGCCGTAGAGGCGAATATCTTCCGGGTACTCGACGAAGTAGTTCGAGCTACCCGCCACGATCAACGGCCGCAAGGCCCCCAGTGGCCCCAGCGGACGCGTGTAGGCCGCCGATGGCGCGCCCTGCGCACTGAAGATCGGCGCACGGCTGTGGTAGTTCATGAAGTAGGCGCCGAATTCGGTATCCAGCGGTTCGAAGTTGTAGCGCATAGCGACGCCGAACTGGCCGCTGTCGCGTGCATCACGGTCCGGACCACGACGCACCAGTACGCCTTCGCTGTTCACGTCCACACCCAAGGCACCCAGAGTTGGCAGGGCGGCAGCAGGAATGGTGGAACGCTTGTTCAGTACCCGCAGGTTGTTGCTGCAACCATCGGAGATCACGTCCGGCTGCGAGAAGAACGTGCCGCAGTTATCGGTCACGGTCTGGTCCCACTCCAGTTGGTAAAACGCCTCGGCCGACAGGTTGTCGGTGAGCGACTGGGACACGTAGAACATGTTCACCGGGATCAAGCCTTCCTTGATCTCGGCCCCCGGACGACGAAACGCCGACACGTCGATCGGGTTGATGGAGTTGATGCCGCCGCCGATGAAGGTACTTTCGCCCCAGCTCACGACCTGCTTACCAAAACGCACGGAACCCGGCGCATCGGCAATCGAGTAGTTGTGGTAGACGAATGCATCGAGAATCTGCCCGCCCGAAGACTTGGCGCCTTCCTTGCGGTTGTTGTCGCTGATGTCCTTGAACGGACGGCTTTCGTCCTTGAGTTCGAAGTCGTACCAGTACTTGCCCCGCACAAACACACCGGTGTCGCCGTACTTCAGTTCCAGGTCGTGGATGCCCTTGAAGATCTTCGAGAAGGTCTCGCCGCGCTTGAAGTTCAGGTGGCCGTCATCGGAGGTCTGGGACAGGCCCTTGCCGCCGTTGTTGGCACCGATCAGGTCACGATTGGGTTTGGCCGTGGACCAACTCGCCCCCACGGAAAGCGACGAGTCAAAGCTCCCTTCGATTTCACCAATGTTGAAACTGACGCCGAATGCCGGCCCGGCGAGCGTAGAAGCGAGGCTGACGGCCAGGGGCAGTCTTGCCCGGCGCCAGAACTGGTTTACTGAGGTCATCGACGCTACTCCATGTGCATATTTTATTGTTATGGCAGTGAGCCCTTTCTTCAGATGTAACGGCCGGGATACAACGATTCCAATGCCGCATCGCCACCGAGCCTCCATGGCTCGAAGCGCAACATCCGCGAAAAACTCTGAAAGGGACTATAGCCAGAGGGGGGTAGTGCTTGATCCCTCTAAAGTGTGATTTGCATCACCAACCTGTCTGCCACAACCCTTTCGCCACGCCGACGAAGGTCGACGCGGGAAGGATGGCTGAAATTCGGCAAATCACAAGTAAAGGCTTGATATAGAGCATTGCCGCGCCCGAACGGGCGCGGCGAGAGGGTTTAGAGCGTGGACAGGAACGTGCTGTTGTTGGCCTGCCATTCGATGATGTCGACACGGATACGTTTCTTGTCGAGTTTGCCGACACTGGTCTTGGGAATTTCAGTAACAACGGCGATCTGGCTCGGGATCGCCCACTTGCTCAAATGGCCCAGCTCGACAAAAGGCTTGAGGTGTTCCTTGAGCTCTCGCGCATCGATCACATGCCCTTCACGCACCACCAACAAGGCGAAGGGCCGCTCGCCCCATTGCGGGTCGGCAATGCCCACCACCGCCACTTCCCGTACCGCCGGGTGGCGGCTGACCAGATCTTCGAGTGCCAGGGAAGAGATCCATTCGCCGCCGGTCTTGATCACATCCTTGATGCGGTCGCGGATATCAATCACACCGAAGGCATCCAGCGTGGCCACATCACCGGTGTGCAGCCAGCCACCGGCCCATAGCTCGGCGCCCTTGTGCGGCTCGTTGTAGTAACCCTCGGTCAGCCACGGCGCGCGCAGCACCAGTTCGCCCTGGGTTTCGCCATCGGCGGGTAAGAAACGACCGTCGGTGTCCATGATTGCCGCCTCGACCAACGGCCCCGGCACACCGGCCTTGATGCGGTAGGTGGTGCGCTCATCTTCGCTGCCAGCCATCAACTCATCATTGAGGTGAGCGCAGGATACCAGCGGCCCGGTCTCGGACATGCCGTACGCGGCGGTTAGTTGAATGCCTCGGGCCTTGGCGGCTTCGTACAGCGAACGGTTGAGGGCGCTGCCGCCGATGACGATTTTCCAACCGCCGAAATCCACGTTCTGCGCAGCCTTGGCGTTGAGCACCATTTGCAGAATGGTCGGCACACAGTGGGAGAACGTCACCTTCTCCTTGCGCCACAGTTCCACCAGGTATTCCGGATCGTAGCGGCCGGGATACACCTGTTTCAGCCCGAGCATGGTCGCCACATACGGCAAGCCCCAGGCGTGTACGTGGAACATCGGCGTGATCGGCATGTACACGTCGTTGGTGCCCAGCAGCCGCACGCTGTCGACGCTGCCCATGATGGTCGCTACGCCAATGGTGTGCAGCACCAGTTGCCGATGGGTGAAGTACACGCCCTTGGGGTTGCCGGTGGTGCCGGTGGTGTAGAAGGTGGTGGCGACCGAGTTTTCGTCGAAGTCCTTGAAGTCATAGGTGGGGCTGGCGGCGGCCAGCAGGGTTTCGTACTCACCTACCAAGTTGGGCAGCTCGGCGGTGTGGGTGTCACCATCGGTAATCAATAAGGTCTTGTCGACGGTAGTGAGCTGCCCGGCAATCGCCTGGTAGAGCCCCACGAACTCACTGTTGACCAGCACAAAGCGGTCTTCGGCGTGGTTCATGGTGTACAGAATCTGTTCTGGCGACAGGCGCACGTTGATAGTGTGAATCACCGCGCCGATCATCGGGATGGCGAACATACACTCCAGGTAACGGTGGCTGTCCCAGTCCATCACCGCCACCGTGTCACCGGCCTTGACCCCGGCTTCGGTCAGCACATTGGCCAGGCGAGCGACGCGCTCGATCAGCGTCGGGTAGCTGTAGCGCAGCTTGTCGCGATAGATAATTTCCCGGGTTTTCTCGTAGCGAGTCCCGGACATCAACAGGCGCTTGATCAACAGCGGGTATTGGTACGCACCTTCGGCGGGCGGGATAACACGGGTCTGCAACATAAGAATCCCTTTAATGACTGCACGGTCTTGGCTTGAAGACCTGCACTGTAGAGCGCTTATGTTTCAGCCAAATCAGCCAAAGGAATGATTTGCAGGGGCCAGTAAATGCTAGCGTTACGCCATTACCGAGGACCTAATGAGACCCAATGTGGGAGCGGGCTTGCTCGCGAATGCGGAGTGTCAGCCGGTATATCTTTGACTGAAGCACCGCATTCG
>NZ_JBXAJM010000032.1:0-37932 GCF_058797315.1 Pseudomonas sp. GW823-FHT02F05
GGCAAGAGCGTTTTGCTTACTTTGCCGCTTTTGCAAAGTGAGCCGCCGTCAGGGCGGAACCCTAAGTGGCCGTTACCTAAATAACGGATATGTACTCAGTCTGATCCCACATCCCGGTCGGCTGTCAGGCCGTCTTCGCAGGCAAGCCAGCTCCCACATTTGGATCGCGGGGCGTCAGGTAGATATGCGCTGGCCGCCGGGGCCGGCACGGGAGCAAGCTCTCACAGGGAACCGCGCCCATTTCAGGCCAGGTAGCCATCCCCGCGCAACAGGGTTTCCAGGCAGTGTTCGGTGATGTGATAAAACGCCTTGAGCTCCTGGATTTTTGCCAATAGCTGCGCGTTGTCCACAGGCTCGGCACGTTTGACCGCCAGGATCATCTTGTTCTTGTTGGTGTGTTCCAGCGAGATGAACTCGAACACCTTGGTCTCATAGCCACAGGCTTCAAGGAACAATGCGCGCAGGCTGTCGGTGACCATTTCCGCCTGCTGGCCCAGGTGCAGGCCGTATTGCAGCATCGGCTTAAGCAACGCCGGGCTCTGGATCTGCAGGCGGATCTGTTTGTGGCAGCACGGCGAGCACATAATGATCGACGCACCGGAACGGATGCCGGTGTGGATCGCGTAGTCGGTGGCGATGTCGCAGGCATGCAAGGCAATCATCACGTCCAGCTCACTGGGCGCCACGCTGCGTACATCGCCGCATTTGAACACCAGCCCCGGATGCTCCAGGCGTGCGGCGGCGCTGTTGCAGAGGGTGACCATGTCTTCACGCAACTCGACACCGGTGACCTCGCCCTCCGCCTTGAGGGTATTGCGCAGGTAATCGTGAATGGCGAAGGTCAGGTAGCCCTTGCCCGAGCCGAAATCGGCGACACGCACCGGGCGGTCGAGCTGCAACGGCGACGACGTCAGCGCATGGCTGAACACTTCGATGAACTTGTTGATCTGCTTCCACTTGCGCGACATCGAGGGGATCAGCGCCTGCTTGGCGTCGGTCACGCCCAGGTCGGCGAGGAACGGCCGGCTCAGGTCGAGGAAGCGATTTTTTTCGCGGTTATGCTCAGCCGAAGGCGCCTCGCGCAGTTGCTGCGGTTTGCTTTTGAACAGCGAGCTTTTGTTCTTCTTGCTGTATTCCAACTGGGCTTCGTCGGTCAGCGCCAGCAAGTGCGCGTTCTTGAACGAGCTGGGCAACAGCTCGGCGATCGCCGCCACGCCGTCGGCCAAGGGGAAGTTCTTGGTGATGTCGCGGGTCTTGTAGCGATAGACGAACGACAGGCAAGGCTGCTCCTTGACCACCACCGGCTTGATGATCAGCCGCTGCAACTCGGCTTCCTCACCGACGTACTTGGCCAGCACCAGCTTGATAAAAGCGTTCTGGGCCAAGCTTGCGCTCAACAGTTCGATGAACTGGGCATGATGATCCGGCGCAGGGCGGGCAGGTTGAGCGGTGACGGACATGAACAAAAACGCCTCGGGTAAAGAATGCCGGGCATTTTAGGCGGGATGGGGGTTCAGGGCACGGGGTTATTTGATCAACGGTCAATCAACCCGAATAAGGATGCTGCCTTGTGTAGGAGCGAGCTTGCTCGCGAAAAACGTCAACGATAACGCGGGTGTCCTGAATGAACGCGGCGTCGATGAGTTTTTCGCGAGCAAGCTCGCTCCTACAAAAAAGCAGTTATTCGAGTACAACCAGGCGATTGGGCAGTTCGTTGCGGGTTTGGGTAACGGGCACATGCACCTTGAGCAACTCGCCACAGGCTTCAACGCAGGCGATGAACCCGGCCAGCGTCTGCCCCTGTTTAACTTGCTGGGTAAACGCCTGGACAATAGCGTCCCAATTGCTGTCATCCAGGCGCTTGGAAATCCCGTCATCCACCAGGATCTCCACATAACGCTCGGCCTCGCTGACAAAAATCAGCACCCCGGTGCTGCCCACCGTGTGGTGCAGGTTCTGCTCCAGAAACTGCCGCCGCGCCAGGTTGGACGCACGCCAGTGGCGTACCGAACGCGGGATCAGCCGAGTAGTGACCTTGGGCAAGCGGAACACCAGGCACAGCACAATGAACGTCGCCCACTGCGCCACCAGCAAGGTGTACATGGTCAGGTAGCCCGACAGGTAATGCACCACACCCGGCACCACCAACGCGATCAAGCTCGCCCACAGCAACGGAATGTAGGCGTAGTCGTCGGCGCGCGCCGCCAGCACGGTGACCAACTCCGCGTCGGTGGTTTTCTCGACCCGGGCGATCGCTTCGGCGACTTGGCGCTGCTCGTGTTCAGTCAGTAATGCCATGGTTGTAGATGCTCTATTCTCGTTATTGTCATTACCAGCTGCCCGAAGCCCCGCCACCGCCAAAACCACCGCCGCCGCCGCGGAAACCACCGCCACCGCCGCCCCCACCGCCGCCGCGCCCGCTGCTGTTGAGAATCGCCAGCAGGATAGCGCCCACTGGCAAGCCCATGCGATTGCACAGCCACAGCACGCCGATCAGCAGAATAAACAGGCCGATGGAAAAACCGGGATTATCCATGGCGAAGTTCGCATCCGCCACATGGGCCGGCACCGCCAAGGGCTCACCGCCCACCACCTGGATCATCGCGGCCACACCGTCGCTGATGCCCTGGCTGAAATTGCCGGCCTTGAACTTGGGCAGGATCACCTGGTTGATGATCACCCAGGATTGCGCATCCGTCAGCACGCCTTCCAGGCCATACCCGACTTCGATGCGCAATTGGCGGTCATCACGGGAGACGATCAACAGCGCGCCGTTGTCCTTGCCCTTCTGGCCAATGCCCCACTGGCGGCCCAATTGATAACCGTAGTCCTCAATAGGCACGCCTTGCAGGTCGGGCACGGTGACCACCACCAACTGGTCGCCCGAGGTCTGCTCCAGCGCCTGCAGTTGCTGGGTCAGTTGCTCGCGCACCGCCGGGTCGATCATCTGCGCGCTGTCCACCACCCGCCCGGTCAGCGCCGGGAAGCTCGGTGCCGCCTGGGCCACGCCCACGCAGGCCAACAGCCACAGCGCCAGGCCTATCCGTAATAAACGCATCGACACCTCAGTGCAGCCTTATTTGAACTTCACTTGCGGCGCTTTATCGGCATCGGCGCTGGTGGCTTCAAACGTGGCGCGGATCGGCAAGTCGCTGTACATCACGCTGTGCCACAGGCGGCCCGGGAAGGTGCGGATCTCGGTGTTGTAAGCCTGTACGGCCTGGATAAAGTCACGGCGAGACACAGCGATACGGTTCTCGGTGCCTTCAAGTTGCGATTGCAAGGCCAGGAAGTTCTGGTTGGCCTTCAGGTCCGGGTAACGCTCGGACACCACCATCAAACGGCTGAGTGCGCCGCTCAGGCCATCCTGGGCTTGCTGGAACTGCTTGAGTTTTTCGGGGTTGTCCAGGGTGCTGGCATCCACCTGGATCGAGGTGGCCTTGGCCCGCGCTTCAATCACCGCGGTAAGGGTTTCCTGTTCGTGGGCGGCATACGCCTTCACCGTTTCCACCAGGTTGGGGATCAGGTCAGCACGGCGCTGGTACTGGTTCTGCACCTGGCCCCAGGCGGCCTTGGCCTGTTCGTCCAGGGTCGGGATGTTGTTGATGCCGCAACCGCTCAGCACGCTGCTGATCAGTAACAGCGCCGCAGCCTTGAAGCCCCAGCGATAAGTGTGTGCTGCTTGCATAGTGTTTCTCCTGCCCGATCTGATGGAATGTGACGACTAACCCTATAAACCACGCGCTTGGGGCATAATCCGCCACCACTGGAATGCTTCGAGCCAATCAGCTACAAAGATGCCCAGCGCGAAAAAGAGTTCAGAGTGTGCTGCATTTATCTGAACAACACCCGAACAACAATAGACGTTCCCCACATTTTGGCCGACAGCATCTCTCTGAATGCTGCGCAGTCGCCGAAAAAGGATATTCATGAAAAAGCTGTGTTTGCTCGGCCTTGTTGCCACTCTGGCCAGCCACCCCGTATGGGCAGAAACAAAGCCTGCTGCGCTTAACGACAAGGACGCCTTCGTCAGCGACCTGCTCAAGCAAATGACCCTGGATGAGAAGATCGGCCAATTGCGCCTGATCAGCATCGGCCCGGAAATGCCCCGTGAGCTGATCCGCAAGGAAATCGCCGCCGGCCGCATCGGTGGCACGTTCAACTCCATCACCCGCCCGGAAAACCGTCCGATGCAGGACGCGGCCATGCGCAGCCGCTTGAAGATCCCGATGTTCTTCGCCTATGACGTGATCCACGGCCACCGCACCATTTTCCCGATCAGCCTGGCCCTGGCCTCCAGCTGGGACATGGACGCCATTGGCCGCTCCGGGCGCATCGCCGCCCAGGAAGCCGCCGCCGACAGCCTCGACATCACGTTTGCACCAATGGTCGATATCTCCCGCGACCCGCGCTGGGGCCGCACTTCCGAAGGTTTCGGTGAAGACACCTACCTGGTGTCACGCATTGCCGAAGTGATGGTCAAGGCGTTCCAGGGCACCAGCCCCGCGAATGCCGACAGCCTCATGGCCAGCGTCAAGCACTTCGCCCTCTACGGCGCGGTGGAAGGCGGGCGCGACTACAACGTGGTCGACATGAGCCCGGTCAAGATGTACCAGGACTACCTGCCGCCCTACCACGCGGCGATCAAGGCTGGCTCCGGCGGCGTGATGGTCGCGCTCAACTCGATCAACGGCGTGCCTGCCACCGCCAACACCTGGCTGATGAACGACCTGCTGCGCAAAGACTGGGGCTTCAAGGGCCTGACCGTCAGCGACCACGGTGCGATCGTCGAGCTGATCAAGCACGGCGTGGCCAAGGACGGGCGTGAAGCCGCCAAGCTGGCGATCAAGGCCGGCATCGACATGAGCATGAACGACTCGCTGTACGGCAAGGAATTGCCGGGGCTGCTCAAGTCCGGCGAGATCCAGCAGAGCGACATCGACAACGCCGTACGCGAAGTGCTCGGCGCCAAGTACGACATGGGCCTGTTCAAGGACCCGTACCTGCGCATCGGCAAGGCCGAGGATGACCCGGCCGACACCTACGCCGACAGCCGCCTGCACCGTGCCGAGGCCCGCGACATTGCGCGCCGCAGCCTGGTGTTGCTGAAAAACCACAACGACACCCTGCCGCTGAAAAAATCCGCGACCATTGCCCTTGTCGGCCCGCTGGCCAAGGCACCCATCGACATGATGGGCAGTTGGGCTGCTGCCGGCCGGCCTGCGCAATCGGTGACCCTGCTCGACGGCATGAACGCCGTGATCGGTGAAAAAGGCAAAGTGATCTATGCCCGTGGCGCCAACATCACCGGCGACAAAGCGGTGCTCGACTACCTCAACTTCCTCAACTTCGATGCCCCGGAAGTGGTGGACGACCCGCGCCCTGCCCAGGTGCTGATTGATGAAGCGGTGAAGGCGGCGAACAACGCCGACGTTATCGTCGCCGCGGTGGGCGAGTCCCGTGGCATGTCCCACGAATCGTCGAGCCGTACCGATCTGAACATCCCGCAAAGCCAGCGCGACTTGATCAAGGCCCTCAAAGCCACCGGCAAACCGCTGGTGCTGGTGTTGATGAACGGCCGTCCGCTGTCGATTCTCGAAGAGAACCAACAGGCCGACGCGATCCTGGAAACCTGGTTCGCAGGTACCGAAGGCGGCAACGCCATCGCCGACGTGCTGTTCGGTGACTACAACCCATCGGGCAAGCTGCCGATCACCTTCCCTCGTTCGGTGGGGCAGATTCCGACCTACTACAACCACCTGACCATCGGCCGGCCATTCACCCCAGGCAAGCCGGGCAACTACACCTCGCAGTACTTCGATGACACCACCGGCCCCCTGTTTCCGTTTGGCTATGGTCTGAGCTACACCACGTTCAGCCTGTCGGACATGGCACTGTCGTCCACCACGCTGAACAAGACCGGCAAGCTCGATGCCAGCGTCACCGTGAAGAACACTGGCAAGGTCGATGGCGAAACGGTTGTGCAGTTGTATATCCAGGACGTGGCCGGTTCGATGATCCGCCCGATCAAGGAGCTAAAGAATTTCCAGAAGGTCATGCTCAAGGCTGGCGAAGCGCGCACGCTGCACTTCACCATCACCGAGGACGACTTGAAGTTCTACAACGCCCAGCTCAAGTTCGCGGCGGAACCGGGTGAGTTCAATGTGCAGATCGGCTTGGATTCCCAGGATGTGCAGCAGCAAACCTTCGAACTGCTCTGACCTGAAGCTGTAAACACGGTCGCTGTAGGAGCTGGCTTTTGTGGGAGCTGGCTTGCCTGCGATACAGGCACCTCGGTTTGTCAGGTGTACCGAGGTGATGCTATCGCAGGCAAGCCAGCTCCCACAGTTGATTGAGGTGGCCCGACTAACCGCGCCGATCCAGCAGGTTCACCACCAACCGATCAATCCAGCCCCACACCCGCTGCTTCACCCGCCGCCACAATGGCCGCGCCTTCCATGCCTCCAGGCTCACCGCCTGGCTTTGGGCAAAGTCCGCTTCGAAACTGCCCACCACCGCTGCCGTCAACTGCGGGTCCAGCGCTTCGAGGTTGGCTTCCAGGTTGAAGCGCAGATTCCAGTGGTCGAAATTGCACGAGCCAATGCTCACCCAATCATCCACCAGCACCATCTTCAGGTGCAGGAAACACGGCTGGTATTCGAAGATCTGCACGCCTGAGCGCAGTAGGCGCGGGTAATAACGGTGCCCGGCGTAACGCACCGACGGGTGATCGGTGCGCGGGCCGGTGAGTAACAGACGCACATCCACACCGCGCCCTGCCGCCCGACGCAAGGCACGGCGCACGCTCCAGGTTGGCAGGAAGTACGGGGTCGCCAGCCAGATACGCCCCTTGCTGCTGTTCAAAGCACGAATCAACGATTGCAGGATGTCACGGTGCTGACGCGCATCGGCATACGCCACGCGGCCCAGCCCCGGCCCGGTGGCGGGCACCTTGGGCAAGCGAGGCAAACCAAAGTGGGTAGCCGGTTTCCACTCACGGCGCGCGGCGTTAGCGTGCCATTGCCGGTCGAACAGGGCCTGCCAGTCCAGCACCAGCGGGCCGCTGATCTGCACCATCACTTCATGCCAGTCGGCGGTGTCTTGCCCCGGCGTCCAGAACTCGTCGGTGACACCGGTGCCGCCGACCACCGCAATGCGCTGGTCGATCAGCAGTAGCTTTCGATGGTCGCGGTACAGGTTGCGCATCCAGCGCCGCCAATTCAGGCGGTTGTAAAAGCGCAGCGCCACGCCGGCATCGGTCAAGCGCTTGCGCAGCCCCAGGGTAAACGCCAGGCTGCCGTAATCGTCAAACAGGCAACGCACCTGCACGCCGCGTTCGGCGGCCAGTACCAGCGCCTGCACCATGGCCTCGGCGCAGGCCCCGGCTTCGACCAGGTACAACTCAAGATCAACCTGCTGCTCGGCCCGGGCGATACCCACCAGCATCTGTGGGAAGAAATTCGGCCCGTCGATCAGCAATTCGAATTGATTGGCGCTGCGCCACGGGAACACCGCGCCGCTCATGTCAGCGCGCCGTGAAGATCAGCACCGCACCCACCGGCACCGACAAACTGATCGATTTGAGCCCTGCCGCCTTACGCAAGGTAGCCACACCGGGCGCCAGGTCGAAATCCTCGGCATGCAGCACCACGGGCTCCAGGGTTACCACCTGGAAACGCCGCTCATCCAGGCGCGTGGCCAGCAGTTCGGCGCTGTAGGTCTGGGTCTTGCCGTGCAGCGTGACGCTCAAGGGCAGGCGCAATTCCAACTGCGCGCCGGACGCCAGGTCATTGATGGGCTGCAGATTGATCTGTGCGCTGATCTGCGCTTCGGGGAAGGTCTTGATCTCGAACAGCTCTTTACGCATGCGCTCGTCGCGCAACGGAATACCGCTGTTGATTGAGTCCAGCTCCACTTCCAGCCGAGCCGCGCCTTTGGCGTCGACTTTGCCGTGCAGCACCAGGAAGCGCTGGACTTCGGCAATCTCGGTGTTTTTGGTGGTGACGAAAGACAGGCGCGAGGATTCGTTATCCAGGTACCAATCGGCGTGGGCGGGCACGGCAGCAAAGGCCAGCAGCGCGAAGACCAGAGGTTTGACATTGAACATAAAGACTCATGGGGCAAAAAAACCTGGGCGAACCTTAAGCGCAATCTCACAACCGGCGCAAATTCAATGTGGGAGCTGGCTTGCTGTGGCGAGGGAGCTTGCTCCCGTTCGACAGCGCAGCTGGAGCCGGCTTTTTGGGGGCGCTACGCACCCCAGCGGGAGCAAGCTCCCTCGCCACAAAAGCCAGCTGCCACAGGGTTTTTGCTGTGTTTTCAAACCAGCGTTCGCTGCACTTCGCAGATCGCTTCTTCAAGGCTGCCCATGTGCAAATTCAACACCCGCTCCACCGGCGCCTGATGCATCGGCCAATGCAGCGCCATGCTCCCCACCAATCGGCCATTGGCGCGCACCGGCAAGGCCACCGCCCGGATCAGGAACGGCAAACGCACCGGGTATTCCCAATAGCCCTCGGTACGCTGTCCGAAGCCCTGGTGCTGGGTTTGCTCGCATGCGCGATAGTGCTCGTCTGCCGCCACATGATTGCGGCCTGCCAGGCGCTGTACTTCGTCAGCCGGCAATTGCGTCAGGCAAGCCTTGCCCATCGCCGAGTGGAACAGGCTGGCATACTGGCCGACGATCTGGCAGTTGTTCGGGTACAGCTTGCGCAACACACTGGGAATCGCACTCTCCATGACCTCCAGGCGCTCACCATCGAAGCACGACAAATCCACCACCAGCCCGGTGCGCTCGCTGAGCTCCAATAACCAGGGGGCGGCGCTTTCCACCACCTGGCGCTTGAAGCGTTGCTGGGTATCGCCGAACAAACGCCGGGCACGCAGGCGGTAACGCCGATCGCTCAGGCCGCGGTAGACCCACCCCTGTTCCTGCAAGGTCAGCAACATGCGCGACACCGTGGCCTTGGGCAACTGCGTGAGGTAGTGCAGTTCTTCCAGCCCCAGGGCCTGGTGCTCGCCCAGCAACTCGACGATTGCCAGAGCGCGCTCAACCGAGCGTACCGTGCCTGTCTCCATGTTCGATCTCCCTGTTGCCGGTGGATGATCTTTTTTCACAGCAAGATACAGGCCTGGTCAGCGCTCAGCGGGTCGTTGCAAGGCACGCCGGTGGCCGGCGTTGTACCCATTGGGTCAGTTGCTCATGGGCGTAGGCCAATTGCAGCACGGCCCTGTCGGCCTGGGCCGGGCCAATGATTTGCAGGCCCATGGGCAAGCCCTGGGGGTTGAAGCCCACCGGAATGCTCATGCTCGGCAAACCGGCGAGGGTCGGGCCGATCACCGCCTCCATCCAACGGTGATAAGTGTCCATTTCACGCCCGCCGACGAGGCGTGGCCAAGGCTGTTGTGCATCGAAAGGGAACACCTGGGCGGTGGGCAGCAGCAGGAAATCGTAACGTTCGAACAGCTTGCCCAAAGCGCGGTACCACTCACTGCGGTCCACCGACGCCTGGTAAACCTGCTGGGCACTCAAGCCCTGGCCGCCCTCCACTTCCCATTGCGCTTCGGGCTTGAGCAACGCGCGTTTTTGCGGGTTGGCGTAGGCCGCGCCGAGGTTGCCGTGCACCAGCCAATGGCGGTGTACCAACCAGCAGCGCCACAGGCGCGCCATGGAAAAGTCCGGTTGGCAGCTGTGCACTTCACAGCCCAACCTGGCGAAATCATCCAGCGCCGCTTCGCACAGGCTCATCACGCCATCATCCATCGGCAGATAACCGTTGTAGTCCCCCAGCCAACCGAGGCGTGCGCCGTTGAAGTCGCGTTGCAACGGCTGGCCCAGCACAGCGGGATCGTCCCTGGATGACAACGGCGCCCGGGGATCGTAACCGGACTGAATGCTCAGCAACCGCGCCACATCCGTTACGCTGCGCCCCATCGGGCCTTCGGTGCCCAATTGCTGCACGAACAGTTCCGGCATCGGCCCGTGAGGCACCCGCCCCTGGGAGGGGCGCAAGCCGAACACGTTGTTGAACGCCGCCGGGTTGCGCAACGAGCCCATCATGTCGCTGCCGTCGGCCACCGGCAGCATGCGTAGCGCCAGGGCCACCGCCGCCCCGCCACTGCTACCGCCGGCCGCCAGGAGCGGGTCATAGGCATTGCCGGTGGTGCCGAACAGCGTGTTGTAGGTGTGAGAGCCCAGGCCGAACTCCGGCACGTTGGTCTTGCCGATGATGATCGCGCCACTGGCCCGCACCCGCGCCACGCTGATGGCGTCTTCGTTCGGTACATGCTCGGCGAACAGCGGTGAGCCCAGGGTGGTGCGCAAACCCTGGGTGGCCGCCAGGTCCTTGATGGCCTGGGGCATGCCATGCATCCAGCCACGGGAGTGGCCCTGGTCCAACTCACGATCGCAGGCCCTCGCCTCGGCCAGCACGGCCTCGCTGTCGCGCAGTGACACCAGCGCATTCACGCCAGGGTTAAAGCGCTGGATCTGCGCCAGGTACGCCTGCATCACCTCTTCGCACGATACCTGCCGCCCATGGATGGCCCGCGACAGCTCAGTGGCATCCCAATCAACAATACTCAAGGCTTCACCTCTCTGGAAAACGGCAGCGGCTTGCTCGCCCGGGGTGCCTCGCGCATGCAGTAAGTGCCCAGCAGCGTCAGCACGCACGCAAACAATACATAAAACGAGGGCGCCACTGGCGTGCCCAGCACCTTGCTCAGCCAGGTCACGATCAACGGCGCGAAACCACCGAACACCATCACCGCCACGTTATAGGCCACCGACACACCGGTCGAGCGCACCTCGATAGGGAACTGTTCGGCCAATGCCGTCGGCGCTGGCCCGAAGAACCCGCCAATCGCCGTGCACAACATCACCTGCATCACCAGCAGGCGCTCGATGGACGGCGCAGCGGCTACCCACACATACAAGGGGTAGACCATCACGAAGAACGCCAGGGTGAAGGCCATCAACACCGGTCGCCGTCCCAACCGATCCGAGAGCAGGCCGGACAAGGGGATCACCACGGTCATCAGCGCCACCGCAAACATCTGCACCATCAGCACCTGGTCCAGCGGCAGGCCGAGGTTTTTGTGGGCGAAGGTCGGCATGTTCACCAGCACCACGTAGAACGACACCGTCGCCCCGCAGGCCAGGCCCATGGACACCAGGATGCTGCGCCGATGGTCACGCAGCACTTGCATGAGGCTCGGCGCCGGGCCGGTGGCGTTTTTACGCGCCTGGATGAACTCTTCCGGGTCTTCCATGTGCCGACGAATCCACAACCCCACCGGGCCGATCAACAAGCCCAGCACAAACGGCAGGCGCCAGCCCCACAGGTCGAGGGTTTCGGGCGAAAAGAAATGCGTGACCAACGCCACCATCGCCGCCCCGCCGAACACCGCCAGGCATTGCCCTACCAATTGCCAGGAGCCATACAAGCCCTTGCGATGGGCAGGTGCGCTCTCCACCAGAAATGCCGTGGCGCTGGCATATTCACCGCCGGTGGCAAACCCCTGAAGCATCCGCGCCACCACAATCAGCAACGGTGCACCCATGCCGATCGCGGCGTAGTTCGGCGCGAAGGCGATCAGCGCGATGGACACGGTCATCAGCCGGATAATCAACTGCATCGCGGCTTTGCGGCCTTTGCGGTCGGCATAAATACCCAACAGGATGCCGCCCACCGGACGCATGAAAAAGCCCACGCCAAAGGTGGCCAGGGCCATCAGCAGCGACGCGTATTCGTCTTCCGAGGGGAAGAACTGCCGGGCGATGATACTGGCGAGAAAGCCGTAGACGATAAAGTCATACCATTCCAGCGCGTTGCCGATCACGGCCGCCACCACTTGGCGGGTGCGGGAAACGCCGAGTTTTGCAGTCTGCATGAGGAACACTCCATTCAACCGATACAGGGAAAGGGTCCAGCGGCAGAAAAAGATGAGGTCGTCAGGCAGGCTTGAGCCAGCTCTCGGCCAGCGCGCCCCAGTAGGCTGCGCCGGTCAGCAGGATGTCGTCGTTGAAGTCATAGGCGGGGTTGTGCACCATCGGTCGCGACACGCCGTTGCCGATAAACAGGTAACTGCCGGGGCAGCGTTGCAGCATCCAGGCGAAGTCTTCGCTGCCCATCAGCGTGCGGGTGTTCCCATCCACAGCGTCGGCACCGAGCAAGGCCACACCGACCTGGCGGGCGAATTCGGTTTCTTCGGCGTGGTTGACCAGCACCGGGTAGGCCGGCCGGTGTTCGATGTGCACGGTGCAGCCGAAGCTGGCGGCCTGGGTGTGGATGATCGCGTTGACCCGTTCCAGCATCTGTTCGCGCACCGTGGGGTTGAGTGCGCGCAAGCTCAGGCGCAACAGGGCTTGCTGGGGAATCACATTGGCGGCTTGCCCTGCTTGAAGGGCGCCGACCGTGACCACGGCAGCTTCCTGGGTGTCGATATTGCGTGCTACCACCGTTTGCAAGGCCATGACCATACTGGCGGCAGCCACCAGCGGATCGACGGTAAGGTGCGGCATGGAGCCATGGCCACCTACGCCTTCGAGCGTCACGGTGAGCAGGTCCTGGGAGGCCATCATCGGCCCCACTCTCAAGCCCAGATGCCCAGCCGGCAAGCCTGGCATATTGTGCATGCCGAACAACCCGTCGCAGGGGAAGCGCTCCAGCAACCCATCTGCAAGCATCGCCTCGGCGCCGCCCTGGCCTTCTTCGGCGGGTTGGAAAATCAGGTTCAAAGTACCGTCGAATTGCCGCGTCGCCGCCAAGTAACGCGCGGCACCGAGCAACATGGTGGTGTGGCCGTCATGGCCGCAGGCGTGCATGCAGCCGGCATGTTGGCTGGTGTAGGCCGCGCCGGTGTTTTCGATGATGGGCAAGGCGTCCATGTCGGCGCGAATCCCCAACGTGCGCGAGCTGTTGCCATTGCGCAACACACCGACCACACCGGTCCTGCCGATGCCGGTGTGCACCTCGTAACCCCACTCCTTGAGTGACTGTGCGACCAGCGCTGAGGTGCGGTTCTCTTCAAAGCCGAGTTCGGGGTGGGCGTGGATATCGTGACGCACAGCGTGCAAGTCGCTGGCAACGTCGCTGAGCCAATCCAGGATGTGCTGGTGCGGGCGCATGGTGATTCTCCTCACAGGCGGGTGGTCCCGTTCTTGTTGGCGACACATCGACAGCTAAGCGCGATGTACGCGTGAGGACAATCAAAGGTGGTTCCACCCTGTGGAACCTCAGGGCCGGTTCTTTTTCCGAGAACCCACGCAGATAATCTAAATGTGGGAGCTGGCTTGCCTGCGATGGCGGCGGCACAGGCACCAGTGATGTTGGCTGACCTGGCGCTATCGCAGGCAAGCCAGCTCCCACAGGGGAATTTGGGTGTGTCAGGGGTTGAGGCGGCAGCCTTGACGGTCGCCCAACCACCGCGCTGTATGGGTACGCCCCAACCCACTCGCCGTGACTTCACTGCGTTCCGGCGAGTCAGTGAACGCACTGATGGGCACGTACTGCTTCACATACCCCAGGCAATACTGCGCCGGGTTGTTGGCCACGTACCGGCACGAGCAGTACTCCTTGGCGGTGTACGCCGCGATGATGTCGGGGAAGGCTTGCAGGTTGACGCGCTCGTGCCAAACCCAGCCGAACAATGCGAAAAGCAACACCAGTAAAACGCTGATGAACGGATGACGACGGATCATGAGCGCACCGCCGCCAGCACGCGTTTGAGCAGTTCGTTATGCCGGTAACTGCCATCCCGATCATCGCCGTAACGCACGATCACCAGGTGTTCGTCGGGCAGCACAAACAGCGCCTGGCCCCAGTGCCCCAGCGCGGCGAAGGTAGTGGCCGGTGCGTCGGGCCAGGGTTGGGGGGCGCCGGTATTGAGCCACCAATGGCCGCCCGGCACGGCTTCATCCTGGCCGGCTTTGTAGCGGTCGAAGGGCCGGCGGTTGAAGGCGACCCAGTCCTTGGGCAGCAGTTGCCGCACGCCCCAGCGCCCATCCCGGGCCATCAGTAACCCTACTCGTGCCAGATCCCGGGCCGTGAGGTAGGCATAGGACGACGAGACAAACGTCTCATCGGCGTCGGTTTCCCAGGTTGCGTCGCGAATGCCCAAGGGCTGGAACAGCGCGTCCCACGGGTAGGTGATGTAGGCCTTGTGGCCGAGCATGCCCTTGAGCGCGGCGGACAGGATAGTGCTGTCGCCACTGGAATAACGGAAAGCCTGGCCAGGGGCGGCGACCGCCTCGGTATCCGCTGCGAATTGCGCCATGTCGGTGTGGCCACGGGTGTAGAGCATCGCCACCACCGAGGATTTCAACGGGGCGTACTCGTAGTCTTCCTGCCAGTCCAACCCGGAGGCCCAGTGCAGCAGGTCGGCCATGCTCACTTTGGGGTGCTGCTTCATCGGTGGGTAGAAACGTGCGGCGGGGTCGTTGAGTTTGAAGCGGCCTTGCCCATAGGCCACGCCCAGCACGGTAGCCATCAGGCTTTTGCTGACAGACCAGGTCAGGTGCGGCGTGCTGGCAGTGGTGGGCGCGGCGTAGCGTTCATAAATGATTTCGCCGTCACGAATGACCAGCAACGCGTCGGTGCGAATACCGTTGCGGGTGGCATCGTCGCGGGGTGGGAAAGCGTAGGCGTCCAGGGCATCGACAGCGGGGCCGGCGAGAGATGTACCCACGGCCCACTCCTTATCAGGCCAGATTTCAGCGCGGGCATTCACGGTGACAAACAGCAGGGCAACGCACAACAGGCCTCGGACCATGGACGCAAACTCAAGGGGACATTCAAGCCCGCGAGCCTAGCTCACGCCAGTGACAGATTTGCGACAAGGGGGCTGTCATCCAACCGTCACCGTAACTTCATGGAGCTGACACCGAGGCTACATAGCCTGACTTTGGACAACAAAGTCGACTGGCCGCAACCTGGCCGGCACCCGGAGACTCGCTATGACTCAGATCGCCCGCATCAGCGACAAAGGCAATGAACGCCGTCTGCAAGCCGAACGCCTGGTAGGCGCACAGGCATTGCAGGAAGCCCAGGCCCTGCGGTTCAACGTGTTCAGCGGCGAGTTCAACGCCAAGCTGAAAGGCGCGGAATTGGGTCTGGACATGGATGACTATGATGTTCACTGCAGCCATATCGGCGTGCGGGATTTGAACAGCGGTCGACTCGTCGCGACTACCCGTCTGCTCGACCACCAGGCCGCCAGCACCCTGGGCCGGTTCTACAGTGAAGAAGAATTCAGCCTGCATGGCCTGCTGCACTTGCAGGGCCCGATCCTGGAGATTGGCCGCACCTGCGTCGACCCGGCCTATCGCAATGGCGGCACCATCGCGGTGTTGTGGGGCGAGTTGGCCGAAGTGCTCAACCAGGGCGGCTACAGCTACCTGATGGGCTGCGCGAGCATCCCGATGCACGATGGCGGCATCCAGGCCCACGCGATCATGCAGCGCTTGCGCGAGCGCTACCTGTGCAACGAACACCTGCGCGCCGAACCGAAAAAACCACTGCCGGCCCTGGACTTGCCGTCCAACGTCATCGCCGAAATGCCGCCGCTGCTCAAGGCCTACATGCGCCTGGGCGCGAAGATCTGCGGCGAGCCGTGCTGGGATGAAGACTTCCAGGTAGCAGACGTGTTTATCCTGCTCAAGCGCGACGAGTTGTGCCCGCGCTACGCGCGCCACTTCAAGGCGGCCATGTGATGAACCGCCTGCGCATCTACGGGCGCATCGCCCGCGTGTTGTTGGTGGTGGGGCTGGGGCTGAGCATGGCCAGTGTGTTTGGCTTGTTCGAGCGCCTGGGCGTGGCTAACTCGATGGTGCGGCGCCAGCGTTGGTCGCGCTTCTTTATGGCGCGACTGACCAACGCCCTGCCCTTTCGCGTAACGGTGCATGGCGAGTTGCCGCAAACGCCCATGCTGTGGGTGAGCAATCACGTGTCCTGGACGGATATCCCGTTGCTGGGCATGGTGGCGCCGATGTCGTTTTTGTCCAAGGCCGAGGTGCGCACCTGGCCGGTGGCGGGCTGGTTGGCGGCCAAGGCGGGCAGCCTGTTTATTCGTCGCGGTTCAGGTGACAGCCAGTTGATCCGCAAGCAGATGACCCGTCATCTGGAGCAACAGCACCCCTTGCTGATGTTCCCCGAGGGCACCACCACCGACGGGCGCGGCCTGCGCACGTTCCACGGGCGCTTGCTGGCCAGCGCGATCGATGCGGATGTATCACTGCAGCCGGTAGCGATTCGGTATCTGCGCGACGGCCAAGTCGACCCGCTGGCACCCTTTATTGGCGATGATGATTTGCTCTCGCACCTGATGCGCTTGTTTTCCAATGACCGCGGCGATGTGGAGATTCATGTGCTCAAGCCGATTGCCTGCGCCGGGCAGGAACGTGCGGCATTGGCGTATCAGGCGCAGCAGGCGGTGCAGAAGGCATTGTTCGGCCCGGTGCCGGAAACCGAGCAAGTGGCCGCTCGGCCTGCATTCGCAGCCTGAAGCAATGTGAACTCAATCCAAATGTGGGAGCTGGCTTGCCTGCGATGGCGGTGGGTCAGCCATAACATTCTCAACCGGTAGGCCGCTATCGCCGGCAAGCCAGCTCCCACATTCAGATCTCAATAGTCAGTTGAGATTGCGCAAATTTCTGCAACTCTGGGTAGAACAGTCGAAAGTCCTCACTCAAC
Source organism: Pseudomonas sp. GW823-FHT02F05 (assembly GCF_058797315.1). Lineage (NCBI taxonomy): Bacteria > Pseudomonadati > Pseudomonadota > Gammaproteobacteria > Pseudomonadales > Pseudomonadaceae > Pseudomonas > Pseudomonas sp. GW823-FHT02F05. The sequence continues at coordinate 16,692 of NZ_JBXAJM010000032.1, forward strand.
GGCTCATACAAAACCCGCAACTCCTGCATCGCATACCCCAGTTCCTCAGGCTGTGTCAGCCGCCGCGAAATCCCGCGCAGCACCTGCTCCATCACCGCAAACTCGCGGTACGAGCCCAACCAATCATCCGCGGCCATATACGGCGCAATCTGCGCCAGCCGCCCCGGCAACGCGGGTTCGGCCGCCAACACCTGATACACATGCGACGTGAAACGCTCCAGGGGCTGGTCGGCATACAGCGCCCAATCACGCGCCAGGCAATGGTCAAAAAACACATCGAGCACGATGCCGGCATAGCGCCTGCGGGTCTGGCTGAAACGCGACAACGCCTCCCCCACCAAGGGGTGGCTGTCGGTGAACCGGTCGATGGAGCGATGCAACTGGATCGCCGCTTCGATTTGCGGGCTGAACTGGCCCTGCAGGCGGCCTTTGACGAAGTCGCCATAGAGGCTACCCAGCAATTGCGCAGGAAGTTGGCCGCCCAGGTGCAGATGTGCGAGATAATTCATGCCGCGCAGTCTACCACTGCCACCCGCATATCGTTATAACCCGATATACCGATTCGACCTGATCTCAGATCAAAATCATATTGGTATATCGGAATATTACGATTTAAAGTTCGCCTCATCGCGATATAACGCTTTACGACACCGAGCACCCTGCCATGTCCATCGACCTCGACGAAATAATAAAAGCCCTGGCGCACCCAGTACGACGAGACATCCTCACCTGGCTCAAAGACCCGAAAGTGCAGTTCCCCGAGCAATTGCACAACCACGAATACGGCATCTGCGCCGGGCAGATCGACCAACGCTGCGGCTTGTCCCAGTCGACCGTGTCGGCGCACCTGGCCACCTTGCAACGGGCGGGTTTGATCAGCAGCCAGAAAGCCGGGCAGTGGCACTTTTTCAAGCGCAACGAGGAAGTGATCCAAGCCTTTCTCGCTGCGCTCATTACCGAACTCAGCGCACCGTAATCATCAAGGACACGTCCATGCCCCTCTCGCTACTCATACTGGCCCTGAGCGCCTTCGCCATCGGCACCACCGAGTTCGTCATCATGGGCTTGCTGCCCGATGTGGCGACGGACCTGGGTGTGTCGATTCCCGGCGCCGGCTGGCTGGTCACCGGCTACGCCCTGGGCGTGGCCATCGGCGCGCCGTTCATGGCACTGGCCACCGCCAGGTTGCCACGCAAGGCGGCGCTGGTAGCGCTGATGGGTATTTTCATTATCGGCAATCTGCTCTGTGCCCTGGCAAGCGACTACAACGTGCTGATGTTTGCCCGTGTGGTCACAGCGTTGTGCCACGGTGCCTTCTTCGGCATTGGCTCGGTGGTGGCGGCCAATCTGGTGCCGGCCAACAAACGTGCGTCGGCCGTCGCGTTGATGTTCACTGGGTTGACCCTGGCGAACGTGCTGGGCGTGCCCCTGGGTACGGCGCTGGGCCAGGAAGCCGGCTGGCGCTCGACCTTCTGGGCCGTGACCGTGATTGGCGTAATCGCCTTGATCGGCCTTATTCGCTTCCTGCCCGCCAAGCGTGACGAAGAAAAACTCGACATGCGCGCCGAACTGGCCGCCCTCAAGGGTGCCGGTATCTGGCTGTCGCTGAGCATGACCGCGCTGTTTGCCGCGTCTATGTTCACCCTCTTTACCTACGTCGCGCCGCTGCTGGGCGATGTCACCGGCGTGTCGCCCAAGGGCGTGACCTGGACCCTGCTGCTGATCGGCCTGGGGCTCACCGTGGGCAACATCATCGGCGGCAAACTGGCGGACAAGCGCCTGGCGGCCACCTTGATCGGCGTGTTCATCAGCATGGCGGTGGTTTCCACGGTGTTGAGCTGGACCAGCGTTGCGGTGATACCGACTGAAATCACCCTGTTCCTGTGGGCCACCGCCTCGTTCGCCGCCGTGCCGGCGCTGCAAATCAACGTGGTGACCTTCGGCAAGGCCGCGCCGAACCTGGTATCTACCCTCAATATCGGTGCCTTCAACATTGGCAACGCCCTTGGCGCCTGGGTCGGCGGCAGCGTGATTGCCCACGGCTTCGGCCTGACCAGCGTGCCCCTGGCCGCTGCAGCACTGGCGATTCTCGCGCTGCTGGTGACCCTTATCACTTTCCGTCAGGGCGGCAACGCCGACCTGGCCCCCGCGACCAACTGATCAACTTGAAAGAGAAGGTGTTTTTTCCATGACGACTATTTTCGATCCGATCACACTGGGCGACGTGCAACTGTCGAACCGCATCATCATGGCGCCGCTGACCCGCTGCCGCGCAGACGCCGGGCGCGTGCCCAACGCGCTGATGGCCGAGTACTACGTGCAACGCGCGTCCGCGGGGCTGATCCTCAGCGAAGCCACTTCCGTGACACCGATGGGCGTGGGCTACCCGGACACCCCCGGCATCTGGTCCAACGACCAGGTGCGCGGCTGGGCCAACATCACCAAGGCCATACATGGCGCGGGCGGCAAGATCTTCCTGCAGTTGTGGCACGTTGGCCGCATCTCCCACGAGTCCTACCTGAACGGGGAAACCCCGGTGGCTCCGAGTGCGGTCCAGGCTAAAGGCCACGTCAGCCTGGTTCGCCCATTGGCCGACTACCCAACCCCGCGCGCCCTGGAAACCGCTGAAATCGCCGACATCGTCGACGCTTATCGCACCGGCGCCGAGAACGCCAAGGCCGCCGGTTTCGACGGCGTGGAAATCCACGGCGCCAACGGCTACCTGCTTGACCAGTTCCTGCAGAGCAGCACCAACCAGCGCACCGACCAGTACGGTGGTTCCCTGGAAAACCGTGCGCGCCTGTTGCTGGAAGTCACCGACGCCGCCATCGAAGTCTGGGGCGCCGGCCGCGTGGGCGTGCACCTGGCACCGCGTGCTGACGCGCATGACATGGGCGACGACAACCTCGCCGAGACCTTCACCTACGTCGCCAGCGAACTGGGCAAGCGCGGCATCGCCTTCATCTGCTCCCGCGAAAAAGAAGGTGCGGATAGCCTCGGCCCACAGCTGAAAAAAGCCTTCGGCGGCGTATACATCGCCAACGAACGTTTCACCAAAGACAGCGCCAACGCCTGGCTGGCGGCGGGCAAGGCGGATGCAGTGGCCTTTGGTATTCCTTTTATCGCCAACCCGGACCTGCCGGCGCGACTGAAGGCCGATGCGCCGTTGAACGAGCCGCACCCTGAAACTTTCTATGGCAAAGGCCCGGTGGGTTACATCGACTACCCGACGCTGCCGATCTAACCTAACCCGCAAACCCAATGCTGTAGGAGCGAGCTTGCTCGCGAGAAACTAACAGGCGCCGCGTTCACTCAGGAAGCACGCGTTAGCGTTGAAGTTTTTCGCGAGCAAGCTCGCTCCTACAGTGTCAGGAGCAAGTCCCCTCTCACATTTGTGCCTGTCTGTAGCCCCCATGGAAACATCGCTTCACAGAACGGCAACAATATCGCTACAAAATACTTAGCCGGCTACCTATCAACCGCCCGCCAGGCCGTATATAAAGTCACCCCACAAATCAGCCAGAAGGACGATTGACCGTCCTTAGGCTTTACTGTTGACACAACGGGTTGCAATTACGCATTTTGTTTCAATTGCGCAGGCTGGGGCTCAGGCGCAGCATGTCCAGCCCTATATCAGCCCAGCGCTCGGCGTCCTGGTGCAGTTCAAAGCTATCGGGGACCAGCAGCCACTGGCCGATCAAACCGTGGATGAAGGCATGTATGCAGACAGCCCCACGGGTGGTGTCGAGATTTTCAGGCAGTTGCCCGCGATGAACCGCGTTACGCAACGTCAGGCTGATACGCAGGTTGCATTCCAGGCTGTGGGTCTGGCGTTGGCGGCGCATGTCACACATTTCATCGGTGAACTCGCACTTATGAAACAGAATCTCGTTGATGCGCCGGGTTTTCGGGTCCAGGGCCACTTCATGGTAGAGATGAATCAGCAGCTTGCGCATACAGCCCAGCGGGTCGACTTCATCCTCGCTTTCACTCGCCCGGGCCAATTCGTCCAAGGGTTCGTGCAGCGTATCGAGCAAGGCCTGGAGCAAATCGGACTTATTGCTGAAATGCCAATAGATAGCCCCACGCGTCACGCCCGCCAACGCGGCGATGTCCGCCAGGGTGGTACGCGCTACGCCACGCTCATAAAAGGCTTGCTCGGCGGCTTGGAGAATCTGGCTGCGCGTTTCCTGAGCTTCCTCTTTGGTGCGACGAACCATGGCAGTAAAACCTCAATCGGGACACTGTGGACGGTACTTGACCGTCATCTGAATAATTGTGGGACGACGCCGTCATGGGCGCCGAACGTACTAGAATCGAGGCTTGCGGCGGTGCTTTGTCAACATTGCGCCAAGCCTGTCAAGAGTTTACAAACAACCATGAACGTAAGTATATTGCGTAGCAAGCTACTTATCCACTCACGGCTTGTTTTTTACCCTTCCACACTTCTTGTGCGCACTCTGCGCGCCTGACCCGAGGATCTTCATGCAACTTAAGCCAGCTGTTACCGCTCTGGTCACTGCCGTCGCCCTGGCATCGCTGCTCAGCGGATGTAAAAAGGAAGAAGCGGCACCGCCCGCTCAAACCCCTCAGGTCGGCGTGGTCACCATTCAACCGCAAGCCTATACCCTGACCACCGAGCTGCCAGGCCGCACCACGGCCTTTCGCATTGCGGAAGTCCGGCCGCAGGTCAACGGCATCATTCTCAAGCGCCTGTTCAAGGAAGGCGCCGACGTGAAGGAAGGGCAACAGCTCTACCAGATCGACCCGTCGGTGTATGAAGCCACGCTCAAAAGCGCACAAGCGAGCCTGACCCAGACCAAGTCCATCACCGATCGCTACAAGCAATTGGTCGAGGAGCAAGCCGTCAGCCGTCAGGAATACGACACCGCCGTTGCCAACCGCATGACTGCCGAGGCAAACGTTCAAACTGCCCAGATCAACGTGCGCTACACCAAGGTGTACGCGCCGATCTCCGGGCGTATTGGCCGTTCTTCGGTCACCGAAGGCGCACTGGTCAGCAATGGCCAGGCCGACGCCATGGCGGTGATCCAGCAACTGGACCCCATCTACGTCGACGTCACGCAATCTTCAGCTGAAATGCTCAAGCTGCGTCGCGACCTGGCCAGCGGCCAACTGGAAAAAGCCGGCGAAAACGCTGCCAAGGTCAAGCTGACCCTGGAAGACGGCACGGCCTACGCCCAGGACGGCAAACTGGAGTTCTCCGAAGTGTCGGTCGACCAGACCACCGGTTCCGTGACCCTGCGCGCCGTGTTCCCCAACCCTGACCACGTGCTGCTGCCGGGCATGTTCGTACACGCCCAGTTGCTGGCCGGTGTGAACAGCAAGGCCATCCTGGCTCCGCAACAAGGCGTGACCCGTGACCTGCGTGGCATTCCGACAGCGCTGATCGTGAACAAGGACAACAAGGTCGAGCAACGCGAACTGGTTGCCAACCGTACCGCCGGTGCCTACTGGCTCGTGGAAAAAGGCCTCAATGCCGGTGATCGCGTCATCACCGAAGGCTTGCAGTACGTCAAGCCAGGCGCCGAGGTGAAGGTCACGGAAGCCTCCAACGCTAAACCCGCCGGTACTGCCGCAGCGCCTGCTGCCGCTGCTGGTCAAGGGGAGTAATCCATGTCGAAATTTTTTATCGACCGTCCCATTTTCGCCTGGGTAATTGCCCTGGTGATCATGCTGGTCGGGGCACTCTCGATCCTGAAGTTGCCCATCAACCAATACCCGGCCATTGCGCCAACGGCCATTGATATCCAGGTGACCTACCCAGGCGCGTCCGCACAAACCGTGCAGGACACCGTGGTGCAGGTCATCGAGCAACAGCTCAACGGTATCGACAACCTGCGTTATGTCTCCTCGGACAGTAACTCCGACGGCAGCATGACCATCACCGTGACGTTCAACCAGGGTACCAACCCGGATATCGCTCAGGTCCAGGTACAGAACAAGCTGAACCTGGCCACCCCACTGCTGCCGCAAGAAGTGCAGCAACAGGGTATCCGCGTGACCAAGTCGGTGAAGAACTTCCTGATGGTGATCGGTCTGGTGTCGGAAGACGGCAGCATGACCAAGGACGACCTCTCCAACTACATCGTGTCCAACATCCAGGACCCGATCTCGCGTACCGCGGGGGTGGGTGACTTCCAGGTGTTCGGTTCGCAGTACGCCATGCGTATCTGGCTCGACCCGGCCAAACTGAACAATTACCAGCTCACGCCAGTGGACGTCAGCAATGCCATCAAGGCCCAGAACGTGCAGGTGGCCACCGGTCAACTGGGCGGTCTGCCTGCCCTGCCCGGCACCCAGCTGAACGCCACGATCATCGGCAAGACGCGCCTGCAAAGCACCGAAGAATTCGCCAAGATTCTGATGAAGGTGAACACCGACGGCTCCCAGGTTCGCCTGGGTGACGTCGCGCGCATCGAACTGGGCGGCCAGAACTACAGCATCAGTGCACAGTTCAACGGCAAGCCGGCCTCGGGTATGGCGATCAAGCTGGCGGCCGGTGCCAACGCACTGGACACCGGCAAGGCCATCCGCGAAACAGTGAAGTCCCTGGAGCCGTTCTTCCCGCCTGGCATGAAGGCGGTGGTGCCGTATGACACCACCCCGGTCGTGACCGAATCGATCTCCGGTGTGGTTCACACTCTGGTCGAAGCGATCGTGCTGGTGTTCCTGGTGATGTTCCTGTTCCTGCAGAACTTCCGTGCCACCATCATCACCACCATGACCGTACCGGTGGTATTGCTGGGTACCTTCGGGATCCTGGCGGCGTGCGGCTTCACCATCAACACCTTGACCATGTTCGGCATGATCCTGGCCATCGGCTTGCTGGTGGACGATGCCATCGTCGTGGTGGAAAACGTCGAACGGGTAATGGCCGAGGAGCACCTGTCGCCCAAGGAAGCAACGATCAAGTCCATGGGCCAGATCCAGGGTGCCCTGGTGGGTATTGCCCTGGTACTGTCGGCGGTACTGCTGCCGATGGCGTTCTTCGGTGGTTCCACCGGTGTGATCTACCGGCAGTTCTCCATCACCATCGTTTCGGCGATGGCGTTGTCGGTGCTGGTTGCCCTGATCTTCACCCCGGCTTTGTGCGCCACCATGCTCAAGCCGATTGATCCGGAAAAACACGGCCAGCCCAAGCGCGGCTTCTTCGGCTGGTTCAACCGCACCTTCGACCGTGGCGTACTCAAGTACGAGCGCGGCGTGGGCGGCATGATCAAGCACAAGATCCCGGCATTCCTGGTGTATGCGCTGATCCTGGCCGGCATGATCTGGATGTTCACCCGTATTCCAAGCGCGTTCCTGCCTGAGGAAGACCAGGGTGTGATCTTCGCCCAGGTGCAGACACCGGTCGGTGCTTCGGCTGAGCGCACGCAGAAAGTCGTCGACGACATGCGCGCCTTCCTGCTGAACGACAAGGAAGGCGAGCCAGGCGAAGGCAAGGCGGTGAAGTCGGTGTTTACCGTGAACGGCTTCAACTTCGCCGGTCGTGGCCAGAGCTCCGGGCTTGCGTTCGTGATGCTCAAGCCGTGGGATGAGCGTGATTCGAGCCAGTCGGTGTTCGAAGTGGCCAAGCGTGCCCAGGGTTACTTCTTCGGGGCCTTCAAGGACGCCATGGTTTTCGCCATCGTGCCGCCTTCGGTGCTGGAGTTGGGTAACGCCACGGGTTTCGACGTGTTCCTGCAAGACCAGGGTGGCGTCGGCCACGACAAGCTGATGGCTGCACGTAACCAGTTCCTGGGTGCGGCGGCACAAAGCAAGGTGCTGGCCGGCGTGCGTCCTAACGGCGTGAACGACGAGCCGCAGTACGAGCTGACCGTTGACGACGAGAAAGCCAGTGCCCAAGGCATCAGCCTGGCGGATATCCAGCAGACCCTGGCCATTGCCTTGGGTGGTAGCTACATCAACGACTTCATCGACCGTGGTCGCGTGAAGAAGGTGTATGTACAAGGCGACGCCGCCAGCCGGATGTCGCCCGAAGACCTGGACAAATGGTACGTGCGCAGCAACGACGGGAAAATGGTGCCGCTGTCGGCCATCTCGTCGGGCAAGTGGATCTACGGTTCGCCCAAGCTTTCGCGATACAACGGTGTAGCGGCGATGGAAATCCTCGGTACCCCGGCACCGGGCTACAGTACCGGTGATGCGATGGCCGAAGTCGAACGCATCGCCAAAGAACTGCCGGCCGGTGTCGGTTACGCCTGGACAGGCCTGTCGTACGAAGAACGCCTTTCCGGTTCCCAGGCGCCAGCACTGTACGCACTGTCGCTGCTGGTCGTGTTCTTGTGCCTGGCGGCACTGTACGAAAGCTGGTCGATCCCGATCGCGGTGATTCTGGTTGTACCTCTGGGTGTGATCGGTGCACTGATCGCCACCAGCATGCGCGGCTTGTCCAACGACGTGTTCTTCCAGGTGGGCCTGTTGGTGACGGTGGGCCTGGCGGCGAAAAACGCCATCCTCATCGTGGAATTCGCCAAGGAACTGCATGAGCAAGGCAAAGGCATCGTCGAGGCGGCTATCGAAGCATCCCGCATGCGTCTGCGCCCGATCATCATGACCTCGTTGGCGTTCATGCTCGGCGTATTGCCGCTGGCAATCTCCACCGGCGCCGGTTCAGGCAGCCAGCACGCAATCGGTACCGGCGTTATCGGCGGTATGATCACGGCCACTGTGCTGGCGATCTTCTGGGTGCCACTGTTCTACGCAACCGTGTCCGCCGCTGGCGAACGCAAAAAGAAAGACACTACTGAAACTCCTAAAGAGGCTGGCCAATGAGCAAGTCGCTACTTTCCCTAGCCGTCACCGCATTCGTGCTCAGTGGCTGCTCGCTGATACCTGACTATCAGCGTCCCGAAGCGCCGGTGGCCGCGCAGTTCCCGCAGGGGCCGGCGTATTCGTCGGCCCAGGCGCCGAGCCAGGCCGCTGCCGAGCAAGGCTGGAAGCAGTTTTTCCATGACCCTGCCCTGCAGCAATTGATCCAGACCGCGTTGGTGAACAACCGTGACCTGCGTGTCGCGGCGCTGAACATCGACGCCTATGCAGCGCAATACCAGATCCAGCGTGCCGACCTGTTCCCGGCGGTATCGGCCACCGGTAACGGCAGCCGTTCGCGCACCCCGGCCAAGCTGTCGCAGACCGGCGAATCGACCATCGCCAGCCAGTACTCGGCGGGCCTTGGCATCAGTTCGTATGAGCTGGACCTGTTCGGCCGCGTGCGCAGCCTCAGTGAAGAAGCGCTGCAAAAGTACTTCGCCACTGAAGAAGCGCGCCGCAGCACCCAAATCAGCCTGGTGGCCAGCGTGGCCAATGCCTACCTGACCTGGCAGGCCGACAAGGAGCTGCTCAAGCTGACCCAGGACACCCTGGCCGCGTTCGAGCAAAGCTACAAGCTCACCTCGCGCAGCAATGAAGTCGGCGTGGCCTCGGCCCTCGACCTCAGCCAGGCACGCACCTCGGTGGAAAACGCCCGTGTGCAACTGGCGCGTTACACCCGCCAGGTGGCCCAGGACGAAAACAGCCTGACCCTGCTGCTGGGCACCGGCCTGCCGGCGAATATCGCCAGCAAGCCGCTGTCCGATGACCTGCTCAGCGAAGTGCCTGCCGGGTTGCCCTCGGACCTGCTGCAACGTCGCCCAGACATCGTGCAAGCCGAGTACAACCTCAAGGCCGCCAACGCCAACATCGGCGCGGCCCGTGCGGCGTTCTTCCCGAGCATCAGCCTGACCGCCAGCGCCGGTACTGCCAGCCCTACCCTGGGTGGCCTGTTCAAAGGCGGTTCGGGGACCTGGGCGTTTGCCCCGCAGATCAACATCCCGATCTTCAACGCCGGTAGCCTGCGCGCAAGCCTGGACTACTCGAAGATCCAGAAAGAGATCAACGTGGCCAACTATGAGAAGGCCATCCAGACCGGCTTCCAGGAAGTCTCCGACGGCTTGGCCGCGCGTGCGACCTACAAGCAGCAACTGGATGCCCAACGCGGCTTCGTCGAGGCTAACCAGGATTACTACCGCCTGGCCGAGCGTCGCTACCGCATTGGTGTCGACAGCAACCTGACCTTCCTCGACGCCCAGCGCCAACTGTTCAGTGCCCAGCAATCGCTGATCACCGACCGCCTGGCGCAGCTCACCAGCGAGGTCAACCTGTACAAGGCCCTCGGCGGTGGCTGGAACGAGCAGACTGCGAAGAACGAGCCATTGAAAGAAGAAGCACCGCCGTTGAAGTTGTTCTGATAGCGCGGGTGTGAAAAACCGCTTCCCTCACCGGAAGCGGTTTTTTTATGCCTGCATTGTTGCCCGTACAACTTACGTTCGATCATCGCCCACAACCCGCCTTCCCCCACTTTCATCGCCCCCGCACCGCCGCGCACCATGGCCGCCACCTGCATAAACCCAATAACAACAGGTTCACACCATGAGCACTTTCCAACCGCGCCAGCTGTTGCTGGCGGCTGCTGTCGCCAGTTCTGCCCTGCCCGTTCTCGCCCAGGATCACGGCTTTCTCGAAGACGCCAGCGCCAACCTCAACCTGCGTAATTTCTTCTTCAACCGCAACTACACCAATCCTACGAAGGCTCAGGGTGGCGCGCAGGAGTGGACGCAAAGTTTCATTCTCGACGCCAAGTCCGGGTTCACCCAAGGCACAGTCGGTTTTGGTGTGGATGTGCTGGGCTTGTACTCGCTCAAGCTTGATGGCGGGCGTGGCACGGGCGGCACGCAGTTGCTGCCGCTGGACCATGACGGTCGGCCAGCCGATGAATTTGGTCGGCTGGGCGTGGCATTCAAGGCGCGCTTTTCCAAGACCGAGTTGAAGGTGGGCGAATGGATGCCGGTGCTGCCGATCCTGCGTTCCGACGATGGCCGCTCCCTGCCACAGACCCTGCGTGGTGGGCAGATCACCTCGAAGGAAATCGACGGCCTGACCCTCTATGGCGGCCAATTCCGCGCCAACAGCCCGCGGGACGACGGCAGCATGAGCGACATGTCGATGTTCGGCAAAACCGCCTTCACCTCCGACCGTTTCAATTTCCAGGGCGCCGAATACGCGTTCAACGACAAACACACCCAAGTCGGCGTGTGGAATGCCCAGCTCAAGGACATCTACAGCCAGCAGTTCGTCAATCTGATCCACAGCCAGCCTGTGGGCGACTGGACCCTGGGCGCCAACCTGGGCTTCTTCTACGGCAAGGACGACGGCAGCGCCCGTGCCGGGGACCTGGACAACAAAACCTGGTCCGGTTTGTTCTCGGCCAGGTACGGCGGCAACACCTTCTACGTCGGCCTGCAAAAACTCACCGGCGACAGTGCCTGGATGCGCGTCAACGGCACCAGCGGCGGCACCCTGGCCAACGACAGCTACAACTCCAGCTACGACAACGCGCAGGAGAAATCCTGGCAGGTTCGCCACGACTACAACTTCGCCGCCCTCGGCGTACCGGGCCTGACCCTGATGAACCGCTATATCAGCGGCAGCAACGTACACACCGGCACCATCACCGACGGCAAGGAATGGGGCCGCGAGACCGAAGTAGGCTATACGGTGCAAAGCGGCACGCTGAAAAACCTCAACGTGCGCTGGCGCAATTCGAGCATGCGCAGGGACTACAGCAACAACGAGTTCGATGAGAACCGGTTGATCGTCAGCTATCCGATCAGTCTGCTGTAAACCGGCATAGCACTTACTGTATGGTGCGCGCCTGCCGCTGCTGATCCCCCCAGCAGCGGCCTTTACTCGAGCCCTGCACGGCATGAAATCCTTCGCTACAGCAATCGCACTGTTTGCCCTGGCCTTGAGCATGGGGGGCTGCATCAGCGCCCCCATCGCCCTGACGCCACAGACCGAACAGCGCCTGCTGGCCCAGGCGCCGATCCGCTTTTTGCTGACCTTCGATGACGGCCCAAGCGCCTCGGGCTACAACAATCCGAGCCGTTCGGTAGTGGCGGACCTGGCCAACAACCCGGTGCTGCCGGGGATCAAGGCGGTGTTCTTCCTGCAGACCGAAGCCGCTCGCTCCGGCGGCAGTGCCCGGGGGCGCAAGACCATGGAACGCGAATTCGCCGCCGGCCATGTCCTGGCCTTTCACACCGCCACGGCGTTTCACACCAATCATCGCTGGCTGAACGACGCCACCCTGGAACACACCCTTACCGAAGGGGCCGCAGACATTGCCGCCATCACGGGCGCGCCCCCCGTGCTGGTACGCCCCCCCTTCTGGAACTACGACAAGCGCACCTTCGCCGCCTACCAACGCCACGGCATGCACGTACTGCTGACGGACTTGAGTGCCAATGACGGCAAGATCTGGGGCTTCAACGCCAGCCCGCGTCGGCGGGCCAACCTGTATCGGCAACTGTCGGTGGTACGCGAACGCATCGCCTTGGGTGAACTACCGACAGTGGAGGGTGTGATCCCGGTAGTGGTCACCTTCCATGACATCAACCGCTACACCGCGCGGCATATGCAGGAGTACTTGCAGATTCTGATGGACAGCGCACGGGTCAACGGTTTGAAGACCGCCGTCCAGCCGTTCTACACCGACCACGCCGCGCTGGAACGCGCAGCGCTGGCCCGTACGGTCAAGGCTGTGAACGAGCCGGTGCATCTGCCGGGGGTGTGGAATTGGCTGTGGGATGCTGATTCCCACTAATACCTTAAACCTGTGACGATCCCCTGTGGGAGCTGGCTTGCCTGCGATTGCAGACAACACGGTCCCCAGTCAGACCTCGTCGCTGCAATCGCAGGCAAGCCAGCTCCCACAGGTGATCGCCTTTCACATTCAGTCTTGTTGGCGGGACTCCACACCCAACTCATCCCACACTGACTCAGCCAAATGAAACGTCGCATTCGCTGCCGGAATCCCGCAGTAGATCGCACTCTGCATCAGCACTTCCTTGATCTCGGCGCGGGTCACGCCGTTGCTGGCGGCGGCACGCAGGTGCAGTTTCAGTTCTTCACTGCGGTTCATGCCGATCAGCATTGCGATGGTGATCAGGCTGCGGGTATGCCGAGGCAGGCCGGGGCGGGTCCAGATGTCACCCCAGGCGTGGCGAGTGATCATTTCCTGGAACTCGCTGTTGAACTCGGTCAGGGCATTGAGGCTGCGGTCGACATGGGCATCGCCCAGTACTTCGCGGCGCACCTGCAGGCCCTCGGCGTAACGTTGTTTCTCGTCCACAAATAGCTCCTCAGCGGGCCAGCAGAAATTCGATCACCCGGTCGCTGAACGCAGCACCGGCCTGAACGTTGGACAGGTGCGCCGCATAGAACTCGGCGTACTCGGCGCCCTGCACATGGCTCTGGATAAAGTGGCCGCCGGCTGGCGGCGTTACCGCGTCTTCGGTGCCGGCAATCACCAGGGTCGGCACCTTGATCGAGGACAATTGCTCACGAAAATCCGCATCGCGCACGGCGCCGCAGTTGGCGGCATACCCCTCGGGCGAAGTGGCTGCGAGCATATCGGTGATCTGCTTGGCCTGGTGCGGGTTGGCAGCGGCGAAATCTGCGGTGAACCAGCGCGCAATCGACGCATCGCGCAGCGCCACCATCGCGGCGGCGCCATCACGCAGGACCATTTCGATACGCGGGTTCCACACCTCGGGCGTGCCGATCTTGGCCGCGGTATTACACACCACCAGGCGTTGCAGGCGCTCGCCGGCATGAATGCCCAGCCATTGGCCGATCAAGCCGCCCATGGACAATCCGCAAAAATGTGCCTTCTGGATATCCAGCGCATCCAGCAGTGCGAGCACGTCTGCACCCAGTTGCTCGATGCTGTAAGGCCCCTCGGTCACCAGGGATTGGCCGTGGCCACGGGTGTCGAAACGCAGCACACGAAAATGCTCGGTGAAGGCCGGGATCTGAAGATCCCACATATGCAGGTCGGTACCCAGGGAATTGGACAGCACCAGTACCGGTGCGTCGGCGGGCCCCTCGAGTTGGTAATGCAGTTCGCCCTCGGCGAGTTGTACAAAAGCCACAGCGTTCTCCTCAGGCAGTCAAAGCAAAATGTTCGGTCACCGCACGCGTGACCCAGGTAGACGCCTGGCCCAGGTAGTGGGCAGGGTCGAGCAGGCGATCCAGTTCAGCCGCCGACAGCTCGGCGGTGACGTGCGGCTCATCCGCCAGTACCGCGCGCAAATGGCGCTGCTCGGCGACCGCACGTTTGCAGCACTGCTCCAGCAGATGGTGCGCAGTGTCGCGGCCCAAGCGTTGGGCGAGCACGATACTCACCGCTTCGGCCAGTACCAGGCCCTGAGTCAGGCCGAGGTTGTGTGCCATGCGTTCGGCATTCACCTCCAGCCCTTCACTGACCAGAATTGCCTGATGCAAGGCACCGGACACCAAGCGGCAAATCTCTGGCAAGGTTTCCCATTCGGCGTGCCACAAGCCCAGGCTGCGTTCGTGCTCCTGGGGCATGGCGCTGAACATTGTCGCCACCAGACCCGGTACGCGGGTGGCCGCGCTGATCAGCACCGCGGCGCCCACCGGGTTACGCTTGTGCGGCATGGTGGACGAACCGCCCTTGCCCGGCGCCGAAGGCTCGAACACCTCCGCCGCTTCGGTCTGCATCAGCAGGCTGATATCGCGGCCCAATTTGCCGAGGCTACCGGCGATCAGGCCAAGCAGGCTGGCAAACTCCACCAGGCGGTCACGCTGGGTGTGCCAGGGTTGCTCCGGCAAGCCCAGTTGCAACTCGGCAGCCAAGGCCTCGGCCACAGGCATGGCGTGTTCGCCGAGCGCGGCCAAGGTGCCCGAGGCGCCGCCAAATTGCATCACCAGCAGGCGCGGCTTCAACTCGGCCAGGCGCTGGCGACTGCGCGTCACCGCGCCCAGCCAACCGGCGATTTTCATCCCCAAGGTGACCGGTGTCGCGTGCTGCAACCAGGTGCGTCCGGCCAACGGCACGCTGGCGTAACGCTGAGCCTGGGCGGCCAACACCTCCCCCAGGCGAGCCAGGTCGGCCTCGATCAATTCCACCCCACGGCGCAGTTGCAGCACCAGGCCGGTGTCCATCACATCCTGACTGGTTGCGCCCAGGTGGACATAACGCTCGGCGTCGGCATCCTCACTGGCGATCAACTTGCCCAACGCCTTCACCAATGGAATCGCAGAGTTGCCCGCCGTGGCAATCGCGCTGCCAAGGGCGTCCACGTCATACAGCGACGCCAGGCACGCCTGGGCAATCGGTGCGACGGCGGCCTGGGGAATCAACCCAACCCGGGCCTGCGCCCGAGCCAGCGCCGCCTCGAAATCCAGCATGCCCTGCAAGCGCCCCTGGTCACAGAACACCTCGGCCATGCTGTCAGCGGTGAAATAAGCGTCGAACAGTTGATTGCTCGTGCGCAACGTCATAACTCATCCCTTACAGATCGTGATGCAGGTACGCCGCCTGTTTCGGCAGGCGCAAGCTGAACAGGAAGGCCACCGCCATCATCGCGGTGACGTACCAATAAAAGGTGTTTTCCATGCCGATGGATTTGAGGCTCAGCGCAACCACTTCTGCCGAACCGCCAAACACCGCGTTAGCCACCGCATAGGCCAGGCCCACGCCCAAGGCACGCACCTGGGGCGGGAACATCTCCGCTTTGACCAGGCCGCTGATGGAGGTGTAGAAGCTGACAATCGCCAAGGCCAGGGTGATCAGCACAAACGCCAAAAACGGGCTGGTCACGGTTTTCAAGGTCAGCAGGATCGGCACGGTAAACAGCGTGCCAAGGCCGGCAAACCAGAGCATCGAATTACGCCGGCCGATCTTGTCGGCCAACATGCCGAACAGCGGCTGCATGCACATGTACAGGAACAGCGCGCCGGTCATGATGTAGCTCGACGTCTTGGCGTGCATGCCCACGGTATTCACCAGGTACTTCTGCATGTAGGTGGTGAAGGTATAGAAAATCAGCGAGCCGCCGGCGGTGTAGCCCAGCACCGTAATGAAAGCTTTGCCGTGGTCGCGAAACAGCGCGACGATACTACCGGCGTCCTTGTCTTCGCGCATTTCCTTGCTGGTGGTTTCTTTCAGGGTGCGACGCAGCAGCAGGGAGATCACGGCGGCTATGGCGCCGATCACAAACGGGATGCGCCAGCCCCAGGCACGCAGTTCTTCTTCGGTGAGGATCTGTTGCAGGATCACCACCACCAGCACCGCCAGCAACTGGCCGCCGATCAGGGTCACGTACTGGAACGAAGCAAAGAAGCCACGCTGGCCCTTGAGCGCGACTTCACTCATGTAGGTGGCCGTGGTGCCGTATTCGCCGCCCACCGACAAGCCCTGGAACAGTCGTGCCACCAACAGCAGCGCCGGGGCCCAGGCACCGATGTCGTTGTAAGTGGGCAGGAAGGCGATGACCAGGGAGCCGCCGCACATCATCAGCACCGAGATCATCATCGAGTTCTTGCGCCCGTGCTTGTCGGCCACCCGGCCAAACAACCAGCCACCGATCGGTCGCATCAGGAACCCGGCGGCAAACACACCGGCGGTGTTGAGCAACTGCACCGTGGGGTCGTCCGAGGGGAAAAACGCCGGGGCAAAATAAATCGCGCAGAAGGCATAGACGTAGAAGTCGAACCATTCGACCAGGTTGCCGGAGGACGCACCGACAATCGCAAAGATCCGTTTGCTGCGTTCTTCTCCGGTGTAGTGGCTGGTTTTTGTTGTCATGTTTTTTTACTCAGTGGGAACGGTTATAGCCTAGACATACTTTGCAACAACCCTGTTCCGCAAGCAGACTTTTGGATAGGTGGAGCCTGAGCCTCACCCTGATCGTTCCCACGCTCTGCGTGGGAATGCCGCATGGGACGCTCCGCGTCCTGCCGTTCGCGGGTGACGCGCAGCGTCACGGGATGCATTACCACGCAGAGCGTGGGAACGATCGTCAACAGCCAACTCAATAGTCGAAGAACACCGTTTCCTTATCTGTGCCCTGCAAAATCACATTCCACTGATATACCCCTGCCGCATCCGCCTGGGCAATCAAGGTGCCACGACGTCCTGCCGGCACACACGCCAGCAACGGGTCATCGCCGTTCAAGGCCTCACCGTCAAAATAAATCCGCGTCAGCAAGTGCTTCACCAACCCACGGGCAAACACCAGCACCACCAAATGCGGCGCCTGGGTGGTGCCCTTGAGCCCCGGCACACTGCCCGGCTTGATGGTGGTAAAACGAAAACGCCCTTCGGCATCCACCGGCACGCGGCCGAAGCCTTCGAAGTTCGGGTCGAGCGCTTTGTCCTGCTCGTCTTCGGGGTGAGCATATTTGCCGACGGCGTTGGCCTGCCAGACTTCCAGCATGGCGTCGTTGACGACATCACCGTTGCCGTCCACCACTTGCCCACTGATCGCCACGCGTTCGCCGAGGGTGGCGGTGACGGTCAGGTCTTCACGGTTCAGCCAGGTCAGGCCAATGTGGTAATACGGCCCGACGGTGTGGGACGTGGTCGCGTTGAGTGTCATCTCATTTCTCCATCGGCGTGGCGTCGCGGCCGCGCAGGACGATGTCCCAGCGGTAGCCGAGGGCATAGGAAGGAATGGTTTTTTCCAGGTCGAAGCTAGCGATCAAGCGTTGCTTGGCGCTGGTATCCGGCACGCAGTTGTAGATCGGGTCGTATTCCAGCAACGGGTCGCCCGGGAAATACATTTGCGTCACCAGGCGCGTCAGCACGCTGGGGCCGAACAGCGAAAAGTGGATATGCGCCGGGCGCCAGGCGTTGTGGTGGTTGCCCCACGGGTAGGCGCCGGGCTTGATGGTCTGGAACTGGTACCAGCCGTCGGCGTCGGTGACGGTGCGCCCGGTGCCGGTGAAGTTCGGGTCCAGGGGTGCATCGTGCAGGTCGCGCTTGTGGTTGTAGCGGCCGGCGGCATTGGCCTGCCAGATCTCCACGAGGATGCCCGGCACTGGCAGGCCGTTTTCGTCCAGCACACGGCCATGAATGATGATGCGCTCGCCTTGCGGCTCGCCGTCATGCTGGGCTGTCAGGTCGTTGTCCTTCTCATTGATACGTTCGGCGCCGATGGTCGGGCCGGTGATTTCCGACAAGGAATGGGGCAGGAACACCAAAGGCTGGGACGGCGAACGCAGGTTCGTCGACTGATACGCCGGGTGCAGGTAATCAGGTTGAGTGCCCGCTTGCGGGCGCCGATAACCGGGCTTGTCACTCATGGAGCAATCCTCTTTTATTGATCAGACGCGTTCAATCGCCAGGGCCAAGCCTTGGCCGACGCCCACGCACATGGTCGCCAGGCCTTTGCTGCCGCCGGTTTTTTCCAATTGGTGCAGGGCCGTCAGTACCAAACGCGCACCACTCATCCCCAAGGGATGGCCGAGGGCAATGGCGCCGCCGTTGGGGTTGACCTGGGGCGCATCGTCCGCAATACCCAGCTCGCGCAGCACCGCCAGGCCTTGGCTGGCGAAGGCTTCGTTGAGTTCGATCACATCAAAGTCGGTGACAGCCAACCCAAGGCGCTCCACCAGTTTGCGCACCGCCGGCACCGGGCCGATGCCCATCACGCGCGGGGCTACACCAGCACTGGCCATGCCCAGCACACGGGCGCGGGCGGTGAGGCCGTGTTGCTTGACGGCCTCGGCGCTGGCGAGGATCAGCGCGGCGGCGCCATCGTTGACGCCCGAGGCATTGCCAGCAGTGACGGTCTTGTCCGCGCCGTTGACCGGCTTGAGCTTGGCCAGGGCTTCCAACGTGGTGTCCCGTGGGTGTTCATCGTGTTCCACCAGGGTTTCGCCTTTTTTATGGGCGACCCGCACCGGAACGATTTCCTCGGCAAAAAACCCGGCGGCCTGGGCAGCGGCGGTGCGTTGCTGGCTGCGCAGGGCGAAAGCGTCCTGGTCGACGCGGGAAACCTGATAGTCATCGGCCACGTTATCGGCCGTCTGCGGCATGGCATCCACGCCATACTGGGCCTTCATCAGCGGGTTGATAAAGCGCCAGCCAATGGTGGTGTCTTCCAACTTCATGTTGCGCGAGAACGCCGCGTCGGCCTTGCCCATCACAAACGGAGCGCGGGACATCGATTCGACGCCACCGGCAATCGCCAGCTCCATTTCACCACTGGCAATCGCACGAAAAGCGGTGCCGATGGCATCCATGCCCGAGGCGCACAGGCGGTTGAGGGTCACTCCAGGAATACTTTCCGGCAGCCCCGCCAGCAGCAACGCCATGCGTGCCACGTTGCGGTTGTCTTCACCTGCCTGGTTGGCGCAGCCGAGGAAGACTTCGTCTACGGCGCTCCAGTCCACCGACGGGTTGCGCTCGATCAGCGCCTTGATCGGCAGCGCCGCCAGGTCGTCGGCACGCACCGTGGACAGGCCACCGCCGAAACGGCCGATAGGTGTGCGAATGGCATCACAGATAAAAACCTCGCGCATCAGGCTTCTCCCGGTGCTTGGCCGTGGGCAGCCGCGGTGCGCGCTTCGAGGTCACGCAGGGCGGTCAGTTCGGTCTCGGTGGGTTCAGCGGTGGTGCTCACCTGGTCGGCAAAGCGAATCGCCCAGCCGGTGGCGGCGATCACTTGCTCGCGGGTCACGCCCGGATGCAGCGCAGTGACCACGAACTCATGGCTGCCCTCCTCCGGCTCCATGATGCACAGGTCGGTAATGATGCCTACCGGGCCGGCGCCGGGCAGGCCCAGACGCTTGCGTGAGTCGCCACCTTCGCCGTGCCCCACAGAGGTGATGAAATCGAGTTTGTCGACAAACGAACGGGACGACTGCTTAAGGATGATCAACACGCTCTTGGCCGAACCTGCGATTTCCGGCGCGCCACCGGCACCCGGCAAACGCACTTTGGGCTGGTGATAATCACCGACCACGGTGGTGTTGATATTGCCGAAACGGTCGACCTGGGCCGCGCCGAGAAAACCGACATCAATGCGTCCGCCCTGCAGCCAGTAGCGAAAGATCTCACCGGTGGGCACCACAGTGTCGGCGGTCTCCGCCAGCTCGCCATCACCGATGGACAGCGGCAACACACTGGGCTTGGCCCCAATCGGGCCCGACTCGTAGATCAGCACCACATCCGGCGAGGACGTCAGGCGCGCCAGGTTGGCCGCCTTGGATGGCAGGCCGATGCCAACGAAGCACACCGAGCCGTTCTTGAGGCGACGTGCGGCGGCGACGGTCATCATTTCATTGGTGGAGTAAGCCATTACTTAGCCTCCTGCGCGGTGGCCAGCTTGGCCTGGAATTCACTGAAGTCGGCAGTGCCGTGGATATATTCGTCGATCCAGGCGGTAAAGGTGCCGCGGTCGCGGGCAATCGGGTCCCACGCCTGGTAGAAACGGTTATCCCGCTCGTTGTAGCCGTGCGCGTAGGACGGATGGGCACCACCGGGTACGTGACACACCGCCGTCAGCGCCCAGGTCGGCAGCACGCAGCTGTTCATCGGCGCATTCAGGTCGTCGACGATTTCCTCGACGGTGACGATGCAGCGCTTGGCCGCCAGGGCCGCTTCCTTCTGCACCCCGAGAATGCCCCAGAGCAGCACGTTGCCTTTGCGGTCGGCTTTCTGCGCATGAATCACGGTAATGTCCGGACGCACCGACGGCACCGCCGCCAGCACTTCGCCGGTGAAGGGACAGGTGACGGTTTTGATCAGCGGGTTGACCTTGGGCAAGTCGGAACCGGCGTAGGCACGCAACACCGCGAACGGCAGGCCGGAGGCACCGGCGACGTAGGCATTGGCCAGGTCGGCGTGGCTGTGCTCTTCGATCTCCAGCGCTTGCGGCCATTGTTTCTCTACCGCGTCGCGCAGCCGATGCAGGGAACCCACGCCCGGGTTGCCGCCCCAGGAGAAAATCAACTTGCGCGCACAGCCGGCACCGATCAACTGGTCGTAGATCAGGTCAGGCGTCATGCGCACCAGCGTCAGGTCTTTCTTGCCCTGACGAATGATTTCATGGCCTGCGGCCGTAGGGATCAGGTGGGTGAAGCCTTCGAGGGCGACGGTATCGCCGTCGTTCACGAAGCGCTTGACCGCATCACGCAGGGTGAGGATTTCAGCCATGGGGTTGGGCTCCCGGTGTTGATCGAAAAAGGCGCTGAAGTGGCGCCGAAGTGCTTGAAGATTAAGCCGGGGAAATGGGCCGAACAATCCGATAATCGACTGAGTGTTCGATTATCGAACCGATTGTTACTTAACTAACCATCGTAAGGAACAGGGTCAATGTGGGAGCTGGCTTGCCTGCGATGGCGCGAGTGGATTCAGCACCGC
>NZ_JBXAJM010000032.1:37942-49894 GCF_058797315.1 Pseudomonas sp. GW823-FHT02F05
CCCCTCCCCCCCCCCCTCCCCCCCCCCCCCCCCCCCCCCCCCCCCCCCCCCCCCCCCCCCCCCCCCCCCCCACAGGGGTAGTGATCGGTTTCAGGTGGCATCGGCATGGCTGACCATACCCTTGATCACCACCGCTGCCGTGGCCAATGCCGCCGGAATCACCAGTGCCGTAAGCACCTGCTCGAAGTTCCAGCCCAGGCCCAGCAAGGTAGCGCCCATCCACGCCCCCAGAATCGCGCCGAAGCGGCCGATGCCGAGCATCCACGACACCCCGGTGGCACGGCCTTGGGTGGGGTAGAAACGCGCCGCCAGGGACGGCATTGCCGATTGCGCACCGTTGACGCACATCCCGGCGACCAGCACCAGAGTGGCCAACAGCGTGATGTTGCCCAGGCTCTGCCCTACCGCGTAGGCAAACACCCCGGCCAGCAGATAGAACGTGCCGATCACTTTGTGCGGGTTGAACCGGTCCATCGCCCAGCCCACGCCCACCGCGCTCAATACCCCACCAAACTGGAACAGCGCGCCGATAAACGCGGCCTGCTCCATGCTCGCGCCGCTGTCACGCATCAAGGTGGGGAGCCAACTGGTCAGCAGGTAAACAATCACCAGGCCCATGAAGTACGTGAGCCACAACAGCAAGGTGCCAGCGCTGTAGGTGCCCGAGAAGATCACCGCGAACACATTGCGGGCCTTGACGGTTTTTTGCTCCGGTACGCTGAACTGAGTGGCCTGGGCAACGATGTTTGGCTCGATGGGGGCAAGGGTCTTGCGTACCTTGTCGGTGCCTCGATTGCGTACCACCAGGTAGCGGGCAGATTCCGGTAGCCACACCAACAGCACCACCGCCAGGATCAACGGCAGGATGCCGCCTATCAGCAACAGGCTGTGCCAGCCGAACGCGGGAATCAGCTTGGCCGAAATAAACCCACCACCGGCCATGCCGAGGTTGAAGCCACAGAACATGCTGGTCACCAACAAGGATTTATGCCGCTCGGGTGTGTATTCAGACAACAAGGTGGTGGCATTCGGCATGCCGGCGCCCAGGCCCAGGCCGGTGAGAAAGCGCAGCACCAGCAATTGGTCGACATTGGTGCTGTAGGCCGACGCCAGACTGAACGCACCAAACACCAACACCGCGCCGACCAGCACGACTTTGCGGCCAAAGCGGTCGGCCAGCGGGCCGGAACCGAGTGCGCCAAACACCATGCCGATCAACGCGGCGCTCATCACCGGGCCGAGGCTGGCGCGGTCGATGCCCCAGTCCTGGGACAGTGCCGGCGCGATAAAGCCCATGGCGGCTGTATCGAGGCCGTCGAGAAAGACAATCAGGAAACACAGGATCACCACGCGCCACTGATAGCGCGAAAGTGGCTGGGTGTTGATAAAGGACTGTACGTCCAGGGTGGTACCGACAGAAGGCTGATTCATTATTTTTATTCCACACCGATGGCGGGCTGACGACCTGGGGCCGTCATTCTTATTGGGCAGTTCCTCAGAGCGCTGCCGCACATTAATAAGCCAAGGGAAACACCGTCAATCGAGCCAGCCGGGATCTGTGCGGTCACCGAACAGCTTAGGCAAACAGCTGCGCACTCAGCTCACGGCTGGCGCTGAGCATGCTCGGTAGAAAGCGCTGCTCCAACTCACTGCGGCTGACCCGACCGGCGTGGGTGCTGACATTCAGCGCGGCCAATACCTGGCCGGACGCGTCATACACCGGCACCGCGATGGAGCGCAGGCCCTGCTCCAGTTCCTGGTCGACAATGCACCAGCCCTGCTGACGCACCTGTTGCAGGCATTCGAATAACGCTTGCGGTGTTGTCAGTGTGCGGCTGGTCTTGGTTTGCAGGTCGGCATGGTCGAGATAGTCCTGCAGCGAGGCATCGTCGAGGGCGGCCAGCAGAATGCGACCCATGGACGTGCAATACGCAGGCAGGCGCCCGCCCACCGACAGGTCAACCGAGATCAGGCGCTGGGTGGTAGCGGAACGAGCGATATAGAGGATGTCATCGCCTTCCAGGGTAGCCATGTTGCAGGCTTCATGGAGCTGCTCGCTCATGCGGTCCAGATAAGGCTGTGCCGAAACGGCCAGCGGTGTGGACGACAGATAGGCGTGACCGAGGGTCAGCACCTTGGGCAACAGCGAGTAAGTGCGCCCATCCGTGGTGGCGTAGCCGAGCTTGATCAAGGTGTGCAGGCAACGGCGCACGGCGGCGCGGGGAATTTCGGTGCGGTGGCTGATCTGGGCGATGGTCAGGTGACGCTTGCGCTCCTGGAACGCCTGCACCACGGCCAGGCCACGGGCCAGGGACGTCATGAAATCCGGATCACCGGTGAATGCCTGGATGCGCTTAGCCGGTGAAGCCACGATCGGCGGCGCCACTGATGCAAAGGAGTTGCGCAATTGATCGTTCATTTCAACGGGCCTTCTCTTGTTATCACCACGGGAGGGTTGGCGGCTATTACAAGCCGTGCCGGCCGCCCTGCACAAGTCAACGCCGGTAACATTGGGCGATTATCGGACAACCATGCGATTATCGCAATTTGGCCGGCATGGGTGCAGATCCCGCAGATAACGTTCGAGATTTAGCTGATGTCGCCGAAAAGTGTAGGCATTTACCCTTCTATCAGTATGAATACAGATATGAAGATGACGCTGTTCACAAATACGTCGGCGATATGTAACAAAACCCAAGCACGCCGTTGACGCTTTTTAACTTCATGATGATAGTGTTCTTCAAATGCGCCGCTATAATGCAACCTGTGCAGAGGTCAGCCCGGTATCACTATCGGGAGGGGAGCTCACCAGGCATTGCAGGCTGCAGGCAACGCCGGCCACAAGTACTCGCTTAAAAGAACGGCCCTCAGGCCCGTATACCAACTTGAACGGTTCTACTGTTCTATTTGGAATCGCCCCGAGCACGACTTTCAGGCATGACACTGCGCAATCAATAACTCAACTCAATTAGGTAATACTGTGACGAAAGATGAACTGCGCGCGGAACTTGAGCGCCAGGAGCAACGTTACAAGGACGTCTACGGCGGGGAAGTCACCACCTACGCCGCGCAACCTGAGCCGGAACGCAAACCATGGCGCAAACGAGCCAGCCTGCTGGATCAGGCATTTGCCCAGGAAATCCAAAAAATCGAGCAGGAACTCAAGACCGAGGAGCCCTGAGCACTTCGGTCGAGTTCAGCGCCTTGCAGTCGCTGCCGGTCAACCACTGGTTCAGCGGCCGCTGGTCAGTAACCTACAGCCACCCACGAAATTTCATACAAATGTTTCAGGCATGGCATTTTCATGACAAAAGCCCGCCTTCCGCGGCCCGCGCTTTATAAATCAAAGACTTGCCAAAGCCCCGAAAACCCTGGGATACGTGTGTCTTGCCGGTTTTTTTTCCAGGAAGATTGTTACCGATGAGCAGCTAATGCATCGATTACTGATGTTTTCTGGCATAATCGCGCCCCCTTACGACCGGGTCAGAAAACCTTCATGATCGATTTATTCAGCGGACTGGATGCTTGGGTTCTCGTGAGCCTGTTGCTCGCCCTGGCCTTTGTCCTCGCCTTCGAGTTCATCAATGGCTTTCATGACACCGCTAACGCGGTGGCCACAGTCATCTATACCAAAGCCATGCCGCCACACCTGGCCGTGTTCTTCTCCGGGGTGTTCAATTTCCTCGGGGTATTGCTCGGTGGTGTCGGTGTCGCCTACGCCATCGTGCACTTGCTGCCGGTGGAGTTACTGATCAATGTGAACACCGGCCACGGCTTGGCAATGGTCTTCTCGTTGTTGGCGGCGGCGATCACCTGGAACCTGGGCACCTGGTACTTCGGTATCCCCGCCTCCAGCTCCCACACCCTGATCGGCTCGATCCTCGGTGTCGGCCTGGCCAATGCATTGATCAACGACATCCCCCTGGCTGACGGTGTGAACTGGCAGAAGGCCGTGGATATCGGCGCCTCCCTGGTGTTCTCGCCGATGGCGGGCTTCCTGGTCGCCGCCCTGGTGCTGATCGGCCTGAAGTGGTGGCGCCCGCTGTCTAAGA
Organism: Pseudomonas sp. GW823-FHT02F05; assembly: GCF_058797315.1. Taxonomy (NCBI): domain Bacteria; kingdom Pseudomonadati; phylum Pseudomonadota; class Gammaproteobacteria; order Pseudomonadales; family Pseudomonadaceae; genus Pseudomonas; species Pseudomonas sp. GW823-FHT02F05. The sequence continues at coordinate 41,995 of NZ_JBXAJM010000032.1, forward strand.
TGCACAAGACCCCGGACCAGCGCCGCAAGCTCGACGACAAGAAGCACCCGCCGTTCTGGAACCGCCTGGTCCTGGTGATTTCGGCCATGGCTGTAAGCTTCGTGCACGGCTCCAACGATGGCCAGAAAGGCATCGGCCTGATCATGCTGGTACTGATCGGTATCGTGCCGGCGCAGTTCGTATTGGACCTGGGCAGCACCACTTACCAGATCGAACGTACCCGCGACGCCACCCTGCACCTGAACCAGTTCTACCAGCGCAACCACGAGACCCTCGGTGAGTTCCTGGCCCTGGGCAAAAGCGTGAAGGATGACCTGCCGGGCAAGTTCCGCTGCAACCCGCAGCAGACCGAACCGACGATCAACGCGCTGCTGGGCACCCTCAAGGGCGTCTCGGACTACCACTCGCTGACGGCCGACCACCGCATCGAAGTGCGTCGCTACCTGCTTTGCCTGGATGACACCGCGAAAAAGGTCGGCAAGCTGCCAGGCCTCGACTCCCGTGAGAAGTCAGACCTCGACAAGCTGCGCAAAGACCTGACCGCCACCACCGAGTACGCTCCGTTCTGGGTGATTCTCGCGGTCGCACTGGCCCTGGGCCTGGGCACCATGGTGGGCTGGAAGCGCGTGGTACTGACCATCGGTGAGAAGATCGGCAAGCAAGGCATGACCTATGCCCAGGGCATGTCGGCGCAAATCACCACGGCCACCATGATCGGCTTTGCCAATATCTTCGCCCTGCCAGTGTCCACCACCCACGTCCTGTCTTCTGGCGTGGCGGGCACCATGGTTGCCAACAAAAGCGGCCTGCAAGGTGGCACCGTCAAGACCATCCTGATGGCCTGGGTATTGACCTTGCCAGCGACCGTAGGCCTTTCGGCCGGGTTGTTCTGGTTGGCGTCCAAGGCTTTGGGCAACTGATAGCCAGCCGGCAATAAAAAAGGTGCGACCCGCGAGGGTCGCACCTTTTTTTATGCTCGTTCCCACGCTCTGCGGGGAATGCCGCCACGGACGCTCCGCGTCCCACTCGCGCACGGGTGACGCGTAGCGTCACAGGATGCATTCCCACGCGGAGCGTGGGAACGAGCCAAAAAAAAGGGCGACCGAAGTCGCCCAAAATGCCTTGCGTGCTCATGTAACCCGGAAAGACTTAAGGTTTTTTACGCTTGTTCGCGTCTTTCCAGATAAAAAATCCAAACCCTACAAAAAACAGCACCATGAGGCTAACAGTCAGCACTCCGGCGAAAACCACATTATCGAAAAACATGACCGGCCTCCTGCACTTGCCCTGTTGCGATAGGGCTAAGTTAATGGAGAAGGCGCAGTGGGAAATTGACCAGGATCAATGTCGCCCACAACGGGGCGTAAAGAAGGGGAATAACTGACCTGCATCAATGGATGCAGGGCGTTTCAACGCTTTTTCGGCTTGTTCTTGGACTTTTTCTTGGGCTTGCCCAAGGGCATGGCTTGTTCAAAGGCTTGGCGCACTTCATTCAAGCGTTTGTCATTGAGGTCGTGCACGCGCTTGGCACGTTCGGCGTTCAGGTCGATCAGCTTGTCGTCATCACTCATGGCTTGGCTTACGTCGTGGCGGGAATGCCTCAATAATGCGGCCTGCCCCGCCCGACGGCAATTAAGCGGGCGACAAAATGCAGGCCATCGACCAAAATCGGCACTTTCTACCCTGCCCAGGAGGCGCATCCAGGTGGCCTTGCACAACGACCTTCCACCGCTGCTGGCCCTGCGCGCCTTCGAGGCCGTGGCGCGGCACTTGAGTTTTATCAAGGCGGCCAACGAGTTGTCGGTGACCCAAAGCGCGCTGAGCCACCAGGTACATAAGCTCGAACACCACCTGGGCAAACCGTTGTTTATCCGGCGAACCCGTGCGATTGACCTGACGTTGGCCGGGCAAGATTACTACGCGCAAATCCGCCCAGCCCTGGACGCCATCGCCGCTGCGACGCGCAACCAACGGGGTGCGCCCAGCGCCAGTGTGTTGCGTATCGGCTTGCTGGCATCCTTTGCCACGTTATGGCTGGCGCCGCGCCTGGCCGAGTTTCTACGGTGCTACCCGCATATCCAGGTGGAGTTGCTGCCCGCCATTCAACTGGCCAACGTCGCCACGGCAGAGGTTGACCTGGCCATCCGCTACGGCAAGGGCGACTGGCCCGACGTGCGCGCCACACGCCTGATGGCCGAAACCCTGTCACCGGTATGCAGCCCTGGGTTCAAAGCCAGGCAGATCGCTAGTGGCGCGCTGTTGATGGCGACCTCCCACCGCCCTTTCGAGTGGACCGATTGGTCGGCCCATTACCAGGTCAACCTTGAACACCACCCCCGCGTGATGCTGCATGACTACAACATCGTGGTCGAAGCGACCGTGGCCGGCCAGGGGATCGCCATGGGCCGCCATCGCCTGATCGAACGCAGGCTCCAGGACGGCAGCCTGGTAGAGGCCTTTGACTGGCCGCCCTATCACAGCGATATAGGCTATTGGCTGATCGCACCTCAGCGCCCGCTCAGTGAGGCGGCTGAATGCTTCAGCCAGTGGTTGAAGCAGGCGTGTGCCGACGCGTGAGGTTTTTCGATACGTCGGTTGAGATCTATCCGTTTGTCGCCCCTCGCCACCGCCAACATGCTGGAACCTTCTGACACCAGAGGATTTCACCATGACCGATTCCATCCGCCAGCGCGTACACGCCCTCGGCCTGACACTGCCCACGCCCAGCCAACCCGCTGCCAACTACGTCAATCATGTGATCAGCCAACACCAGCTGTTCATCTCGGGACAAATTCCCATGACCGATGGCAAACCCGCCTACATTGGCCGGCTGGGCGATTCTCTCAGCGATGAAGATGGCGCCCGAGCGGCGGAATTGGCGGCGCTGGGCCTGCTGGGGCAATTGAGCGACGCGTTGGGCGATGACCTGTCGCGGGTGGTGCGCACCCTGCGCCTGGGCGTGTTCATTGCCAGCAGCGCCGACTTCCAGCGCCAAAGCCTGGTCGCCAATGGCGCTTCGAACCTGCTGGTCAACGCCCTCGGCGACAAGGGCCGACACGTGCGCACCGCCGTAGGGGTTTGCAGTCTGCCGGCTGGTGTCGCCGTGGAAGTGGACGCCATTTTCGAGCTGCAGCCATGACCCCGCTGCAAGTCCAGCACTTGCGAGAAGCCACGCCCGGTTGCCAGTCCGGCATCGTGCACTTCAACCACGCAGGGGCATCCTTGCCCAGCCAGGCGACGCTCGACGCCATCATCGAACAGCTGCAACGCGAAGCCCGCGACGGCCCGATGGAGGCCGGAGAACAGGGTGCCGTCTTAGTGGAAAAGGCCCGCCGAGCCGCCGGGCAACTGCTCAATGCGCCCGCCTCATCGATTGCCTTCGCCAGCAGTGGCTCGACGGCCTGGAGCATGGCCTTCCAGGCGCTGGGGCCATGGCAGCCGGGCGATCGTATTCTAGTGGGGCGCCACGAATGGGGCGGTAACCTGGCGAGCATGGAACTGGCCGTTCAAGCCGGGGCGCGGGTGGAGGTCATCCCGTGCGATGCCAGCGGCGCGGCCTGCCCGGTGGCGTTGGAGGCGATGCTGGATGCCAAGGTGAAGCTGATCGACCTCACCTGGCTGCCGGCCAACGGTGGCTTGATCAACCCGGCCCAGGCCATCGGCGATGTGGCCAAGCGGCATACCATTCCCTACTTCATCGACGCGGGCCAAGCCGTCGGCCAGGTGCCGGTGGATGTGCAAGCGTTGCAGTGCGATGTGCTCAAGTCCGCCGGCCGCAAACACCTGCGCGGGCCTCGCGGTACCGCGCTGCTGTATATCAGGCCGGGTTTTCTGCCGCATCTGAACCCGGCCCAACGCGACGTGTTTTCAGCGCCCTGGACCGCCGAAGGCTTCGACCTGCGCAACGACGCCCGGCGCTTTGAAACCAGCGAAGTCTCTTTCGCCCTGCTGGCCGGCCTGGGCAATGCGTTGCACGAGATCAATCAACTGGGGATTGAGCAAGTATGGCAAAGGGTCTCGAAGACCAGCGCGCGAATCCGCGAAGCACTGCGTCAGATACCGGGAATTACCTTGCATGACTTAGGCAGAACGCATTCAGGCTTGATCGCGTTCAACCTGGCCGGCTGGGACAGCTTTGAACTCAAGCAACGCCTGGCCTGCAAGCGCATCAACATCGGCGCCAATGGCGTGGCCTACACCCCGCTGGATATGCAAGCACGTGGGTTGAACAGCATTGCGCGCATCTCCGTCAGCCCGCTCAACACCGATGACGATATTGAGCTGCTGGTGAAGGCCCTGCGCGAACTGAACGGTTAGACCTCGATATCCACCCACAGGCCCTGGCGCGGCGCGTCTTCGATCAGCGGCGCCACGGGCACGGTGTTGTCAGCGTTGAGCAAGTCGCCGGGAATCGGCAAATGCTGCTCCGCGTCGTCGTCGGCTTCGCGCCGGCGTTTCTGCTGCTCCTGCTGGCGACGCTGCTCTTCGCGCAGCAGAAAGGTCGATTGCTCGGCATCGCCTTTTTTCAGGTCGATCGTGCTCTCGTTGGAGCCCGGTTGAACGGGCACCACCGGCGGAATATCCGGTTTCTGGCGTGCCGGGTCGAGTTGCGACGTGACCGGCACAACACTGACGGGCAGCATGGGTGGCAGCATGATAATTATTCTCCTGATCAACAGGCTGTCGGCGGGTGGCAGGGCGACTTGAGCACCCGCGTGCCAAGCTGTGACTCAGTCGACACTCTCAAGTGCCCGCCACCCGTCGATTCAATTTCCGCCTGCCCGTACAAACAGCGTAGTTTTTGTCAGAGTTCTTGGGCGCCGGGCCGTGTTCCGTTAACATAGTCGGCTTTTTCACGGCGGGAGTCAGGCAGCATGGCGCAGCAGTATCAACCGGGGCAACGCTGGATTAGTGACAGCGAAGCAGAGCTGGGGTTAGGCACCGTTCTGGCACAGGACGGCCGCTTGTTGACCGTGCTCTATCCGGCCACTGGCGACACTCGCCAGTATGCGCTACGGAATGCGCCCCTCACTCGCGTGAGGTTTTCGCCGGGTGACACCATCACCCATTTCGAAGGCTGGAAAATGACCGTACAGGAAGTCGACGACGTCGATGGCCTGCTGGTCTACCACGGCCTCAATGGGCAGAACGAGCAGGTCACCCTGCCAGAAACCCAACTGTCCAACTTCATCCAGTTCCGCCTGGCCAGTGATCGCCTGTTCGCCGGGCAGATCGACCCGCTGGCGTGGTTCTCGCTGCGCTACCACACCCTGGAACACACCAGCCGCCAGTTGCAGTCCTCGCTGTGGGGCCTGGGTGGCGTACGCGCCCAACCGATTGCCCACCAACTGCACATCGCCCGCGAAGTCGCTGACCGTATCGCGCCACGCGTGTTGCTGGCGGACGAAGTGGGTTTGGGCAAGACCATCGAAGCAGGCCTGGTGATCCATCGCCAACTGCTCTCGGGCCGTGCCAACCGCGTACTGATCCTGGTCCCGGAAAACCTGCAGCACCAATGGCTGGTGGAAATGCGCCGCCGCTTCAACCTGCAGGTTGCGCTGTTCGATGAAGAGCGCTTTATCGAAAGCGATGCCACCAACCCGTTCGAAGACACCCAGCTTGCACTCGTTGCGCTCGAATGGCTGGTGGACGACGAGAAGGCCCAGGACGCGCTGTTCGCCGCCGGCTGGGACTTGCTGGTAGTCGACGAAGCCCACCACCTGGTGTGGCACGAAGACAAGGCCAGCGCCGAATACTCGCTGGTCGAACAACTGGCCGAAGTGATTCCTGGCGTGCTGCTGCTGACCGCCACTCCAGAACAACTGGGCCAGGACAGCCATTTTGCGCGCCTGCGCCTGCTGGACCCGAACCGCTTCCACGACCTGCAAGCCTTCCGCGCCGAGAGCGAAAACTATCGCCCGGTGGCCGAAGCCGTGCAGGAGCTGCTGGACAAGGGCCGCCTGTCGCCGACCGCGCACAAGACCATTCAAGGCTTCCTCGGTGACGAAGGTGAAGCCCTGCTCACCGCCGTCAACGATGGCGACACCGAGGCCAGCGCACGCCTGGTGCGTGAACTGCTGGACCGCCACGGCACCGGCCGCGTGCTGTTTCGCAACACCCGTGCTGCGGTGCAAGGCTTCCCCGAGCGCAAGCTGCACGCCTACCCGCTACCGAACCCGGACGAATACCTCGAACTGCCCCTGGGCGAACACGCCGAGCTGTACCCGGAAGTCAGCTTCCAGGCGCAACCGGACATCGAGGAAGAGAACCGCTGGTGGCGTTTCGACCCTCGGGTCGAGTGGCTGATCGACCAGTTGAAAATGCTCAAGCGCACCAAGGTCCTGGTGATCTGCGCCCACGCCGAAACCGCCATGGACCTGGAAGACGCCCTGCGTGTGCGCTCCGGCATCCCGGCCACGGTGTTCCACGAAGGCATGAATATTCTGGAGCGTGACCGCGCCGCTGCCTATTTTGCCGATGAAGAGTTCGGTGCCCAGGTGCTGATCTGCTCGGAAATCGGCAGTGAAGGCCGCAACTTCCAGTTCTCCCATCACCTGGTGCTGTTCGACCTGCCGTCCCACCCCGACCTGCTGGAACAGCGCATCGGGCGCCTGGACCGGATCGGCCAGAAACACGTGATCGAACTGCACGTGCCCTACCTGGAAACCAGCCCGCAAGAGCGCCTGTTCCAGTGGTACCACGAGGCGCTCAATGCCTTCCTCAACACCTGCCCGACCGGCAACGCCTTGCAGCATCAGTTCGGCCCACGCCTGCTGCCCTTGCTGGAAGCCGCCGACGACGGCGAGTGGCAAGCCCTGATCGACGAAGCCCGTGCCGAGCGCGAGCGCCTGGAGCAGGAGCTGCACACCGGTCGCGACCGCTTGCTCGAACTCAATTCAGGCGGCGCTGGCGAAGGCGATGCACTGGTCGAGGACATCCTCGAACAAGACGACCAGTTCGCCCTGCCGATCTATATGGAAACCCTGTTCGACGCATTCGGCATCGACAGCGAAGACCATTCGGAAAACGCGCTGATCCTCAAGCCCAGCGAAAAAATGCTCGACGCCAGCTTCCCCCTGGGCGACGACGAGGGTGTAACCATCACCTACGACCGTAACCAGGCGCTGTCGCGCGAAGACATGCAGTTCATCACCTGGGAGCACCCGATGGTGCAAGGCGGCATGGACCTGGTGCTGTCCGGTTCCATGGGCAACACCGCCGTGGCACTGATCAAGAACAAGGCGCTCAAGCCAGGCACCGTATTGCTTGAACTGCTGTATGTCAGCGAAGTGGTCGCCCCGCGCTCCCTGCAACTGGGTCGCTACCTGCCACCGGCCGCCTTGCGCTGCCTGCTGGATGCCAACGGTAATGACCTGTCGGGCCGCGTGTCGTTCGTAACCTTGAATGACCAGCTGGAAAGCGTGCCACGGGCCAGCGCGAACAAATTCGTACAGGCGCAGCGCGACCAACTCACACCGCGCATCAACGCCGGTGAAGAGAAGATCGCCCCGCGTCACGCCGAGCGTGTAGCCGAAGCCAAGCGTCGCCTGGCGGCAGACACCGACGAAGAGCTGGCGCGCCTGACCGCGCTGCAAGCGGTCAACCCGACCGTACGTGACAGCGAGCTGGTTGCCTTGCGCAACCAGCGCGAGCAAGGCCTGGCCATGCTTGATAAAGCGGCACTGCGACTGGAAGCGATTCGGGTGTTGGTGGCGGGTTGATAATCCGCTGAACGTAAAAGGCCCGCGCAATGCGGGCCTTTTTATTAGCCTTGCCGGCCTCATCGCGGCATAGATATCTCCACAACTCTGAAGCGATCGACAGTAACCACGATGCGAAGCGAGCCGCTCTTGATCTTGATCTGCTTGTGATCTTGATCTCAGGCGCCCCGTTAAACCAC
>NZ_JBXAJM010000033.1:0-30020 GCF_058797315.1 Pseudomonas sp. GW823-FHT02F05
CGATGACGGTGTGTCAGCCACTATTGTGTTGGCTGATCCACCGTCATCGCAGGCAAGCCAGCTCCCACAATAAATTTTTAGGGGGTGGGAAGCAGCATTTCAAAATCAGTTCGCCATCCGCACACCACCGCTCAACTCATACGCCACCAACTCCGCCTGGTGCGCCGCCAGAATTTCCGGCAACGAACCGCGCAGGTATTCCACCCAGGTTTTGATCTTTGCATCCAGGTATTGGCGCGAGGGGTAGATGGCGTACAGGTTCAGCTCCTGGGAACGGTAGGTCGGCATCACCCGCACCAGTGTGCCGTTGCGCAGCCCTTCGATGGCGGCGTACACCGGCAGCAGGCCGACGCCCATGCCGCTGGTGATCGCGGTTTTCATCGCATCGGCCGAGTTAACCAGGAAGGGCGAGCTGTTGATCGCCACGCTTTCCTGGCCTTCAGGGCCGTTGAAGGTCCATTTGTCCAGCTGGACCACCGGGCTGACCAGGCGCAGGCACGCATGGTTGAGCAAGTCCTGGGGCCGCTGTGCGCAGCCCTTGGCCTTGACGTAGTCCGGCGAGGCGCAGGCGATGCTGTAGGTGATGCCCAGGCGCTGGGAAACGAAACCTGAGTCCGGCAGTTCGCTGGCCAGCACGATGGACACGTCGTAGCCCTCGTCGAGCAAATCCGGCACGCGGTTGGCCAGGGTCAGGTCGAAGGTCACGTCGGGATGGGTGCGGCGATAGCGGGCAATGGCGTCAATAACGAAATGCTGGCCGATGCCGGTCATGGTGTGCACTTTCAACTGCCCGGCCGGGCGCGCATGGGCGTCACTGGCTTCGGCCTCGGCCTCCTCGACATAGGCGAGGATCTGCTCGCAGCGCAGCAAATAGCGTTTGCCGGCTTCGGTCAGCGCGATGCGCCGGGTGGTGCGGTTGAGCAAGCGGGTTTGCAGGTGGGCCTCAAGGTTGGAGACCGCGCGCGAGACGTTGGCCGTGGTGGTGTCCAGTTGCACGGCGGCGGCGGTGAAGCTGCCGGCTTCGGCCACACAACTGAAGGCGCGCATGTTTTGCAAAGTGTCCATGGAGTGTTCTCAAGGGAGATAGCAAATTGTGACAGAAAGTTACGCTTTCAGTGATCCCTACCAACGGATTATCGCCTGAACGGTAACAAAGATTCACAGGAATGCCAGCTTATCGTCCTCCCTGGCGCCGCCTAGAATTGCGCCACCTCTCCCGCAACACCCTCTCAGGAATTCGCTTGCCGTGCCGCGTCGCATCAGCAGAGAGCTGAAGACTCTCAGTGTTTGGGCTTTAACGTCAGTCATCAGCGGTTGCATCGGAACCGGAGGAATCGCCCCGCAAGGCCAGGCGATCAACGCCAATAGCCTGGCCACCGACGCCGCGATCCAGAGCGCCGACCGCGACGCCCACTGGCCCACCGCCCAATGGTGGCAGGCCTACGGCGACCCGCAGCTCAACCGTTGGGTCGAACTCGCCACCCGCAACAGCCCCAGCCTGGCCGTGGCCGCCGCCCGCGTACGCCAAGCTCGGGCGCTGGCCGGCGTGGCCGAGTCGGCCGAGTCGCTGCAGATCAACAGCGACACCACCCTCAAGCGCCACAACTGGCCGAAGGATCAGTTTTACGGTCCTGGCGAATTGAGCGGCGCCAACACCTGGGACAACAATTCGTCCCTGGGACTGAGCTACGCCCTCGACCTGTGGGGCCGGGAAAGCAACACGACCGAACGTGCGGTCGACCTGGCGCACATGAGCGCCGCCGAAGCGCGCCTGGCCCAACTCGAACTGCAAAACAACGTGGTGCGCGCCTATATCCAGCTGTCGTTGCAGTACGCCAACCGTGACATCGCTGCCGCCACTCTGGCCCAGCAACAGCAGATCCTGGACCTGGCCAACAAACGCCTGGCCGCTGGGATCGGTACTCACTTTGACGTCAGCCAGGCCGAAACCCCGCTGCCGGAAACCCATCGCCAACTGGATGCCCTGGACGAGGAAATCGCCCTGAGCCGTAACCAACTGGCGGCGTTGGCCGGCAAAGGCCCGGGGGAGGGCGCGCAGTTGCAGCGCCCGACCCTGGCCCTCGCCGCGCCGTTGAAATTGCCCTCCAGCCTGCCGGCGCAATTGCTCGGCCAACGCCCGGACGTGGTCGCCAGTCGCTGGCAGGTAGCGGCCCAGGCACGGGGTATCGATGTGGCTCATGCAGGCTTCTATCCCAACGTCGACCTGGTCGGCAGCCTTGGCTACATGGCCACTGGGGGCGGCATGCTGGAATTCCTGGCCGGCAAGAAATTCAACTACAACGTCGGCCCGGCGATCACCTTGCCGATCTTCGACGGCGGCCGCCTGCGTGCGCAATTGGGTGAAGCCAGTGCCGGCTACGACATCGCGGTGGCCCAGTACAACCAGACCCTGGTCAATGCGCTCAAGGGCATCAGCGACCAGTTGATCCGCCGCGAGTCCATGGACAAACAGTCGGCCTTCGCCGCGCAGTCGGTGGCCTCGGCGCAGAAAACCTACGACATCGCCATGGTCGCCTATCAACGTGGCCTCACTGACTACCTCAACGTGCTCAACGCCCAAACCTTGTTGTTTCGCCAGCAGCAGATCGAACAACAGGTGCAGGCGGCACGCCTCAGCGCCCATGCCGAGCTGGTGACCGCCTTGGGCGGCGGCCTCGGTGCTGGCGATGATGTGCCCACGGCTGCCAAGACACTCCCAAGCAAGACTCCGGCGGCGCTCGCCGTGTTTGATCACTGAGTAGGCCTTGATGACTCCCTTGCCTGCACCGCTGCGCTGGCTGCATTCCCTTGAGTGGCGCCGTGGTTTTTTCGACTGGGCACGCAGTGATGGCGTGACCTGGGTGTATATCTTCAAAGTGCTGGTCGCTGCGTTCCTGACGCTGTGGCTGGCCATGCGCCTGGAACTGCCGCAACCGCGCACGGCGATGATCACCGTATTTATCGTGATGCAGCCCCAGAGCGGCCAGGTGTTCGCCAAGAGTTTCTATCGCTTCCTCGGCACCTTGGCGGGCTCAGCGGTGATGGTGCTGTTGATCGCCTTGTTTGCGCAGAACACCGAACTGTTCCTGGGGGCGCTGGCGATCTGGGTGGGCATTTGCACCGCTGGCGCCACGCGCAACCGCAACTTTCGCGCCTATGGGTTCGTGCTCGCCGGCTACACCGCGGCGATGGTCGGCCTGCCGGCCCTGGCCCACCCGGACGGCGCCTTCATGGCGGCGGTGTGGCGGGTGCTGGAAATCTCCCTGGGGATACTGTGCTCGACACTGGTCAGCGCCGCCATCCTGCCGCAGACCTCCAGCGCCGCCATGCGCAACGCGCTGTACCAGCGCTTCGGCGTGTTCGCATTGTTCGTGACCGACGGCCTGCGCGGGCGCAGCCAGCGCGAAGGCTTCGAGGCCAGCAACGTGCGCTTTATTGCCGAAGCCGTGGGCCTGGAAGGCTTGCGTAGCGTCACCGTGTTTGAGGACCCGCACATGCGTCGGCGCAACGGGCGGCTCAGTCGCCTCAACAGCGAATTCATGAGCATCACCACACGCTTCAACGCCTTGCACCAATTGCTCGAACGCTTGCGCGCCGATGAGGCCGACCATGTGGTGGCAGCGATCAAACCCGGCCTGCAAGACCTGGCCGAAGTGCTCGACAGCTTCTCTGGCCGCGCCCTCACCAGCCCCGATGCCGCGCGCCTGGTCAACCAACTGAGCGCCTACAAGGACGGCCTGCCCGCCAAGGTGCGCAGCCTGCGGGCGAGCTTCCAGGAAGACAACCCGACGGACGCCGAGCAGTTGGATTTCCACACTGCCTACGAGCTGCTGTACCGCTTCGTCGACGACCTGCACAACTACGCGCAAACCCACGCGTCCCTGGCCGAGCATCGCCATGCACGGGAGGATTGGCACGAAGCCTACACGCCAAAGACCAACTGGTTGGCCTGTGCCGCTGCCGGGGTGCGCGCCTCGTTTATCCTGGTTGTGCTGGGCAGTTACTGGGTGGCCACGGCCTGGCCCAGCGGCGCCACCATGACCCTGATCGCGGCGGCCACGGTGGGCCTGTCTGCTGCCACGCCCAACCCCAAGCGCATGGCGTTCCAGATGGCCTGCGGCACCTTGATCGGCGCCTTGGTCGGCTTTGTCGAAATGTTCTTTGTGTTCCCCTTGATCGACGGTTTCCCGCTGCTGTGCGTGATGCTCGCGCCGGTGATCATCTTCGGGGCCTTTCTGTCTTCACGCCCGCAATACGCCGGTGTGGGTGTGGGCCTGTTGATCTTCTTCAGCACCGGCTCGGTGCCGGACAACCTTACGGTCTACAACCCTTACACCTTTATCAACGACTACATCGCCATGGTCATCGGCATGCTGGTGTGCGCGGCGGCGGGGGCGATCATCCTGCCGCCCAACAGCCGCTGGTTGTGGCGCCGCCTGGAGCAAGACCTGCGTGAGCAAGTGGTGTATGCCATCAGCGGCAAGCTCAAGGGCCTGGCATCGAGCTTTGAAAGCCGCACCCGCGACCTGCTGCACCAGGCGTATGGCCTCGCGGCCGGCGAGCCGCAGGTGCAGCGCGATTTGCTGCGCTGGATGTTCGTGGTGCTGGAGGTCGGCCACGCGATCATCGAGCTGCGCAAGGAGCAGGCGATTTTGCCGGTGCACCCGGCGTATGCCGAATCGCAGCCGTGGCGCCAGGCGATCCGCGTGATGGGACGCTCGCTGGTGCGGCTGTTCCTGCAACCCAGCGCCAGCAACCTGGAGCGCGGGTGGATTGCCGTCGACCATGCGATCAGTCGCGTGCAGGCCACCGACGAACCCTTCGCCCCGCACTTCGACACCTCGGCCCTGCGCCGTGTGAAGAGCTACCTGCACTTTATTCGCACCTCGTTGCTCGACCCGCAATCGCCTCTGGCCGCCCTCAAAGGAGCCCCGAATGCCTCGTGAAATTGCATTCCACGGCATCTATATGCCGACCATGACCTTGATGTTCTTGATCGCAGCCGGGCTGGCCTGGGCGATTGACCGCTTCCTGGCCGGGTTCGACCTGTACCGTTTCTTCTGGCACCCGGCGCTGCTGCGCCTGAGCCTGTTCGCTTGCCTGTTCGGCGCCCTGGCGCTGAGCGTCTACCGTTGAGAATGCCCCGATGAAAAAGTTTTTCAGCCTGCTCGCCACCTTGCTGGTTCTGGCGTTGGCGATCTGGATTGGCCGCACGTTGTGGGTGCACTACATGCAAACGCCGTGGACCCGCGATGGTCGGGTGCGCGCCGACATTATCAATGTGGCGGCTGACGTCACCGGCGAAGTGGTGGACGTACCGGTACGCGATAACCAGTTGGTGAAAAAAGGCGACCTGCTGATGCAGATCGACCCCGAGCACTACCGCATTGCCGTCAAGCAAGCGCAATCGCTGGTGGCCTCCCGCAAGGCCACCTGGGAAATGCGCAAGGTCAACGCGCACCGCCGCGCCGACCTCGACGCCCTGGTGATCTCCAGGGAAAACCGCGACGACGCCAGCAACATCGCCGACTCGGCCCTGGCCGATTATCAGCACGCCCTGGCGCAACTGGAGGCCGCCGAACTCAACTTGAAACGCACGCGAGTGCTGGCGGCGGTGGACGGTTATGTCACCAACCTCAACGTGCACCGTGGCGACTATGCGCGTATCGGCGAAGCGAAGATGGCTGTAGTGGATATGAATTCGTTCTGGGTGTATGGCTTCTTCGAAGAAACCAAACTGCCCCACGTGAAGGTGGGCGACAAAGCCGATATGCAATTGATGAGCGGCGAGACCTTGAAGGGCCATGTGGAAAGCATCTCGCGCGGCATCTACGATCGCGACAACCCCGAGAGCCGTGAACTGATCGCCGATGTGAACCCGACCTTCAACTGGGTGCGCTTGGCCCAGCGTGTGCCGGTGCGGATTCACATTGATGAAGTGCCGGAGGGCGTGTTGTTGGCGGCGGGGATTACTTGCACCGTCATTGTGCAGGCAAACCGGCTGTAAAAATGGTTATAAATGCTAACTGAATAGCAAGGCGGTAGCGCGTGCGATAATGATTAGTTTCGTTCGATTCTTATATGGAAAAATTATGGAGGTGATCTACGTGGAAGGGCTGCTTCGTTAGAGCCAAAATGTCTGGCTGTTTTTAAGTTTTGATAGCGACGAGTTTGAGTGCGGTGGAGCTATTTAAAATTAAGCGGTGGGGCGTGATCCCTCGCTGAGTTTTGGTGTGTTCGTGTAGTCAGAAAGCAGCATGTGGTGAGGTCGCACCTATTTAGAAGTAAGGTGCGACACTTGATATGGCGGTCCCTCGTTATAGCTCGGTTTTTACATTAATTACGTTTAGGCCAGTTGCAAGTTCCAGCATAACTGATTCTTGGCCTGTTGTTTCGGCGGTAGAGTCCTTGATGATTCTGCTGACCTCAGTTTTAAGATTCTGGTTTCGCGGGAGGCTATAAATTTGGAATGCGCTCCATAAAGTTCCTGTGCGCCCTGCGCCGAATCCACAATAAATGAGAGCTTTATCTCCCTTGGTAATGGTATCATGCAATAATTGACAACAAATGTATAAGTCCGCGAGCGTTGGCGTACCGAAGTCTTTTACTGGCTTGTTGATGTGAGTGATGCCCGCTGCAGTTAGCTTTAGCATGCCCTCTTCGGTTACACCGTTCGCGTTTAAACTAATAATTAATTTTATATTATATTCTTTCAATAGGTTGATGGCATCATCATCAAAATCTTGGATAGTGTCGTCACTTCCAGTGTAATAAGGTTGGGAGCTTCTGAATACTTGTGTCCCAGCTTTGTCGAGAGTCACCCAGTTTGAAAAAACTACTTTTCCATTTTTTCTAAGGGCATCTGTGTAACCTTGCAGGTTCCATACGTCTACGTTCATTTTACCCTCCGTTTGATTTGGGTTGTTGCAGTTCGCTGAATTAGAATCCGCTGAGCTGCCCAAAGGTGTCTACTGTCAGAATTAACAGGTACGGAGAGAAAGTGATGAGCGGTAGGCTAGCGTTGATTAGGCATAATTCCGCTGCGAAACTGCTAGGAGTTCCAATTGTCGTCGACGTACAAGATGGATAGGGTGATGAGTGAACATGAAATTAAAGAGCTACTTCGCTCTCTGATTGAGTTTTTTGTACACAGCAAAGGCTCAAAGCGGAAGGGGCGACTGAGTTCCTGTATTCGCAAGCAAATCTGATTTCGTCTATTCGATTACGCCTTGATAAATGTCTCATGCAAATGCCGCCACAACAGCGCGCCACTGGCGAGCTTCTCAAATACCACGGTGGCGCGGCGATCGGTCCGCGTGCCGCTGTCGTCAACCTGATGTTCGCGATAGGTCACCGTGGCGCCGCGTGCGTGACGATCAATCCCGGTCATTTCGCTCAAGGTGATTTTCAACCCCGGACGCATCCCGCCCAGGCGCGTGAACAAGGCATTGACCCCGGCCGTGTTGACCCGCGTACCGGTGGCGGGCGCCACCATGCTGAACTCGGGTGAGAAGCGCGCCAGCAGATTTTCCAGCGTGCCCTCAGGCGCAACGCCGGCAAACCATTGTTCGATCTCGACGTGGGTCTGGATCACTTCTTCAAAAAAATCGCTGTAGTCAATCATGTTTGGGCTCGCTGCAAGGGTGAAGCAGCGCGCGTACCCTGGAAGCATCCAGGCGCAACACTGCGAAAAGCGGCAACAGGGTCAGAGCTGCCGCCATCGTGAAGGTAATCGCGAAGGAATCCAAGGCCGACAGTACGGCACTGAGCACGGCGGCACCCACGCAGAAACTCACTTGCCGGTTCATGTTCCACAACGCGCTGGCGTGGCCCATGCGCTCGGCGGGAATATCCAGAAAGGCCAGGGTTTGTGCGGTGCTGCTGCACAAGCTGCCGCCCAGGCCCATCAAGACGTAGGCCGCAATAATCAGCGTCGGCTCGTTGAGCAGCAGGATACCGCCGCATTGCAGCGCCATGCCGGCCAGTAACAAGGGTTTGGGGCCGCAGCGATTGAAGAGTCGCTTGCTCAGGTAGATCGCCACGGCCGAGGCCAGTGCCCACGGCAGCATGAGCGCGCCGGTCTGGGTGGCGTCATACTCCAGGCCACGCACGTAGAGGATGGCGATCAGGCTGGTGCCGATAAATACTCCCGGAATACACAGGTAAACCAGCATTGCCACGCGCAGCATCGGGCTGGCGGCTTGTTTGAACACACTGCCCAGGTCCAGGGGCGGGCGCTCGGTTAAAGGCACATCGGGTTTTATCCACAGCAGTGCCAGCAGCAGGGGCACTAGCGCCAGAGGCAGGTTGGCGTAGAAAATCCAACGCCAGGACAGGCTGTCCACAATCACCCCACCCAACGCCGGGGACAGCGCTGGCACCAGCAACGCCACCGACATCACCCGCGCTGTCAAATGGCTGCGCTCGGCCGCGGGAAAGTGTCGGTAAGCCATGGCTTGCCCCACCGGAATCAGTAAGCCGCCGCCGAGCCCCTGCAAGGCGCGCCAAGCTATCAACGCTTCGATGGAGCCAGCCTGGCCGACCATCACCGATGCGCCGGCAAACAGCAGCAGGCTGGTAGCGATCAGGGTGCGCTCGCCCATGAGCGCCGCCAACCACACACTCAAGGGAATGATCACTGTCAGCCCGAGCATGTAGGCATTGCTGATCCACGCTAACTGGGTGACCGAGGCGTGCAGTTCGCGGGCGATATCCGGGTAGGCGACGGTGGCGACAAACATGTTCACCAGGTCCAGGGCAAAGCCCAACAAAAAGATCCAGGCGACTTTCGAGCGGTAGGTCATGAACGCGTTCCTGCGAGTGGAGCCGGCAGGGTAGGCCGCACGCAGGGTTTGGGATACGTCGGTTTGCCTGCTAGTTTGTCAAAAATTTTTTGACAAAGGAGGGCGTCCACCATGGTCAGCCTGGACCGTTTTGACACTTTCAAGGCCGTGGTCGAGGCCGGCTCGCTCACCGCTGCCGCGGACCTGCTGGGCCAGACTCGCGCCGTGGTCAGCTTCAACCTCAAGCGCCTGGAGGCGGAACTCGGCGTCACCCTGCTGACCCGCAACACCCGCCAACTGGCACTGACCGACGCGGGTGAGCGCTTCTACCTGCGCTGCACGCGCATGCTTGAAGAGGCCCGCCTGGCGGTAGAAGAAGCCCGCAGTGAACATGCCCAGCTCAAAGGCACCCTGCGTATCACCACCACTGTCGAATATGCCCTGGCCGTAGTTGCTCCGGCGGTAGAAGCCTTTCGACGCCTGCACCCGGACCTGAATATCCACTTATCCACATCCTCCACCCACGCCGATCTGATCTCCGAGCGTTTTGACGTGGCGATTCGGCTGGGGCGCTTGCTGGACTCCAATCACCGCGCCGTGCAGTTGTCCACATTCGACGTGTTCGCCGTCGCGGCGCCGCAGTTTGCCGCAGTTCAAACCCTGGCTGAGTTGGAGCAGTTGCCCAGGCTGGGCCACGGCCGCTTGAGCGAACTGAGCGTCACCGACCCGGCAGGTCTCGAACACCCTTATCGAGCCGGCCCGTCAGCCTTGGTGGCCGACAGCGCGGCGGTCCTCCAGGCATTTGCGGTGCGCGGCCACGGTGTGGCGGTTTTACCGCAATGGTTGGTGCAGGGGGATGTCGACGCGGGACGCTTGGTGCGCCTGTTGGCGGACCACCGCTTTGCCCCGCAAGGGGTTTACGCGATGTATCCAGACACGCGGCATTTGCCGCTGAAGGTGCGGGCGTTCATTGATTTCATGAAACCTTAGAGCCTGCCGCCCAAGCCAAAGCGCTTCTTCAGCACCTTCTCCAACAACCCCTTGGGCAACAGCGCCGCCATCAACGGCAACGCGCGGCTGCCGTTGCCCGAACGCAACAGGCGCGGCGGTTGCGCTTGCTGCACCGCCTTGAGCACGTCTGCAGCAAACTCACTGGCCGGGGTTGGCTTGTCCTGGGACGCTTGGCTGCGTGCACGAATGCCCTCGCGCAATGGCCACCATGGCGACTGTTCCTGGATCAGTAACTCGGCCTGGGCGCCGGCATTCTTCGCAAAGCTTGTATTGATCGCACCAGGCTGCACTTCCATCACCCGCACGCCAAACGGTGCCAGCTCCATGCGCAGGGCGTCGCTCAACGCATGCACGGCGGCTTTGGATGCGCAGTAGGCGCCGGCGAACGGCGTCACCAATACGCCGGAAACACTGCCGATATTCACCACCAGGCCCTTGCTGCGACGCAAGGCAGGGAACAGCGCCTGGGTCACGCCGACGATGGAAAACACATTGGTTTCGAATTGGCGTTGCATCGCCTCGGTACCGCCGTCGAGCAACGGGCCCATGGCGCCGTAGCCGGCGTTGTTGACCAGTACATCCAGCTCGCTCAATTGCCCGGCCAGGAGTTGTAAAGCGGCGCTGTCATTGACGTCCAACTGCACAGCATTGAAGCCTGCGACCGCGAGGGCGGCGACGTCATCGGGTTGGCGGGCGCTGGCCCATACCTCGAAGCCTGCGCCTTTGAACGCGTCGGCGAGGGCGCGGCCGATGCCGCTGGAGCAACCGGTGATCAGTACGTTGGGCATGGGTCCATCCTTTGTCAGTCCGAGAAACTGCCTTGCAGGTGCTCGGCGCGAAATTCCAGGGTTTGTGGGCGATAGCCGGGGCGCAGCGGCGGGGTGGGCAGGCAGTCATCCCAGGTGGCGCCCGCCTGCAACTCGCCGGGGCCGCGATAGCGTGGGGCGGCGTAGACGTTGTCGGCCAGGTTGACCGTATCGCCCGGTGCGTAGGCGGCCACGCGCCAGCGCAGTTCGGTGAGCGGTACATCGTTGCCGTTGTTGAGGGTCAGTTTGAGCGGTCGGTCGGCGGGGCAGTCTTGCGGCGCGTAGGTGATGCGCAACTCAAGACGCGCCAGTTGTGACGCTTCGCGATTGTCCAGCCATACCACCCAAACCGCGACAAACCCCAGGCCGACGGCAGCGGCCAACGATACCGGCAGCGCCTTGGCCGGGTAGCGCAGCAGCAGGATCAGCCAGGTGATGATCAGGAGAACGCCGAAGAACATGGAGACCACCTCGAATAGGGAACGAGCATCCTAACTTAAGCGTAGGCGGGATGGGTTAGCTTGAGCATTGTGCTGGCCGCACGGACGCCATCGCAGGCAAGCCAGCTCCCACAGGTTGACCCTATTCCAATGATGTACCCGGTCAAACTATGGGAGTGGGCTCGCCCGCGATGACTGACTTACTGAGCACAAGCATCGGCCTGCAAGCCATCAATGCAAGCTTCCACCAGAGCCAAGCCAGTTTCCGCCAACGGCAGGCTCGCCCAATTCAGGCAACTCGGGTGTTCGGCCGTTCCTCAGGCACCGTTCGTCGCTACTGTCAGAGTTCACAGGTTCTTTATTTTTTAGAACCACTCAGTTTGTTGGACATAGCGGTGTATCTCTACCTGAGGGAATGCGTGGGCATGGACAACGACTCGAGAACTGACCGTCTGCTTCTTACGTTGGTCAACGAGCCCGAACGGCAAGTGGGCCTGGAAAAAGTCAGCTTCATCACCGCGATGCAGCAATTGGGCATGGCGTCGGTGTTCGACATCATCGCCCAACCCAAGCCCCACTTCGTCCAACGCCTGGGTGAGATCTGCGAGGCGGATGGCGAGGTGGCCTATGACAATGCCATGTGCTATGCGGTGCAGATCGGTCGGCTGTACCGTGAACACCAGGTATCCAACGGCAGAACCCAGTACCAGGGCCAGCAGACCGGTGTGCGTGCGCTGGTCGATGTCGGGCCGAGTTTCCCGAACCTGTTCAAGGAAAACTGGGATGAGTTCTGCAAAGTGGGCGCGATGGCGGCGGTCGATTCGCCGGTGGCCTACCTCAGCGCTCAATATCGTTTCGCTACGCGCACCCTGGAAGGCTCCGGCCAGGGTGATCGGCCCAAGATTCTGTTGAGGACTCGGCGGCCCGATCTGGAGGGGTTGATCATTGACCAGCAAAGCACCTTTACCCCCAGACCGATGCTGGAGTTAGTCAATGAGATACTTATGGCCGACATCGCCCGGTACCGGACAGGAAAGCCGGATGCCAACAAGCCGATTTACGACGTACTGGCCGAGCGGCGCTATCCGTTCATGTTTCCGTATTACTACCCTCACCACCAATGCCGATTAGGGCTGGCCGAAAAGAAGCTTGAGTTGGGGGAGTTGAACTATCGCATCAGCTTGCAGTTGCCCATCAGCCAACGGGGCTTGAACGATTATGGCGTGGTGCAGAACACTGCAGCGCAAGCGCAACTGTTGATGTCGGGGTTAAGCCCTCAGCAACAGCAACTGTTGATCGAACCTTCATTGTTCACCACGTTTTATCTATCGAAGGCTCAGCTGACGCAGACCTGGGCAGGGCCGGGGACTTCTCATCTGAGTCCGCATTCGGCCATCAGGATTGCTTTACTGATATCCCCACAGTCAAGCCTGAAGTCTGTTGTGCCTCAGGCAGAAACCTTAGTCAACCAAGGGAAATTGACGAGCACGGCAACGATTGAATTCTCGGGGCCTGACGATACTAAACGAGAGGGTCTTTTCTGGATTAATTCTGGGACGCCGTTATATGCGAACACGGCTAATATTTGGACGCCTAATTATCTTCACCCCGCGAATACCTCAACAATCTGCACAGTTATCCGCTGGGGGGGAGAAGAACCGTTTCCTATCGAACCGGGCTATCGAGCCTCATTTACTGTCACCACCACCACGGGCACTACCACTAGGCCCGTTTCACTGGCGGTACTCAGCTTCACCATTGTCCTGGATGAGTACGTGACATGGACGGCCGAGCAGCAGGAGTTTTTTCAGCGCAGTTACGGTCTCCAAGGTATTGGTCACGTTGACAACCCACTGGTGCAGCTCGAGACCTTCATGCAACGTTCGGAGCTGGATGCCGAGCAGGTCGAGGCGCTTTTATCCCAGCGTCAGCATTTCCCCCACGTGTCTCCCAATTGCCCCAGCGGCAACCCACAATGGACGGGGGGCAATGGCGTCGGCAAGGCATACCCGCACGCCTCTCACTATGGCGCGTGTTATGTCAACGGCCATGGCAGCGAGCGTTATGACAGTGTTGTGCCTGCTACCGTTGTCTCGACGTGTGCGGACCAGTTCGACAATTCCATGGGCCTCAAGGAAACCACGCTCGGTAGCCGCACGGTCTGGTACCTGACTAAAACGTCCCCTCAACGGTTTGACCGCCTGCAACGCATGATTCGTCTGCAGCGCTGGCTGAAGAAAGACCTCGGTATGGACATGTCCTATGCCGAACTGGACACGCTGCTCATTTGCGCCATCCGCAGCGAGGGTGAACACAACCTGACCATGGACCTGAACACCAATACCCTGCGGGTCTTGGGTGTTTATCGTTATTTCAGCCGACGTTATGGCATCAAACCCGAAGAATTTGCGGCGTTCCTCCACGATCTCACGCCTTACGCCACGGGTGACAAGGTGCCGCTGTTTGACCAAGTCTTTAACCCTGCTGCGCTGTTCGATACGCCGTTGGAACTCAATAGAGCCGCCTTTAATGTCAGTGGGACAGACGCTGCGAACAAAAAAATCGTCGCACAACTCTGTGCCGCGCTCGGCCTTGAGCCTACAGAGTCATCGCTTTCTCGCTTGGCCAACCAAACGAAGGATTTTGTTGGGCCGTTACTCCGCGACCTTGGCACCCTGTCCTCGCTCTACCGTCAGGCGCGTATTCCGCAAATGTTTGGCTTGTCGCCGGAGGAAGGCTGGGGCCTGGTGGATATGCTGGGGGGGCTGGAGTACCAGCGATTACTCTGTACCGGGCGCCTGCTACAACCCTCATTGTCGTCCCTCAGGCCATGGTCGTTGACTGCGCAGGGCGCCAGCGATATGAGCATCAGGCTGGTGCTGGTGGTTGATGCCGCGCATGAAGGTACCTTATTGCGTCTGCTGCCAGGTTCAGCCTTGTTTGTGCTGGCGGGGACCGACTTTGCATCAGCAGCTGGCACGCGGGTGTTTACCCTGGAACGGCAGCCCCAGCATTCAGACGAAGAAAACTTCGTGCGCAATCCTGACGGCAGCGCGCTTACGCTTGAACCGTTGAGCGCTGGTGGGACGTTGTCGCTCAGCGGCAAGCGCCTTTCAAGGACAGCTTGGGAGGTAATAACCAGCCAACCGTCTTCAGTTCACCACCTGCAAGTAAAGTGCGGCACGCTGCCTAAAAGACACCTACCGACCGTAGAGGCTTGGGAAGAGGATGCAATGGCGCCCGCGCCTGACGTTCTCGATGTGTTGATGCAGATGGATTGGGCCGTGAATTGGCTCAAGGACAGCAAGCAAAGTGTTACCGGGGTACGCCGCGCGTTGGGCCTGGAGCTTGGAGATTACCTGCCCCCCCAAGGCTTGGTGGACCGCTTGGGCATATTGGCCGCCGCGACGCGAGAGGTATTGATTACCGATGAGCAGATCTCGGCGCTGAATCTGCCTGTTTATGAACGGCCCAAGTCCGCTGCCGCACGAGAGCCCATCAAATGGCGCGAAGTGCTGCAGTATTTGCTGGACCCGCAGGGGCTGGTGAGGCCTGTTCCGCTCACAGGTCTCGAAGACCCCCATCATTACTTGCAAGAAGCGATTAACTATCGAGTGGGGCAGTTGAACCTCTTCCCTCACGAGCACGAGCAGAGCGTGGCGAAGCTTGCCGACATGTTACTGGCCGGCCATGACCGCCAACTGCGGCTGATCGAAGGTTTGGCACAAGAAATGATCAACCTGCCGATGGACCGCACCCAAGTTGTACTGCGTTGGGCACAGACCTCGGTAAACGCCCTGTTGTCAGCGGTGTTGGGGCTGGCTACCGCAGCCGCCACTGACTCATTGATCAATCAACTCGAGCGTGTATTGCGTCATGGGACAGTGGTGATGGACCTGCGGTTGAGCACCAGTGCCTTGCGTGTGTTTTTGCTTAATCCGCAATGGCTGGGAGTTCCGGGTAGAAATCTGGAGTTGAACCTCAAGAGCTTCTACCTGCTGAGCCGCTACAGTCAGTGGTTTCATGGCCAAAGCCAGGCGGAGGAGGCATTGCTGGGTTATTTCATCGCGGCCAACCCCGGAAAAACAGCGCTCAAAAACAAAACATTGCGCGCTGCAGTCAGCGACCAGGCCGCTTCCGTTTTGGCCAGGCTGTTGGGGTGGCGGCAGGACGACGTGCATGAGCTTTTCCAACTGCTGGCGCAAAAGCGCGCCTGCTCCATGGCCGACATCGACTGGATCCTGCGCAGCCAAGCCACCTGTGCCGCCAGCGGGCTGGCTGCGGCGGACTTGCTCAGGGCCACAGCCCTGCACGGCGACAGTACGGGTGTGGCCTGGCAAGCGGTAGGCAATGCGGTCATGGCTGCCCGGCGCTGAGCGCCTGCGCACTTTTACGATGAATAAGGAGCGAGCATGTCCAGCTCAATCGATAGCCAGCTCAACGAAACCCTGCGCGATGCCCTGGTGGCCTACTATCTGGATGAGGTGGTACCGAACGCAGCGGAGTTTGTCGACGCCCAGTTGAGCGACAAAATCAAGACCGCCAACGACCTCTACCAATACAAGCTGCTGGATGTGCAGGTCAGCCAGGCCGTGCCCACCAGCCCGGTGGCCTCGGCCATCGCCAGTATTCAGCAGTACATCAATGCCGCGCTGATGGGCATGGAGCCGGGCTATGAAACCAAAGTGATGGAAGATCACCTGATCAGGCAGTGGCGCGAGATCGACTGCCAATACCCCATCTGGGCGGCCAACCAGCAGTTGAGCTATTACCCGGAACTGTATATCGACCCCTCGTTGCGCCTGACCAAATCCAAGTATTTCCAGCAACTGGAAAACGACCTCAATCAGAACAAGATCGAGATCGACACCACTCAGGAAGCGGTGCTGTCTTATCTGGCGAGCTTTGAGGAAGTGGCCAACCTGACGATTATCAATGGATACATCAATACCACTGATTTCAAGAATGGCATGTATTACTTTATCGGCAAGTCCCGGGCCGAGAGTGTGTACTACTGGCGCTCGGTGGATATGTCCCAGCGTACTTACATGAACCTCAACGGCACGGATCCCAACCGGCCAAAGTTCGATTATCCGCAGCCGGGGGCGTGGTCAGACTGGCACAAGGCTAACTTGCCGATTTCGGCCAGTGCGATTGAGCGCACCATCAGGCCAGTGTTGTTCAATAACCGCCTGTTTGTATTGTGGGTGGAGTGCGTGGATAACAACCCTGCTCAGATGACGGTTGAAGAAGGTTATCTCCCAGGTGGTACCCCCATACCGCCAGATCCGGGTTCACCGGTTATCAAAGTACACAGTAACCCGATGTTGCGCTTGAACATGGTCTACAAGAAGTACGACGACAGTTGGAGTATGCCGCAAACCGTCATTGAAGCCTGGAGTGAGTCACCGTTGTTCAAGACTACGGACTTGGCGGAGCAGGTTGAGAGCATTGCCGTGGCCGACAGTTCGACAATGCCGGAGTCGATGTTTGTGGCGATGTATATGGGGTATACCGCAGGTAATGCGACGGATGGTGCGGCGGATCAATATGCGTTTCTAAAAACGGCGATGATCGATAAGAACTTTAATGTAACGGCGCTGTTTCCCAATCGTGGGTATGTGCCCAGTATCGGAACTCGAAAGGAGATCAAGGCACCCCATGTCTTGAGGGTGGGAAGGTTATTTGCTCAGGATAATAAAGGGCGGTTTCAGTTCAAAGTGCCTGAGCTTAGTATAGCGCTGAAAAGTGTCGAGTCGCATCGGCCGCATCAAGAGCTGGATAACTGGAATTTTGAAGAGAGGCAGGTTTCGATTGTTAGCCCTTCCCGTGGGGATGATGTTACTTATGATAAGTCTACAGGGGAAGTGTTCTTTAAATCTAAAATATCAGCTGTATTTTCAAAGCCTCCGGATGTGACGTTTTCTATAACGGCTTTTGATTCGGAGACGCAAGATAGATATAAGCTTGAAATGGTTTTGCCCGCAAACCAAACGGCGGGCTATGAGACGCTTTTGAACGGTTCTAGAATTCAAGTGTTGAGTGGTTCGCAGTTTAGTGGTGGGGGGAGGTGTAGGGTTAGTTTGATATCTTCTCGTACTAATGGATACGTTGGAAGCGGGTTATTGTCTTATTTCTTGTGTGACACATATGATGTTCATCATTGTACTCTTGGTCTGCCGGATGCAAATGGTTTTATATCAATATCTTCTAAGATTGCTGTGCTGGTGCGTGATTATTTGATGCACACCGGTTTAGTATTAAAAACAGTGCAGACGGATTGGCCTGCTGGATTCCGTCACGCTGAGGTCCAGGAGTTTATAAGGCCCCCTACTTATGTTTTTCAGCACGTTATTCTGCGACCTCTGAATCTGAGTGATCCGATGGCAGCTAATCCTGGCGCGGCGTCACTTTGGCACTCCGGTGGATTCGCAGTAATAAATCCACCCGACACCCATACATTAAGGCTCCCCATTAACCCTGAAACCCTGTTGCCTGACTGGCCGGGAGCCTGGCCCATCGGCTCAAAAAAAATTCCGATTATCCATGGTATCAAGGTGTTCAACGGTACCACCTGGCAGGTTTTGGGACATGCCCTGAAAATGACCTACGTAGAACTGGAGCTTGTCGCGCAAGTCACCACACCGCTGATCGCCCCTCGCATCAACACCCGTGCCAGCCCAACTCTGGGCATCGCCGAATTCATCGATTTCACCAACTCTGGCATCAAGCTAAACGATGCCGGCACCGCTCCACGTCAACCCATCCGCATGAATACATTGTTTGCACGCGAGTTGATCAACCGCGCCAATATCGCCCTGGAAAACCTGCTGTCCTGGGATACTCAGCTCCTTGAAGAGCCCCCTCTCAATCCACCAGCGGCCATTAACCAGATGGATTTTCACGGTGCCAACGGCTTGTATTTCTGGGAGTTGTTCCTGCATCTGCCTTTCATGGTCAGCCACCGTCTGAACCAGGAGCAAAACTTCGAAGGCGCCGAACAGTGGCTGGGCTTTATCTTCGACCCTTCGCGCAAAAAAGACGAGAAGGGCCGTCCGGCCTACTGGAACGTACGGCCTTTGATGGATGACCCGGTAGAAATGGACTACGTGTCGCGCAAACCCGCCGATCCGGACGGTATCGCTAGCAGCCACCCGGTGCGCTATCGCAAGGCGATCTACATGTTCTACATCAAGAACCTGCTGGACCGGGGTGACGCCGCCTACCGGCAACTGACCCCCGACAGCCTCGTAGCGGCCAAGCTGTGGTACGTGCGCGTGCTTGACCTGCTGGGGCCGCGCCCTGATATCAACGTGGTGGACCATTGGCAACCGATCCCCCTGAAAACCCTGAGCGACGCCACCAACTCAAAATTGCGCGAGTTCGAACAGCGCCTGATCCGGCAGGACCAACTACGCGAAGAGAGTGCCGCGGCCAACGATGGCGAGTCGCTCTACCACTTCGCCGAACCGCCGCTGTACCTGCGCACTTTCGCGCCCGACCCTACCCTGCTTGATCTGGATAACAGATACCTGCGCTTGCCCTTCAACCGTGAGTTGGTCCAGAACTGGGATACCGCCGAGGCGCGCCTGGACAACCTGCGTAACAACCGTACGCTGGACGGCAAGCCGCTGATGCTGCCCTTGTTTGCCGCCCCCTTGAACCCGCGCGATCTGCTGGCGGCGTTCGGTCAGGGCGCGGCCTCCGGTGGTGCCGCGCGGTTGTTGGCCCAGGAGGTGCCACCTTATCGCTACAGTGTGATGCACAACCGTGCCAGCAGTGCTGTGGAAACCCTGATCCAATTTGGCAATACGTTGTTGTCATTGATCGAGCGCAAGGAACAGGCGCAACTGCAGGAGCTGCAATACCACCAGGCTTGGGAGTTCGCCCAGTTTGCCGTGGACCTGCAACAACAGGCACAAGCGATTGACCTTGAGCAGAAAAAAGCACTGGAGGCGAGTAAGGCGCTGGCTCAGGGGCGCCTGGATTTCTACCGTAAGTTGGCCGATGAAGTGGTGAATGCCGGTGAAAAAGCTGCTGCAGCGCTGCACTTGGAAGGGCGGGTGTTGGACAACATCAGTCAGGTGGCCAATGCCGTTGGCAGTGGCCTGAAGGCCCCCCCCAATTCGGCTGGCGGCGGCGGCGGGGCTCACGCGGGTTTGACTAATGGTGCCGTTGCCGTAGCGTCCTCCGGGGGATGGCGCCTGGAGGGCGTCGCCGAAATGGTCAGTGCCTATTCTTCAGCCAGGGCGGCGATGCTCCATACCATTGCGGAGGCGACGGACCGCGCTGAAAACTTCCGCCGCCGCCACCAGGAATGGATGCAAGCCCGTGACCAAGCCACGCTGGAAATTGCCCAGATCGAGGCACAAATGCAGGTGCTTGAAGCACAGGCCCGCGCCACCACCCTGCAATTGAACCAGGCCCGCGTCGCCCAGGATCAGGCGTTGGCCAGCTATGATTTTCTGCGCACCCGTTTTAGCAATGCGCAACTCTATCAATGGCTCAACGGCCAGTTCGCGACCTTCTATTACCAGGCCTACGATGCCACCTTGGCGCTGTGTCTGGCCGCCGAAGCCTGTTGGCAATTTGAACTCGCCGACTTCAGCACGCGCTTTATTCAGGCGGGCGTCTGGAAGGACAGCTACCGAGGCTTGAGCGCCGGCGAGGCGTTGAAGTTGTCCTTATTGAAAATGGATTCGGCGTACCTGAGTCGCAATGAACGACGGCTGGAGATCACCAAGACGGTGTCCCTGCGCCAACTCAAGGACAAGGATCCGACCTCCGCCATCAATCAGGACTGGGACACCATCAAGCTTGGCCTGATAGACAACTGCCGCGTCGATTTCCAGCTGACGCAGCCCATGTTCGACAGCAATTACCCTGGGCATAGCGTGCGCCGGATCAAACGTATCAGCGTGTCGTTGCCTGTGGTCCTGGGGCCCTACGAAGACATTCACGCCACCTTGACCCAAACCTACAGTGCCGTGCAGATAGGCGACACCCTCAAGGAAAACCTGCGGGCCAGCCAGCAAATCGTTTTGTCTGGCGGGGTGGATGACGATGGGCTGTTCACTTTCAGTTTCGACGATGAGCGTTATTTGCCCTTTGAGGGTACGGGCGCTATTTCAAGCTGGGCGTTGGAATTCACCTCGACTGACGTTGCGGCGCGGAACCGCCTGTTCGAATCGCTGACCGACATCATCCTTAAGCTGCACTACACGGCCAAGGCTGGCTAGGAGGAGGCATAGTGAACCATGACGAGTCGCTGCAAATCGCCGCGCCGTCCCTGCCCAAGGGCGGTGGCGCCATCCAGAGTATCGGCAACGGCCTGGGACCGGTCGGTATCAGCGGTGGTGCATCGTTCGAGCTGCCCTTGCCAATCTCCCCCGGGCGGGGTTTTGCCCCGGACCTGACGCTGGGTTACAGCAGCACCAACGGCAACAGCTCGTTCGGAATAGGCTGGGGCAAGACGCCCAATGCGATCACTCGACGAACGTCCACAGGGGTGCCGGCGTATACCGATGAAGACGTGATCCTGGGGCCGGATGGGGAGCCCTGGATGCCGGAACGCAACCCGATGACGGGTACAGAGGTTTCAAGGGTCGAGACGGCCTATAACGGCTTGCCGGTGGGGCCTTACACCGTTGTACGCTACTGGCCTCGCACCGAAGGCGCATTTGCACTGATCGAGCGTTGGTCCGATACCGACAACCCGGGGGGGTTCTGGCTGATTCACAGTGCGGACGGCAATCTGCACCTGTACGGCAAAACCGCTGCTTCACGACGTGCCGACCCGGATGTCGATGCGCGTGTGGGGGAGTGGCTGCTCGAAGAAAGCCTCAACCCGCGTGGCGAGCATATTGTCTACCATTATCAGGCCGGCGATCACGCAGGTGCCCAGCGTTACTTGAGCAAGGTGCTTTACGGCAATGCGCTCGCCGATGACCAGCTGTATGCGTGGCGCGTTGAGGCTGGGCAAGGTGTGCTATGGCATTTTCATCTGGTGTTCGACCATGGTGAACGTCCTATTGCCCTCATGACCGCTCCCCCTTATGAGGCCACCCAGGCATGGCCTGGACGCAGCGATCCGTTCTCCAGCTATGCCTATGGTTTTGAGCTCAGGACGCGGCAACTGTGTCGGCAGGTGCTGATGTTCCACTACTTTCCCGATGAGCCAGACATGGGGCCGGCGCCCGTGCTGGTGCGCCGACTACTGCTTGAATATCGGCCATCGCCACTGGGTTATAGCCTGCTGCATGCTGCCCATGAACAAGCCATTGACCGGGCGGGGAAGGTACAGAGTCGGCCACCGTTGGAGTTCATCTATAACGCGTTCGAGCTCGCACCGGATCCACGGCGCTATCAGCCATTTGAAACAATGCCGGGTCTTGACGACGGCCAGCGTTATAAATTTGTCGACCTGTACGGCGAAGGTTTTCCGGGCATTTTGTATTCTGACGATAAAGCCTGTTACTACCGCGCACCTATGCGGGCCGAGGCGGCGAGCCACCCCGACGAAGTGGCCTATGACGATTGGCATGAGTTGCCAGAGATTCCGATAGCCGACCGCCTGCAGGCACCCCGACAGTTTTTAAGCGACCTCACTGGTGATGGCTGCCTTGAATGGGTCGTAGCCCAGCCTGGGCTGTGTGGTTTTTTTACCTGCAACCCGGACCGCAGTTGGTCGAGCTTCGCGACCGTGGATGCCTTCCCTCACGAGTTTTTCCATCCTCAGGGGCAATTGGCCAATCTGATGGGGGGCGGCTTGTCTGACTTGGCGATGATCGGCCCGCGCAGCGTACGTTTGTATGCCAACCAGCGGCAAGCGGGGTTTGCCCCCGCCACCCAGGTTAAGCGCAAGGAAGGCGAGGATGATCTGCCGTTGATCAGTAACGCCGCCACCGAGTTGGTCGCCTTCAGTGACGTGCTCGGCAGCGGCCAGCAGCATCTGATCCGCATCCGCCACGACCGGCTTGAATGCTGGCCCAACCTGGGGCGAGGCCGCTTTGGTAAAGGGTTCAGGTTCAGCACGCTGGGTTTTGCTTATGACGAGTTCGATGCATCGCGGGTCTTGCTCGCGGATCTGGACGGCTCCGGTGCCGCAGACCTGATCTACTTGAAAGCCGAGTGCGCGCTGGTGTTCATGAACCGTTGTGGCAACGGCTTTGACGACGCCGTCGAGCTTCCTTGGCCCAAAGACGTTCGCTATGACAGATTTTGCCAGGTGAGTACCGCTGACCTGCAAGGGCTGGGCTGCTCCAGTCTGGTGTTGACGGTGCCGCATATGTCGCCCATGCATTGGCGGTATGACTTTGTCGCAGCCAAACCCTATTTGTTATGTGCAACCAATAACAACCAGGGCGCCGCCGCGAGCGTGAAATATCGCAGTTCGGCCCAGGAGTGGCTGGATGAAAAGCAGCAATTGCTCGCGAGCAATCAACCGGCCGTGTGTCGTTTACCTTTCCCCGTGCCGGTGGTGAGTGAGCAGGTTCAATGTGACGAAATCACGGGTAATCGGCTGACGCAACGGTTCGAATATCGAAAAGGCTTTTACGACGGACAGGTACGAACGTTCCGAGGTTTTGCCCTGCTCCTGGCGACTGATACCGACGCTGCTGCCGAGGCATCACCGGAGTCGGGTTTCAGCGAGCCGGTATTGCGCAAGACCTGGTTTCATGTCGGACAGGTGATCGACCCAGCGTGCGATGAGTATTTCAACGGTGATCGCGCTGCTCACCCCTTGGGAGCAACCTTGCTTAGCCATTATCACGAAGCCGACGGTGTCGATGAACTTGTCGTACCCCAGGCCGATGAGTTGCCTGGCATGCTCCAAGCACTGGCAGGCCAGGTATTGCGTGTGGAAACCTATGGAGGGCGCAACGCAGGTGACGTCCCCTATAGCGTCGAGCAAAACCGCTACCTGGTACGCGTGCTGGATCGGCCAGTAGGCGGTCAATTCGCACCTTACAAGGTGATGCTGGCGTTATCGTTGGAGTCGATCGCCTACCAGTACGAGCAACAGGTCGATGACCCGCAGTGCCAGCACGGGATCAACCTGCGCTGGGATGCCTTTGGCAGCCTGACCCATGGCGTCAGGGTCAGTTATGCCCGGCGCCTGACGGCCCAGGATGATCCGGCCTGCCAGGTGGACCCGAATGAAATCACACCGCAGAAACGCTGGTGGTGTGATGCCCATGATTCGGCGCAGCAGGTTTACTACCTGAGTGAAAGCCTGGCGCGGTTTATTCACCTGACACACCCACAGGGCTGGCGCCTGGCCCTGCCTTTTCAGCAACGTGACAACGCGCTGGTGCTGGGTAAGGGCTCTGGTCCCAACGGCTTGCAACCCGACGCGATCAGCTATGAAGCCTTTATCGCGCAAACCGCCGCAAACCCCTTGAATCCCCAAGCTCAGCGAACACTGGTGGGGCAGTCGGTGCAGCGCTACCGGGACTTGTCCGGGGTTCACCCCTTACCGGATGGAGAGGCCATGTTCCTGGCCTTGGCCGATGAGTTGGAAATTGCCGAGCTGGATGAGGCAGCGCTCAAGGCGTACGACTTGCTGCGCAATGACGAGGGTGAAATGCCGTTTGACCTGGAGCAAAAACTCCTGGAGGTCGGGTACCACAAAATGCGCCTGGTTCTGCCGTCCATCGACGGGGCGCAAGCGCCATTGTGGTCGGTCAAGCGCGGTTTCAATACCTACGCCGGCCTCGCGGGTTTCTATAACGTCATCACCGTGCAGCAAACCCGCAGTCATGGTGTGACCCATCTGAGTTACGACCCCTATGGCTGCCTGAATACTCGGGTACGCCTACCTGACGGCTGTGAGACGCGTGTGGATTCGATTGACTATCGCTTGCTGCAACCGGCGCGCATTATCGACCCCAATCAAAACACTCAGGAGGTGCTTTACGGGGCATTCGGCCAGGTGATCGCCACCAGTTTTTTCGGCACCGAACGTGGTCAACCCGTGGGCTTTGCGTCGCTCGATGACTACCGTCCTCCACTCGGCGGCACACCTGGCCAAATCATTGATGCACCGGCCGCGGCGTTGCAGGATGCCGCCACTGCGCACTTTGCCGACCCGTTCAGTTGGATGGGCCGAGTGCCTGACGCCGACCTGCAGGATCGCCAATGGCTGGACGAATGCGTAGCGCAGGGCGACTTGCTACCCAGCGGGCATATTCGTGTGTCGGCCCGTTTGCTCTCGCCATCCGATGCATTGACGCCCGCGCGACAACGCCTGTTGAGCTTGATCCCTCAGGTGCGCCGCGAGCCTGTTCACGCCGTTACCTTGCAGGCTGATCGCTACCCGCTCGATCCGGAAAAACAAATCCGCGTCGCCTTGAGCTGTTGGGACGGTTTCGGTCGCGCCTTGCAGAGCAAGCAAAAGGTCGAGCGCGGTTATGCCTACCATGTACAGGAAGATGGCTCGTTGGCGCTTGACGGAAATTGTCGGCCGGTGACGGTACAGGATGTTGAGCGCTGGCGGGTCAGCGAGCGGGTCGAGTACAACAACAAGGGGCTGATTGTGCGCATCTACAGGCCCTATTTTGCCGATCATCATCGCTACATCAACGATGTCAGCTTCAGGCAACACGGTTACAGCGACCGACAATTCTATGACCCGTTGGGCCGTCCTACTCGTACCGTCCTCGCCAAGGAGGACTACCTGCGGCGTCATACCTACTGGCCTTGGTACAGCATTTACGAGGATGAAAACGACACCTATGAAGAGGTGATGGCGATGAAAGAGGCCCGGGGGAAGACATTGCAATGACCGCCCTTGCGCTGCACCGGCAGACCCCAGGCTTGAGTGTGAGCGACCCTCGCGGGCTGACGGTGCGCACGGTGCGCTATTGGCGTGAGAGTGGGCGGGAGCAGGTGCAGGCAAGGAGCAGTCGTAGTGGCTTCGACGGTGCGGGCCGAGTCGTGGCCGAGTGGGACCCGCGTTTGGTGGAGCGGGCCAACCTGACGCAGGTTTACTCGCTTGGCAGCAAGGTACTGAGCTCCCACAGCGTTGATGCAGGATGGCGTGTCAGCCTGTTCACGCAGGCGGCTGAACAGGTGCAAGCGTGGGACGCTCGCGGTAATGAGCGACAGGTTGAATACGATAGTTTGCTAAGGCCTGTGGCGGTGTTCGAGCAAGCTGCGTGCGTCGAACGTCATCACTACGCCGATGCGTCGCCGCACTTTGCCGCGCACAACCAATGCGGCCAGTTGATCCGCCACGACACTCCGGCTGGAACGCAGCATTTCAATGAGTTCGGCTTGACCGGCGCGGTGCTGGAACAGTATCAACACTTTCTGCAAAGCCTGGATATGCCCGATTGGCCACTGCCCCTTAATGAGCGGGATGATTTGCTTGAGCAAGCAGCCGGTGCTCGCAGTACTTTGCAGTTCAACCCGGTGGGCAATGTGCTGGAGCAAACCGATGCGCAGGGTAATCGGCAGCGTTTCAATCACACCATCGACGGCCGATTGCGCGAGGCCTGGCTGCAGCTGAAAAACGCGACCGCCCCGCAGCGGCTGGTACATGACATTCACTACAACGCTCAAGCACAGATAGAACAGCAAACGGCAGGCAACCAGGTCACCAGTCGGTTTGATTACTGCCCGAAAGACGGGCGATTGAACCGTCTGAGCGCTGCCGGGCCTAGCGACGAACCGCTACAGGATTTGCACTACGTCTATGACCCGGTGGGCAATATCCTTAGCCTTGAAGACAAGGCCCTGCCGGTGCGCTTCTTTGCCAACCAACGCATCGAGCCGATCAACCGCTATACCTACGACAGTCTTTACCAGTTGATCGAAGCCACCGGCTGGG
The DNA here is from genome assembly GCF_058797315.1 of Pseudomonas sp. GW823-FHT02F05. Lineage (NCBI taxonomy): Bacteria > Pseudomonadati > Pseudomonadota > Gammaproteobacteria > Pseudomonadales > Pseudomonadaceae > Pseudomonas > Pseudomonas sp. GW823-FHT02F05. The sequence goes on from NZ_JBXAJM010000033.1 coordinate 25,874, forward strand.
AGGCCGGCAGCGCTAATCGCGGGCCTGCTCATCTCGAGGATCCGGCTGCCGTGGCTAACTATCGTCAAACCTATCGTTATGACGCCGCAGGTAATCTGTTGGAGCTGATCCACCACGGCCCACAGCAACATGGGCGTGTGTTGACGGCGGCCAAGCACAGTAATCGCTGCCTGCCCGAGGTGGGCGGGAGGCCACCGACCGAAGCTGAGATTGCCGAAGCCTTCGATGCCAGCGGCAACCTGTTGATGTTGGACCGGGGCCGAACACTGAGTTGGGATGCACGTAACCAACTGAGCCATGTGCATATGGTGGAGCGCACGTTGCGCCTCAATGACACCGAGCGCTACGTCTACGGTGCCGACGGCATGCGCCAGCGCAAGGTGCGCACGACGCAAACCAACGCCCGCACCTTGGTCAGTGAGACCCGATATCTACCAGGGCTGGAAACGCGCGATGGGGATGGCGAGAAACTGCACGTCGTCACCGTCCAGGCCGGCCGCACCACGGTGCAGGTGTTGCATTGGGAAGGCGCGGCGCCGCAGCAACTGGCGAATGATCAATACCGTTACACCCTTAGCGATCATCTGGGCTCTTGTTCGCTGGAACTGGACAGTGAAGCGCGGATCATCACTCGCGAGACGTATCATCCGTTTGGTACGACGGCCTTCACGCAGAAGGGTGATTCGAGCGAAGAGAGTTATCGCACGTTGCGTTATTCGGGCAAGGAGCGGGATGCGACGGGGCTTTATTACTATGGGTTCAGGTACTACGTGCCGTGGTTACAGCGTTGGATTAACCCTGATCCGGCGGGACGGATCGACGGTTTGAATCTGTATAGAATGGTCAGAAATAATCCGGTTTTGCTCAGAGATGATGAAGGTCTGGTACCTACGAAAGAAGAGATCAACAAGTCGGCATCGCCCTCTCTATTTCAAAGAATGCTGCCAGCCTGGCTGAAAAAAAACAGCGTGATCCAAGAGCGATCATCTACGCACATCGCTGAGACGCAAGTTTACGTGTGGATCCCGCCAAGCGGAGGCGCGGCCACGGCCAATATACTGGTGACCAGACAAACATTCCAAGATGGCAGTAACAGAATTAGTTACGTGGGAGCCAACCCTGATGGTAGTGAGGAACAAAACTCTTCCGTTCATGGATATATAGAGTATGTGGTGCGCGATGACGCTGAGAAACGAGTTGCAGATGTTCATTTGTTTGATGCAAAGCCCGAGGGGAAAGGCTACGGTTCCCTGCTGCTTTTAGAGTTGACGTATGACGCTGAGGAACAGTCGATTCAAAGGGTCGAAGCGAGTGGCGTAGCGATGAGTGCTACAGGTTTCTACTTGTTGGCGGGGTTTCATCCCAGTCGGGAGGGGCACGATACCTTGGAAAGTACGATTCCAGGGCCGATAGATTTTTGGGGGGGAGAGCCGACTGATAACCGGCTTGAGCGATGGTCGGATAGCACTATATCTCCCCGAAAGTTCAATGGTTATGTAGGGGCGAACGGTGTGAAACCTATAGATGAGTTTGGCGCAAAATTATATATGGCGCGACACAGTACTGCTACTTGGGAAGGGGAAACCGCACATATAAAGGAGCAGGCAAAACTGTCGACGATAAAGCGGGGATACTTCAAACAAGTTTAATGTTAACCGCAAGGGCCCTGGCGAGTAACTGTGTACAGGCGTTATACAGTCCAAATAAAAAGCCCCCACCCAACCCACTCATAGCTGACATGGATCTTCTGAAAAAGAAGGGATCCTATGAATCTCTGAGGCCGTCAAACCTCATCACGAATGCGTCGTGGTAGGCGCAAGGATCGGCAAGATGAGGGCAAGGGTCAACGTAGGTCATTGCACCCGACGATGTGGGAACCGGTTTGAATAACTTGCCACACAGTTTGCGCAAGGAGGCTTGGTTGATCAACGACGGAACCCAACGTTGCACTTATACAATGTGAGTTTTTTATGAATATTTCAGACGCCGCTGTAAGCCTGTCCACCCCTCTCAGCGTGTCCGCACCAGCGGAGGCCTCCAGCCAGGCAGGACCCGTGCAAGCGAGTGCCGCCCCCCTCGAGTCGCGCTCGGGGCCGCGTATGCAAAGTATGGGGCTTACGAGCTTGCGGCAAACTGTGCTGCAAGGCCTCGGCGATACAATTCGTTCGCATGTTTTGCCATCCTCAGTACTTCATAGCACCGACAGTTCGAAAGACAAAGCCTATGGGGCCGCGTTGACGTTCGTTGGCGGGATGGCGAAGGTGGCCGGCAAGAAGATGGCAAGCTCAGGTGGCGTTTCCTCGAAAGTCGCAGGTTCGGCGCTGATGTGGGGGGGTAAAGCGGCGGAGAAAATCGGCAAGAACACGTATAAAAATGCTGAACCCAAGGAGGACGGCAATTACAACGCGTTTGCACCGCGTAACTGGGTTCGTTAAAAACAGGCCTGACATCCCGCGAGGAGCTTTCTGTCTGTTTTGATGGTCATTGAACCGAAAAGCCCCCACCCAACCCACTGCGGATAGGGGACGCAATGGGCTGGGCGAGGGCTTCTTGTACGACTGTTTTACTGCGCGATAGTTTTCACCGATACACCACGTTCAACCGGTGTCGAGCGACCGTAGATATCTTCGAAGCGCTCGATATCGTCCTCACCCAAATAGCTGCCCGATTGCACTTCGATGATCTCCAACGGGATCTTGCCCGGGTTGCGCAGGCGGTGCACCGAGGCGATCGGGATGTAGGTGGACTGGTTTTCGCAGAGCAGGAACACGTTGTCGTCACAGGTGACTTCGGCGGTGCCGCTGACCACGATCCAGTGTTCGGCGCGGTGGTGGTGCATCTGCAGCGACAGGCACGCGCCCGGCTTGACCGAGATGTGCTTGACCTGGAAGCGTCCGCCCATGTCCACCGAGTCATAAGAGCCCCAAGGACGGTAGACTTCGCAGTGGTTCTGGGTTTCGCTGCGGCCTTGTTCGTTGAGGGTGTTGACCATCTGCTTGACGCCCTGGACCTTGTCCTTGTGGGCAATCATCATCGCGTCCTTGGTTTCCACCACCACGATGTTGTCCAGGCCGATCACCGACACCAGTTTGCCGTTGCCATGCACCATGCAGTTGCGGCTGTCCTGGATCACTACATCGCCTTTGCTCACGTTACCGTTGGCGTCTTTATCGTTGACCGCCCACAGCGAAGCCCAGCAGCCCACGTCGCTCCAACCGGCTGCCAGCGGGACTACGCAGGCGCGCTGGGTTTTTTCCATCACGGCGTAGTCGATGGAGTTGTCCGGGCAGCACGCGAACGTGGAGTCGTCAAAGGTCACGGTGTCGGCGGTCTGCTCGCTGCGTTCCAGGGTCAGCACGCAGGTGTCATAAATATCCGGGTCGTGCTTTTTCAGCTCTTCGAGGAAGCGGCTGGCGCGGAACAGGAACATGCCGCTGTTCCAGAAGTAGCCACCGCTTTTGACGAACTCGACCGCACGTTTTTCATCGGGTTTCTCCACGAACTGCTGCACGCGGCTCACGCCTTCAGGCAGCAGCGAGTCGTTGGTGGACTTGATGTAGCCGTAGCCGGTTTCCGGGCGGGTGGCCGGCACGCCGAACAGCACCATCTCGCCACGCTCGGCGGCCACGGTGGCCAGGGCCAGTGCGCGTTGCAGTGCTTTCTGGTCGTCGATCACGTGGTCGGCGGGCAGTACCAGCATCAGCTCGTCACGGCCTTCGTTGACCAGCATCATCGCGGTCAGGGCCACGGCCGGCGCAGTGTTGCGGCCGAAGGGTTCCATCAGGATGCGCTGGCAGTCGAGCTTGCGTGCGCTCAGTTGCTCGTTGACGATGAAACGGTGATCTTTGTTGCAGACCACGATGGGGGCGTCCATGCCTTCGAACACCAGGCGCTCCAGGGTTTGCTGGAACAAGGTGTGCTCGCCGGTCAGGGCCAGGAACTGCTTGGGGAACTGTTTACGGGAAAGCGGCCAAAGACGTGAGCCGCTACCACCGGAAAGGATTACTGGGATCATGGGTGTTTCTCCTTGAATCAGTTTGGGTCAGAGCTACGAAGGTTTGTCGTTTCACTCTTGTTTTTGTCTCGGTCCTGAGTTGAAACCCGTTCAGCGTGGGAGCTGGCTTGCCTGCGATGGCGCCTTCAAGAC